>NZ_JAAKZV010000519.1 GCF_011044975.1 Streptomyces coryli | reverse complement strand
ACTCCACCCGCACCCGCTCCAGCTCCGCCCGCGCCCGCCACGCACCCGCGCCGTCGTCACGCGCCTGCGCCAGCAGCAGGTCCACCGAGCGCTCGCCCGCCTCCCCGTAGCGCGCCAGCTGTGTGAGCCAAGGTCGCACCTCCGCCGCCAGCGCCCCGTCCGCCACCGACGCCAGATCGGCCCGTGCGGTGCGCATCGCGCGGAACTCCGGCCGCAGTCGCTCCGCCGCGCGCGCCAGCGCCTTGCCGTCGCGCGACTCGTACGCGCGCCACAACTCCGCCAGTCGCGGCCGCAGATACGCCGATTCCTCGGCGCCCAGCACCGAAGACACAGAGTTCGCGGCGAGCGTCCGCAGCGCCGCGCGCGACTTCCCCGACCCGCCCGCCAGGTCGTCGACCGCCGCCCGCCAGGAGGCCTGCGCGTCGTAACCGCGCGGATTCCAGGCGTAGTCCGCCGCCGTGAAGAGCGGGATGCGGGAAGCCAGCGGCTGCTGCATCGCGTTGCTGAGGACCGCCGCCGAGCGGATCGCCACCGCGGGTTCGCGGCCTTGGTACGGGCCGAGGAAGACGCGGTCGTCGGCGTAGTCGTTGATGGGGTAGTTGTCCTGGGTGAGCAGCGGGTGGCGGAAGGTCTTCTCGGCGGCGGCGAATTCGCCGCCGGTGATCGTCCGCGGTACGACGCCGACGCCCGACCACACCACCTCGACGCGGTCGTGCAGCGCCGCCGCGAGCGCCTTGCGGTACGCGGTCGAGCCCTCCTGGTAGAACTCCGTCGGCATCAGCGACAGCGGCGCCGCCGACGGGTGCCGCTCCGCGAGGTGCGCGGCGAGCGCGTTCGCCGTACGGGCCTGGGCCTCAGCCGCCGCCTTCGGGCCTTCCCCGAACTCCTCGCGGTCGGCGCCGCAATGCCACTCGCTATAGCTCACATCCTGCAGCTGCAGCTGGAACGCCCGCACCCCCAGCGCCCACATCGCGTCGACCTTGCGCAGCAGATCGCGCCGGTCGCGCTCGGAGGAGAAGCAGAAGCGCTGCCCCGGCTGCACCGCCCAGGCGAGGGTGACGTGATTGGCGCGGGCGCGCGCGGCCAGCTCGCGGAAGTCGGCGCGCTGCCCCGCGGGGTACGGGTCGCGCCAGCGGGCCTGGCGGTACGGGTCGTAGCCCGGGGCGTAGAGGTACCGGTTCTGCTTCGTGCGGCCGAGGAAGTCGAGTTGGTCCAGCCGCTGTGACTGCGTCCAGGGCTCCCCGTAGAAACCCTCGGTCACGCCGCGCACGGCGGTACCCGGCCAGTCGCGGACGGCGAGCGCGGGCAGCTCACGGCCGGCGGAGCGGCCGTCGCCGCCCGGTGCGGAGCCCGCCGCCGAGGCCAACTGCCGCAGCGTCTGCTGCAGCGAGAGGGAGTAGGTCTCGACGAAGGCGTGCAGGATGTTCTTCTTCACCTGGGCGTAGGAACGCTCCCAGTTGGGGTTGCGCTCGTCGTCCTCACCGGTCCAGGTGTGGCGC
>NZ_JAAKZV010000518.1 GCF_011044975.1 Streptomyces coryli | reverse complement strand
AGCCGGGACCGCCCCCGAAGCCACCGCCGCCTACACCACCGGCGTCCGCTGGCTGCACACAACCCGCCTCACCAACGACGGCCCCGGCCACCACCCCGTCTTCGGCATGTCCGACGGCAATCTCTCCAACTACCTCTGGGACACCGCCGACCACCGAGTCCGCCTCGTCGACTTCGAGACCTCCGGCCGCAGCGACCGCGTCTTCGAGCTGGCCGAGATCACCGAGCACATCTCCACCTGGGTGGACACAGACTTCGACGTGGACCGGGACTTCCTGGCCCACTTCGACCTCTCCCCCGCCGAGGCGGCCCGCCTCCTGGAGTGCCGCCGCCTGATCGCGCTGATCTGGCTGCATCTCCTGCTCCACAACGAGGGCGCACACCGCCGCAATCCACTCGGCTCCTACAAGCAGCAGGCGGCACGACTCACAGCGCTACTGGGCGACTGAACCTCACGCCTGCCCCGCGGAGGAGGCGTCGTAAGCCTCCCGCGCGTCCAGCAGTTCGTCCCAGTGCTCGGCCGCCCAGGCGCACGCCGCCGCCATCGGCTCCAGCATGCTGCGGCCGAGCGGCGTCAGCGCGTACTCGACCCGCGTCCCGCCGTCGTACTCCGAGCGCGCGACCAAGCCGCTCCGCTCCAGGCCGCGCAGCGACTGTGTCAGTACCTTCGGGGTGACCCGGTTCAGCGGCACCCGCAGCTCGGAGAAGCGGCGCGGGCCGTCCTCGAGGCAGCGCAGCACCAGCGGGGCCCACTTGTCCCCGAAGCGGAAGGGCAGCAGCGTGGAAGGGCACAGCTCGTCGAACATGTCGGGACTGAGCTGCGGACGCGATGACACCGGCTGCACGGTCATGCCGCCAGCCTAAGCGGTATCCCGGAGGTAACCAGGGCCCGGTTTACCTTCTCCCGCATGAGCGACCTCACCACCAACCCAGCCGCCCCCGTCATCGTCTTCGGCGCCGCCGGACACGGCGCGGCCGTCAACGCCGCCGCGGTGTACGGGGAGGGCACCGACCCGGCCGCCTTCTTCCCGGCCGCGTCCCGCGCCCTCGCCACCGGCCTCCCGCGCGCGGGCGTCGACCGCCTCGTCGCGATCGGCCTCGCCACGCTCCTCCCCGGCCCGGACAGCACGACAAGACTGCTCGACTCCCCCGACTTCCCCGCCGAGTTCCGCCCCTTCTGCCTCGCCCACGCCGCCGGCCTGGACGTGCTACGGGCCGAGGCCGACACCCTCGACTGGGTATACCTGAGCCCGTCAGGCGACTTCGACCACGACGCCGGCCGCACCGGCCACTACACCGTCCAGAAGCACGGCGACCTCACCGCCCGGATCTCATACCCGGACCTCGCCGTGGCCGTACTCGACGAGATCGACCACCCCGCCCACCACCACACCCACCTCGCCGTCACGTGACATGACGTGACGTGACGATACGGGGGCGAAACAGCACCGCAATCAACAGAATGTTCAAGGCATTTACGGTCTCCAGCCATGACAGCCCCTGACACCCCAGACACCCCAGACACC
>NZ_JAAKZV010000517.1 GCF_011044975.1 Streptomyces coryli | reverse complement strand
GTGGTGGGGGTGCGCCCATCGTGGCAAGGCGTGGTGCGGTTGCCGGGGCCGGGGCCGTGGTCATGCCCGTACCGTCGCCGCGCCGGAAGCCGCGTCAGAAGCCGCATCCGCCGGCTCCCCGGCCGTCCGCCACGCCGCGAGGCGCCCCCGCACCCAGTCCGCCACCGGCCCCACGCCCTCAGCCCCGCGCAGCGACTGGAAGGCGACCGGGAGTTCGCCGCGCTGCGACTTGGCGTCGTCGGCCATGCGGGCCAGGTCGGAGCCGACGTGCGGGGCCAGGTCCGTCTTGTTGACCACCAGCAGGTCCGCCGTCGTCACGCCCGGGCCGCCCTTGCGCGGGATGTCGTCGCCGCCGGCGACGTCGATGACGAAGAGCTGGGCGTCGACGAGGCCCTTGGAAAAGGTGGCGGTGAGGTTGTCGCCGCCGGATTCGATGAGGATCAGGTCGAGGCCGCCGAGCTCCTCCTCCAGGTCCTCGACCGCCTCCAGGTTCGCGGAGATGTCGTCGCGGATCGCGGTGTGCGGGCAGGCGCCGGTCTCGACGGCGGTGATCCGCTCGGGGGGCAGGACGGCCTGGTTGAGGAGGAATTCGGCGTCTTCGCGGGTGTAGATGTCGTTGGTGACGACGGCGATCGAGAGGTCGTCACGGAGGGCTCGGCACAGCGCCGCGACGGTCGCCGTCTTGCCGGAGCCGACCGGGCCGCCGAGGCCGATGCGCAGGGCGCGGCGGCGACCGTTCGGGAGCCAGGCGGCAGCGCTGTGGGTGTGGCGCTCGGGGAAGGTGTCGAGGTCGTGGTCGAGGTGCATGAGTTCCGGCTCCCGGCAGTTGTGCTTACGAGGCGAAGAGGCGTACGGGCCAGGTGGCGTGCTGCTCGGCGGTGATGTCGAGCAGCGGCGCGGAGGCGGCGGGGAGGGCGTCGGTGCCCTCGGCCGCGGCTCGCTCCGCCGCGGCGGTGGCGCGGGCGGCGACGCCGTCCATCTCGGGAGCGAGGCGGGCGAGTACGGCGGTGGCGTCGAAGGGGTCGAGGCTGAGGAGTCGTACGGCCGCGGTCGCGGGGCCTGAGACGGCTTCGTACGCGGCGGCGTGGGCGGCGTCGGCCGGGTGCAATCCCGCTGCGCGGGCGGCGAGGCCGAGGACGATGGGCTGGTGCGTGCCCTTGGGGAACGCGCGCGCCAGCGCGTCCAGTTCGGGTGCGGGCCAGGCGGCTCGGGCGGCGCGCAGCATCTGACGGCCGAGCCTTCGGGCTGCCGCCCGGAGCGCGGGGGACGGGGTGCGGGCGTCGGCGGCGGTGTCGAGGTCGCGCGGATCGAGGCCGGCGCAGGCGGCTGCCGCCAGGGCTGCCGCCGTGAGGCCGGTGGTGTGCAGCCGGCCGCGGCAGTACGACGCGAGGGTCGCCGCGTCCCGTACACGCCCGGCATTCACCGCGGACTCGGCGCCGCCGGAGTGGGCGTGGCCGCCTGCCGGGAAGCGACCGTCGGCCAGCACGAGCAGCGCTGCCGCACCTGCGGCGCAGGGCTGCTCGTGC
>NZ_JAAKZV010000516.1 GCF_011044975.1 Streptomyces coryli | reverse complement strand
CCGCCGCGCTGGCCGGACCCGGCCCACCCGCAGCAGGCCCACCTGGACGTCTCGGTTACGGACCTCCCGGCGGCCCGCGCCGCGTCGGAGGCGCTGGGCGCGACGCACCTGCACACCAACCCGGCCGGCTGGACGGTCATGGCCGATCCGGCGGGCCACCCGTTCTGCCTGCTGCCTCGCCGTCGCTGACCGCCGCCCGGCCGTCGCCGGCCGCTGCCTCACCGTCGCCCGCCGACTCCCACAGCGGATGCTCGCGCCGCGCCCACCCCGCGTCCACCCGCCCGGTCCGCATCCCCCGCCGCGCCTCCGGGTCGGACAGCGCGAGCCATACGTGCCCGGCCACCGCGAGCCCAAGCCCCAGGGACAGCCAGTCGTGCACAAAGGTGGCCCCGGTCCGCCACCGCAGCCCGGCCAGGTCGGTGAACCACATCAGCACCCCGGTCCCGAGCATCACCAGCCCTGCCCCGGCCACCCACGCCGCGTAGACCTTCTGCCCGGCGTTGAACTTCCCCGCCTCCCGCCCCTCCGGCCGCCGCCGCAGCGCCGCCCGCAGCCACCGCCCGTCGTGCGGCCCGAAGCGGTTCAGCCGCCGCAGATCCGCCCGGAAGGCGCGGGAGACCAGACCCGCCAGCACGGGCACCGGCAGCAGAATCCCGCTCCACTCATGGACGAGCACCACCACCCGCCGCCGCCCGGCGAGCTCCGCCAGCTGCGGCACGTACAGGACCGCCGCCGTGAAGATGCACACGCCCATCAGCACCGCGGTGCTCCGGTGCACCCACCGCTCGGCGGCACTGAAGCGCCGTACCCGCTCAGGTCGTTGGAGCATCGTCGCGCCCGTTGGACCGCCCCACCCAGGCGTCGATGTCGTACCCGCGCCGCTCCCAGTAGCCCGGCACGACCTCGTCCGTCAGCTCGATGCCGGACAGCCACTTCGCGGATTTGTAGAAGTACATCGGCGCCACATACAGCCGCACCGGACCCCCGTGCGCGTGCGGCAGCGCCTTGTCCTGCATGCGCAGGCAGACGAGCACATCGTCCCGCCGCGCCTGCGCCAGCGTCAGGCTCTCGGTGTACGTACCGTCGAAGCAGACGAACCGCACGGCCTTGGCCCGCCCCCGCACCCCCGCGTCGTCGAGAATGCGGGACAGCCGCACGCCCTCGAAGGGCGTCTTGAGCACCCGCCACCCGGTCACGCACTGCACATCCCGCACGATCCGGGTCTGCGGCAGCGCCCGCAGCTCGTCGAGCGTGTACGAGGCCTTCCGCCGCACCAGCCCGCCGACCGTCAGCCGGTAGTCGTCCGCCCCGCGCCGCGGCACCCGGGTGGCGACCGAGTAGTACCGGAACCCGCCCCCATTGGGCAGCAGCCCGCTCACCCCGGTGGGATCCTTGTCCGCCACGGCCCCGAGCCCCCGCTCGACCTGCCGCTGCAGAAACGGCGCCGCGACCACCGCCCCGGCACCCAGCCCCACCGCGCCGAGGACGATCCGTCGTCCTACGGGCGCACCCCGACCATCCATGCCCTCGATTCGAGCAC
>NZ_JAAKZV010000515.1 GCF_011044975.1 Streptomyces coryli | reverse complement strand
AAGAGACAGCCCACCGCCCACGCGTGCGGCGGCAGCTGCCCCCCGCCGAAGCTGTCGATCAGCGCGTGCCGCACCAGGTCGATATAGACCGCCGCCGGGTTCAGGTCCAGCGCGTGCCGCACCGCCGCCGGTGCCCCCGCCGTCTTGTCGGCGATCGAATACATCACTCCGGACGCGTACAGCCACGTCCGCAGCGCGAACGGCATCAGCTGGGCCAGGTCCGGCATCCGGCTCCCCAGGCGCGCGAAGACCAGCGCCAGCCCGGTGTTGAACACCAGCTGCAGCCCCAGCGCCGGTACCGCCAGCAGCCAGCGCGGTGACGGGACTTCGCCCATCGCCAGCAGGATCCCCGCGAGCACGAGCAGCGACCACAGCAGCTGCCGCAGCTGCTGCAGCACCAGCGCGACCGGCAGCGCGGCGCGCGGGAAGTGCAGCGCCCGTACGAGTCCGATCGACCCGGACACCGCCCGTACGCCGCCGAGCACCGAGGACTGCGTGAAGGTGAAGACGAAGATGCCGGTGACCAGGAACGGGATGTAGTCGGGTACGCCGTGCTTGGTGCCCATCAGGACGCCGAAGACCAGGTAGTAGACGGCGGCGCTGAGCAGCGGGGTGGCGACCTGCCAGAGCTGGCCGAGCTTTGCCTGGCTGTATTGCGCCTGGTGGCGGGCGCGGGCGAACTCGTGAATGAAGTGCCGCCGCTGCCACAGCTGCCGCGCGTACGCCGCGATGCCCGGGCGGCGGCCGATGGGCGTCAGGCCGTGGGCAGTGGCGAGGTCGTACGGGGTCATCGGTCTCCTTCGTTACGAGACGATGGAACGGGTCCGTTCCGTCGTCCCCGCAAACGAAGCTAGCCCCCGTCGACGTCGGAACGCAAGCGTTCCAACGTAAAGGGAAAGCAAGGTTAGGATCGGCCCATGCCGCCCGAAGCCCGCCGCCCCGCCGCCGGCGCCGCCGTGCTCCGCCCGGACGTCACCGACGCGATCCGGGACGCGGTGCTGCAGGAGCTCGCCGAGGTCGGTTACGGCCGCCTGTCCATCGAGCGGGTCGCCCGCCGCGCCGGGGTCGGCAAGGCCGCCGTCTACCGCCGCTGGCCGTCGAAGCTGCCCATCGTCCTCGACGTCGTCTCAGGCCTCGCCGCGCAGAGCCTGCCGACGCCCGACACGGGTTCCCTGTACGGGGACGTACGTGCACTCCTGGACGTCACCGCCAAGGTGCTCCAGCACCCGATGGCCGCCCAGATCCTCCCTGACCTCCTCGCCGAGGCCGCCCGCAGCCCCGAGCTCGGCCAGACGCTGCAGAGCGCGCTCCGCGAGGCGCAGCACGGGATCGTCACCGCGATGGTCGGCCGCGCGGCCGACCGCGGCGAGCTGGCCGCGCGGCCGGACCCGGACGTGGCGATGGACCTGCTCGCGGGCCCCCTCTACTGGCGCCTGATGCTTGACCGCACCCGCCTGCCCGCCGCGTACCTGGACCGCCTGGCGAACGCGGTCGTGGCCGCCCTCGCGGCCGCCGAGTAACGCCGCCCCCAGCCCTACCC
>NZ_JAAKZV010000514.1 GCF_011044975.1 Streptomyces coryli | reverse complement strand
CCCCTCCCGTACGCCCCGTCCCTCGCGCCCGACCCGGCTGGCCGGCGCCGTCACCGCCGCGGCCGCGCTGCTCGCCACCGCCCTGCCCGCGCAGGCGGCGTCCGCGCCCGAGGACCGGCAGTTCAAGGAGTACGTGGCCCTCGGCGACTCGTGGTCGGCCGATGTCGCCCTGTTCATGAACGTCTCGAGCGAGCACACGCCGTACGCCTGCTTCCAGTCGACGTGGAACTACCCGAAGAAGGTCGCCGAGCGGCTGAAGGTGACGTCCTTCCGGGACGCGACGTGCGGCTCCGCCACGTCGGAGCACTTCACACGCGCCCAGGAGATCAACCACCTGGGCGTCGCCCAGGGCACGAACCCGCCCCAGTTCGACCGGCTGACACCCACCACCGACCTGGTGACGATGGGCATCGGCGGCAACGACGCGGACCTCGCCGGCGCGGCGGTCTCGTGCTTCAACCTGCTGCCGTCGCTGGAGCTGCTGCCCGGCCTGGCACTGCCCGCACCCTTCGGCGGCCAGTGCCGCAAGGGCTGGGTGCGCGACGGCGTCGACGAGCTGTCGCAACGCATCGCCCCGGTCGAGGACAAGGTCTACCGGGCACTGAAGCGCACGCACAGGCTCGCCCCGAAGGCCACCGTCCTGGTCGTCGACTACCTGGCCGCGGTGCCCACGGACCGCGGCTGCTACCCGTATGTGCCGGTCAACGACGGCGACTTGATGTGGCTGGGCGAGAAACTCAAGGAACTCAACGCGGCACTCGCCCGGGCGGTGGCACGCGCCGACCGGGATGTCGAAGCCTTCGACGTACGGCTCGTGGACACGTACAGCGGGAGCGTGGGACACGACGTGTGCCAGTGGCCGGGCACCAAGTGGGTGGAGGGCCTGGTCCCCTTGACGGTCAACCCGCCGGGGCTGGCCGTACCGCTGCATCCCAACGAGCTGGGGGCGGACCATCAGGCCGCGTCGGTCCTCGAAAAGCTCATGTCGGATTCCCGCCAGCGGAACGGGCGCGAACTGGCGACGCTGGAGCCATGACAGGGACCAGCACCTACCGCCCCCAGCCCATCACCCCCGCCGCCCTGGCCGAGCTCCGCATCCGCGACGACGCCGGCCGGCCCATGCACCCGTACTACAACGACGACAACGGCGTACCCCTGCGCTGCTGCCTACGCCCCAGCAAGCTGGGCGAGCGCATCGCACTCGTCTCGTACGCACCCCTGCGCCGCTGGGCGGCGGAGACCGGTGCGCAGCCGGGCGCGTACGACGAACAGGGCCCGGTCTTCATCCACGCGGCGGACTGCGGCGGCCCGGCCCCGGAGGCCGCTGGCTACCCGTGGGCGAGCCCCGGCGCCCTGCGCGCCTTCCGCCGCTACGACGCGCGGGGACACATCGCGGGCGGCCGCCTGGTCGAACTCCCGGAGAACGCGAACGCCGCCTTCGACAAGGCACTGGCAGAAGCCTTCACGGACCCGGAGGTGGTCCAGGTCCACGTGCGGGCGGTGGAGTACGGCTGCTTCCACTTCCGGGTGGACCGCCCGGCATCCTGACACGCCCCCCAAAC
>NZ_JAAKZV010000513.1 GCF_011044975.1 Streptomyces coryli | reverse complement strand
CCCATCACCCCTGGCCGAAGCCACGCCCACCACCACGACCGCCCCCCATCCGCGATCACGCCCTCACCTTGCCCGATCGGCCATCGCAGGGCCGAAAGTTATCCACAGGCTGGGGGAATTAGTACGACAAGCCGGTCGGGCCGTGTGGCCACGACGCCCGGATCTGGCCACGGCCCGGGACTTATGTCCGTCTCAACAGGTAACGTCGAGGCGTGCCTGCCGACCAAGAGCACGCCGCCGGACGCACGCCCCGACCCACGAGCGCGGTCGAGGTCCGCCGCAGTGCGCGCAGGCGCAGGACCGTATCCGCTTATCGCGAGGGCGATCGCACCGTCGTCCTGATCCCCGCCCGGATGAGCGAGGCGGAGGAAGAGCGCTGGGTCGCGGTCATGCTCGACAAGCTCAAGGCGCAGGAGAAGCGGCGCCGGCCCGGCGACGCCGAGCTCGCCGCCCGCGCCGCGCGGCTCTCCGAGCAGTACCTCGGCGGCCGCGCCCGCCCCGCGAGCGTCCGCTGGGTCACGAACCAGAACACCCGCTGGGGCTCGTGCACCCCGTCCGAAGGCAGCATCCGGCTGTCGCACCGCCTCCAGGGGATGCCGGAGTACGTGATCGACTACGTGCTCGTGCACGAGCTCGCGCATCTGCTGGAGCCCGGCCACGGCCCCGCCTTCTGGCGCCTGATGGAGGCGTATCCGCGGACCGAGCGCGCCCGCGGTTATCTCGAGGGCGTGGTCGCCGGCGAATCGCTGCCCTACGTGCCGCCGGCCCGCGATGAGGACCGGGAACAAGAACCCGCCCTCCCGGGCGGCGAATCGAGCGACTAGGGTGAGCCACCGGCCGGCACGGTCGTTATGTCAACATCTGCAGGGGGATGGTCGTTTCGCATGTCCAGGCAATTCCAGCGTGGCCACAAGGCCAAAATCAGTGACCTGACGGCGGGCACCGACCTGTACGTCGGCGTGAACATAACCGCGCCCGGACTCACCTTCGACATCAGCTGCTTCGGCCTCGATGGAGATGAGCGTCTCTCCGACGACAGCTACTTCATCTTCTTCAACCAGCCGAAGTCGCCGGAGGAGTCCATCCAGCTGCTGGGCGCCCAGTCCGGCGACACCGAGTCCTTCCGCGTGACGCTCGACCGCATCCCGCAGCAGATCCGCCGCCTCTCCTTCACCGCGACCATCGACGGCAACGGCCAGATGTCGCAGGTCGGCCCGGGCTGGATCCGCATCGTGGCCGGGGGCGAGGAGGTCGTGCGCTACGCCTTCGACGGCTCCGAGTTCACGACCGAACGCGCCGTGATGCTCGGCGACTTCTACTTCAAGGACGTGTGGCGCTTCGCGGCCATCGGCCAGGGCTTCGACGGCGGCCTCGACGCGCTGCTGAAGCACTTCGGCGGCGAGGTCCTGGAGGAGCAGGGCGGCGGCCAGGCGCAGGACTCCGGCGCGGCCCCGGGCTTCGCCCCGCCGGCCGAGACCGCGGCCCCGCCCGCCTTCGCGCCCCCGGGCGCGCCGGCGCAGCAGCCCGCGGCCCAGGCGCCCCAGCCCGCGCCCCAAGCGCCGGCGCGCCCGGG
>NZ_JAAKZV010000512.1 GCF_011044975.1 Streptomyces coryli | reverse complement strand
GGGCGGCTACGCCCCTCGCACGCCCCGCAAAGCCATCCCCACCGCCGCCTCCGTCACCGCCGCAGGCGACTCCGCCCCCAGCTCAATCCTCCGCACGGCCGCATCCACGACACCCTGCAGCAGCATCGCCGCCAGCCGCGGCTGCGCATGCCCGAGCGCTCCCAGCGCCTCGACCACCATCGCCACGAGCCCGCCGTGCGCAGCGCGGATCTTCTCCCGCGCCGCGTCATCAAGCTCGATCGCGGAGATCGCCACCACGGCCCGGTGCCGCCGATCCCCCACCAGCGACAGCTGGCTGCGCACGTAAGCCTCGACCTTGGCCTCCGGCCCCTCGGCCGCGGCCATCGCCGATTCCACCTCGGCCGCCCATACGGGGAAGTCGACGGCGCACAGCTCCTCGACCACGGCCGCGCGACTGCGGAAGTACTCATACACGGACGACCGCGCAAGGCCCGTCCGCTCGGCGAGTGCGGGGAAGGTCAGCGCCTCCGTACCGCCCTCGGACAGGAGGGTGCGGGCCGCCTCCAGCAAGGAGTCCCGCTGCATCGTCCGGTGCTCGGCCACCGAGGCCGCTCGAATCCTGGGCACGCATCCACTGTATTGCCCGGACCCACCGACGGTCACCGGATACCGCACCCGCCGACCGCACAGGCCTCGCACAGCACGACTCCGAGACCGACTCCGAGAACGATTCAGGGAACGATTCAGGGAACGATTCAGCGCCCCGAATCAGCCAGCTTCGCGCGCAGCTGCAGCACCGACTTGGTGTGGATCTGGCTGACCCGGCTCTCGGTGACCCCGAGCACCTGCCCGATCTCCGCGAGCGTGAGCCCCTCGTAGTAGTACAAGGTCACCACGGTCTTCTCCCGGTCCGGCAGCGTGTTGACCGCCCGCGCCAGCAGCCTCCGCAGCTCGCGGTCCTCGGCGACCTCGACCGGGTTGTCGGCCGCGGTGTCCTCGAGGGTGTCCATCAGGCTCAGCCGGTCGCCGCTCTCGGAGCTGACGTGCAGCAACTCCTCCAGCGCCACCACATTCGCGAAGGAAAGCTGACTGAAAACGCCGTGCAGCTCCTCCAGGCTGATGTCCATCTCGGAGGCCACTTCGGCCTCGGAAGGCGTGCGGTGCAGCGCCGTCTCCAGCGTCCCGTAGGCGCGCTCCACGGCCTTGGCCTTCTGCCGTACGGAGCGGGGAATCCAGTCCAGCGCCCGCAGCTCGTCGATCATCGCGCCGCGGATCCGGGTGATGGCATAGGTCTCGAACTTGATCGACCGCTCCGGGTCGAACTTCTCGATCGCGTCGATGAGCCCGAAGACGCCGGAGGACACGAAGTCGGCCTGCTCCACATTCGCCGGCAGCCCGACACTCACCCGGCCCGCCACGTACTTCACCAGCGGCGAGTAGTGCAGGATCAGCTGCTCCCGCAGCCGCCCGTCCCCGTTGTCCTTGTACGAGCGCCACAGCTCCTCCAGCGAGGCCGGCGCCGCCGGACGCACGGGGTCCGGTGCCGCGTCAGTCGCGGCGGCGTGCTCGGACCCGTAGATGTGCTGGGGCATGCGTCGTTCAGTGCCGTTCTGGGGAGGGTGCAGC
>NZ_JAAKZV010000511.1 GCF_011044975.1 Streptomyces coryli | reverse complement strand
CCCCCGTAGCCAGCCATCCCACTCGCACCGCGCCAAGAGGCGACTCGGCGGTGCGGCCGTCACCATCCGATGCCAAGCCGCCCGCCCCCCTCTCCCACTGATCCGCAGCGTCACACCCGTTGCAGCGCACTCGCCAGCAACGCCAGATCCGTAGGCCCGTTCCCCAGCTCCCGCAGGGGCCGGGCCGTGGCCGGTACGCCCATGCGCTCCCACTCCAGCGGCACCACCGTCGGCCGTGCCGTCGTCGTGCGCGGGATGCGGCCCGTGACCCGGCCCGCCTGGAACGGCGTCGCCGAGCCACCCGCCCTCGACACCAGCACACCCCGTCCCGGCGGCGCAGCGGCGGCATCCTCGCCCCCGCTCTCGACCAGCGCGCCCAGCGACACCCACAAGCCGGCCAGCTCCGCCGCCGTCGTCGATCCCGTACGCTCCGGGCGCCCGGAAGCCGCGATGACGTACATGCCCAGCCGCGCGCCCTCCCGCGCCACCGCGTCGAGCGCGCGCACCACCGAGCCCGCGGCAGGTCGCGCCGTCGAACCGAGCGCCGGCGCGACCAAAGCGTCGTAGTCATCGACCAGGACGACCACCGCCGGCAGCGCCGCCACCGCACGCCGCGCGGCGCGCGGGTCCGGCGCGGGGGCCTCGGCCGCCCGGCCGGGGTCGCGCGTACGCAGCCGCAGCGTGCCGCTCGGCGGCGCCTCGATATCGCCAGAGCCGGCGCCCGGACCCGAACCCGAGCCCGCCGCAGTCCGCGGCCCCGGTACACCGCCCGTAGCGGAGCCGCCGGCACCACCCCCGCCGGGACCGACCGGACCGCCTGAGCCCCCGGCCCCGCCCTGTCCGCCGGAGCCTCCCGGACCGCGCTGTCCGCCCAGCCCGCCAGAACCTCCCGGCCCGCCGTCACCGCCCGCTCCGCGCCCGCCATCACCCTCGGAGCCATCCGCCCCAGCCGCCGCGACCGCCGCCGCCGACAGCTCCGCTCTCCGCTTCAGCTCACCCGCCAGCTCCTGCGCGAACTCCCGCATCCGCACCGGATCCGCAGCCGGCAGATAGGTCTCTACATGCGGCAGATCCGTGCATACGCGCAGCCCCTCACCCCGCTCCGTACCGCCGCCGTCGACGAGGATGAGGCGCAGCCGGTCCGTGCGTTCCGAGGCCGCCAGGGACGCGGCGAGGGAGCGGAGGAGCTCTGTCTTGCCGCTGCCGGCCGGGCCCTCGACGTAGACGTGGTGGACGCCGTCGCGGGTGAGGTCTGCTTCCAGCGGGCCCGTCGGGCCCGCGCCGAAGACGGCGAGCGCCTGGGTGCGTTCGGTCCAGCGGGCGGCGAGCGCCGTGGGCGTCGCTCGGGCCAGGCCGAGCTCGTCGAGGAGGCGGACGGTCTCGGGCAGTTCGCCGGGGTGCCGGAGCCCGGTCGCGGCGTCGCCGGGCTCCCCCAGCGGCGCGAGCGCGCGAGCGAGCCGCTCGGCCCAGGCCGCCGATACGGCGTCCACGGTGCCACCCGCTACGGCACCGGGCACCACCTGCGCCCCGTGCGCTCCGTCGCCCGTACCAACACCCGTCCCGCCGGCACCATCCGCGCCGCCAGGCATGGCACCGCCGGCACTCATGCCCGCGCCGCCACCACCCCCAACCC
>NZ_JAAKZV010000510.1 GCF_011044975.1 Streptomyces coryli | reverse complement strand
GGGGTGGGTTGTCCGGGTCGATGCCGAGGGCCGGGGCGATGGTGAGCAGTTCGCGCATCAGGCCCTGGCTGGAGCCGAGGGGGCCGCCGCCTTCGAGGAGTTCGTCGTTGGCGAGGGGGTGCGGGAAGTCGACGGGGACGTAGGCGCCGGCGTGGTCGTAGTGCCAGACCAGGTGGGACTGCTGGGCGGTCTGCTCGAACATCTCCAGCAGCTGCTCGTAGTCGCTGCCCAGTTCGCCGACCGGGGTGATCTCCAGGCCGCACTGCTGGAGAAGGTAGGCGCGGCGGAGGAAGTGCAGGGCGTCGTAGTCGAAGCCGGCGACCGGGGCGACCTCGCCGGAGAGGCCCGGCATGTAGCTGTTCACGGGGACGGGGGGCAGTCCGGCTTCGCCCAGGGCCTTGTCGTATACGGCGAGCTCTTCGGCGAAGGGGTTGTCGGCGCTGTGGCACAGCACGTCGACAAGCGGCACCAGCCACAGGTCACACGCCAATCCGGGACTCCTTTGCGTAGTGCGGTTTCCGCGGGTCAGGCCAGCGTAGTCATTCGGCTGTGAGCTGGTCGATGAGTGCGAGGGTGTGCTTGTTGTACGCATGGATGATGGCTTCGGCCCCGGCCATGTCCCTGGCCTCGACCGCGTCGACGAGCTCGCGGTGGCCGTGCCAGAACGGGTTCGGCAGGGCCGCGCCCGCGTCCGCCGTGCGGCGGAGTTCGCGGCGCAGGTACGGGACCGCGAAGACCCAGCACTGGATGCGCATCCGGTCCAGGAATTCGGTGAGATAAGGGTTCCCCGCCAGGTCACTGATCTCACGCCAGAAGCGCAGGTCATAGTGGACGAGAACGTCAAGGTCGCCGGCCCGTGCGGCGCGCTCGGCCTCCTCCGCGCGGCGGCGCATCGTGGCGAGCGCGGCCCGGTCGGCGGGCAGCAGGTCGATCGAGGACTCGGCGGCGGAGCGGAAGATGCCCTCGGTGACGACGGCGCGGGCCTCGACCATGGTGCGGAAGTCGGCGGCGGTGAAGGCGTGCACCTGGTAGCCGCGGTGCTCCTCGGCGTCGAGGAGGCCCTGCGCGGAGAGGTCGACGAGGGCTTCGCGGACGGGGGTGGCGGAGACGCCGTAGGTGGCGGCGAGCTCTTTTACGGTGACGTGGCGGCCGGCTTCGAGCCGGCCCGCGAGGATTTCGTCGCGGAGGGCTTCGGCGAGTTGGGAGCGGAGGGTGTCGCGGCGAACGATTGCGCCTCCGGCGCCGGGTTCGCTCATCGTGGGTTTCTCCGTTCGTGGGGGCGCGCCTGGACAGCCTATGTCGAGTACTGCCCTGGCGGGCCGCCGGTCAACGCCCGGTTTTCCTGGAGCGGGGGCCTAGTCCTCGTCGCTGTCGTCGGCGTCCTCAGGCGGCGGCGGTGCCGTTGTCGGGCGGTCGTTCGTGCAGCGGAGGGTGACTGCCAGGTCCTCGGTGTCGTCCGAGGACGGTTCCAGTTCCAGGAGGGCCGTGCGGGACGGGCCGCGGGTGGCCTCCTCGATCGTGTAGCCGGCCGCTGGGCTCCAGCTGGAGAGGAAGATGCGGCCGTCGGGCAGGCATTGGGCGGTTGCCGTGCCGCCGCGGAAGTGGATCGTGCGGTGGGGGGTGTCCGGGGTGTGGGAC
>NZ_JAAKZV010000050.1 GCF_011044975.1 Streptomyces coryli | reverse complement strand
GCGAAACACCCCCGCCACCAGCCAAAACGCCAGGAAACGAAGCCACCCCCCACACCCTGAAACCGCACTGAAACCACCCTGAAGGCGCCCCACCCCAAGCTCTGGGGCATGACGACGACACCGAGCACCCAAGCCATCGCAGCCACCGCGCTGCGCAAGGCCTACGGGGACAAGATCGTCCTCGATGGCATCGACATCTCCGTGCCGCAGGGCACGATCTTCTCGCTCCTCGGCCCGAACGGTGCCGGCAAGACGACCGCCGTGAAGATCCTCTCCACCCTCATCAGTGCCGACGCCGGCTCCGGTGACATTCACATCGGCGGGCACGATCTCGCCACCGACCCGCAGGCGGTACGGGCCGCCATCGGGGTCACCGGGCAGTTCTCCGCCGTGGACGGGCTGATCACCGGTGAGGAGAACATGCTCCTCATGGCCGACCTGCACCACCTCTCCAAGGAAGAGGGCAAGCGGGCCGCCGCCGAGCTGCTCGAGCGGTTCGATCTCACCGAGGCCGCGCAGAAGCCTGCCGCCACCTACTCCGGCGGCATGAAGCGGCGGCTCGACATCGCCATGACGCTGGTCGGCAATCCGCGGATCATCTTCCTCGACGAGCCGACCACCGGTCTCGACCCGCGGTCCCGCCACAACATGTGGGGGATCATCCGCGAGCTCGTGTCCGACGGCGTCACCGTCTTCCTCACCACCCAGTACCTGGAGGAGGCCGACGAGCTCGCCGACCGTATCGCCGTCCTCAACGACGGCAAGATCGTCGCCGAAGGCACCGCCGACGAGCTGAAGCGGCTCATCCCCGGTGGCCACGTCCGCCTCCGGTTCTCCGACCCCGCCGCCTACCAGTCCGCCGGCTACGCGCTCCGCGAGGCGACCCGCGACGACGAGTCCCTCACCCTCCAGATCCCCAGCGACGGCAGCCAGCGCGAGCTCCGCTCCATCCTGGACTGGCTGGACTCCGCCGGCGTCGACGCCGACGAGCTCACCGTCCACACCCCCGACCTCGACGACGTGTTCTTCGCCCTGACCAGCGGCACCAGCAAGCCCAACCAGACCAAGGAGACTGTCCGATGAGCGCCTTCGCCCTCGCCGTACGCGACTCGAACACCATGCTGCGCCGCAACCTGCTGCACGCGAAGCGCTACCCGTCGCTCACCCTGAACCTGCTGCTGACCCCGGTCATGCTGCTGCTGCTCTTCGTCTACATCTTCGGTGACGCGATGAGCGCCGGACTCGGCGCCGGCGCCGACCGAGCCGACTACATCGCGTTCATCGTCCCCGGCATCCTGATGATGACCGTCGGCAGCACCGTCGTCGGGACCGCGGTGTCCGTGGCGATGGACATGTCCGAGGGCATCATCGCCCGCTTCCGTACGATGGCCATCCACCGCGGCTCGATCCTCATCGGGCACGTCATCGGCAGCGTCCTGCAGTGCATCGCCAGCGTGCTGCTGGTCGGGGCGGTCGGCGTGGCCATCGGCTTCCGGTCCACGGACGCCAATGTGCTGGAGTGGCTGGCGGCGTTCGGCCTCACCGCGCTCTACGCCCTCGCCCTGACCTGGATCGCCGTCGGGATGGGCATGATCAGCCCGAACGCCGAGGGTGCCAGCAACGTCGCGATGCCGATGGTCCTGCTGCCGCTGATCTCCTCCGCCTTCGTGCCGGCCGAGTCGATGCCGGGCTGGTTCCAGCCGATCGCCGAATACCAGCCCTTCACCCCGGTGATCGAGACCCTGCGCGGCCTGCTCCTGGGCAGCGAGATCGGGCACAACGGCTGGCTCGCCATCGCCTGGAGCATCGGCCTGGCCGTCCTCGGCTACTACTGGTCGAAGGCGTCCTTCAACCGCGACCCGAAGTAATCGAGATGAGCCCGCGGGCAGCCTCCCGCAAATCGTCCCGCCCCAGGGCGGCGTACTCCGACACCGCGTCGGCGTACGCCGCCCCGTCGGCGTTCTCCGCCGCCTCCCGCGCCCGCTCGGCCGACATCGTCGGCTGGAACTGCCGCTGCACCCGCAGCCGTTCCGCCAGCGCCAGCATCCGCACCCCGGCCGCGTCGCCCTCCACCACCCGGGCCATCCCGAGCGCGTGCAGCACCGTCCCGTACACCGGAAGCTCCGCCGGCCCTGCGGGCGGCGCCGCCAGCAGCGAACGCAGCTGCTCCCGCAGCTGGTCGTGCAGCCCCGCCACCAACTCCAGCCGCCCGGCGTGCGCATGCGCCGTCAGCGCCGTGGACCGGACCTCCAGCGCCCACCGCTCGAAGAACGGGTCCGCCGCATACTCCTGGGCCCCCGCGCCCATCGACTCCACCGCGCTCCGCCACAGCCGCAGCCCCACCTCCGTCGTCCCGCGGGCGAGGGCGATCTCGGCGCGGGTGCCGAGATCGGGGGTCAGCTGCTCGATGCCCTCCGCCGGCTGCTCCAGCTCCGCCTGCCGCAGCCACTCCTCGGCCTCGTCGATCTCGCCGCGCTGCAGACAGGCGAGGACCAGGGCGTGGCGCATGCCGACCGAGTCGCGGTAGCCGCCCTGCGCGAGCAGTATTTCGAGGCCGTCCTTCAGATGCGTGTATGCCTCCTCGCCGCGCTGCACCTGCAGGCACAGCTCGCCGAGCCGGCCATGGCCGATGATCGTCGTGATCGGGCTGCGCAGCGGGCGCAGCGCGGCGACCATCCGCCGCGCCGACTCCAGCGCCCGGTCGTGGTCCCCGGCGCCCTCCCAGAGATACGACGCGACGATCTCGGCCACGCCCGCCAGCAGCGGCTCGCTGCTGCGGCACAGCTCCTGCAGCACCTCGTAGTCCGGCGGCCGCATGTCCGGTACGGCCTGCAGCACCACCGCGAGCGCCCGAACCAGCGTGTCCGGCGGGGCCGCCGGCAGCCGGCGCAGGGTGACCAACTGGCGCACCGCACGCGGCCCGTTGCCCATGAACAGGCTCGCCGTGCAGATCGTCGCCGCGGTGCGCGCCACGTCCGCGTCGGCGGGCTCCGGGTGGTGGTGGGACAGCGGCGGGCCCGACTCGGCGGTGAGGGTGAGCAGCCGCTCGTAGCTGGTGTCGGTGGACCACAGGCAGCCCAGCAGGGCGGTGGTCGCGGCCAGCGTCGGCAGGTCGTCGTGGGCGAGGGCGTGCCGGTGGGCCGGCACGAGGTTGTCCTGCTCGGCCCTGATCAGCTCCCAGATCTGCAGCAGATCCGGGCCGAGGATGGCGTCGTGGTACCGGCGGCCGAAGTCCCGCACCCAGCCGAGGAACCGGGCGGTGGCCGCCTCGTCCTCGCGCGCCTCCACCCGGCGGGCGGCGCAGAACTCCCGTACCGACTCCAGCATCCGGAAGCGCATCCCGGCCGGGGTGTCGGTGGCACGCAGCAGCGACTGGTCGGTGAGCTGCTCGATGAGCAGCAGCGCGTCGCCGTCCCCGTCCGCGAGCACCTGCTCGGCGGCCTCCGCGGTGAAGCCGCCGGGGAAGACGGACAGCGAACGCAGCGCCGCCCGCGCGTCCTGCTCGAGCAGATTCCAGCTCCACTCCACGACGGCGTGCAGCGTCCGGTGCCGCTCCGGCGCGTCCCGCGCGCCCCCGCGCAGCAGCGTGAAGCGGTCGCCGAGGCGGCGGGCGATCTCCGGTACGGACAGCACCCGTACCCGCGCCGCCGCCAGCTCCACGGCCAGCGGCAGCCCGTCGAGATGCCGGCACAGCTGCCGTACGGGCTCGTCCGGCAGCTCCACCCCTGGCCGGGCCGAGCGGGCCCGCTGCCCGAACAGGTCGACCATCGTCTCGAGGCCGAGCTCCGGCAGCCCGTAGACGGACTCCGAGCTGAGGTCGAGCGGGGCGCGGCTGGTGGTCAGCACGCGCAGGTCCTTGGAGGCGGAGACGAGCGACTGGACGAGGGCGGCGACGCCGCCGACGACCTGCTCGCAGTTGTCCAGCACCAGCAGCGCGGGTCCGGAGCCGAGCACGCCGAGGATGGCGGACCCGGCGTCGGAGGACGGTGCGCCCCCGAGGCTGGGCCCCTCGCCCGCGCCGAGCGCGGAGGCCACCTCGGCGGCCACGTCCGCGTCGTCGGTGACGCCCGCGAGCGGCACGAAATACACCACCCGCTGCCGCGCCCGCCGGCTCACGGCGTACGCGAGCCGGGTCTTCCCGAGCCCGCCGGGCCCGGCGACGGTGACGACCCGCGCGGTCTCCAGCAGCCCGGCCACGGCGGCGACATCGGCGTCCCGCCCCAGCAGCGGATTCGGCTCGTGCGGCACCCCATGTCGTACGGTCGGCGCCTCACCGCTCAGCAGCTCCTGCTGTACGGCCTTCAGCGCGGCCCCCGGGTCGGTGCCGAGATCGTCGCGGAGCTCGCGGCGGTACGTCTCGTAGCGCGCGAGGGCCGCGGACGGCCCTGCGGTGCCCGCTATCCCGCGCAGCAGCTCGGCCAGCACCTCCTCGTCCCGCGGGTGCTCCGTGAACACCTCGTCGAGCGGCCCGGCGGCCTCGGAGTGCCGCCCCAGCCGGGCGAGCGCGAGCGCGCGGTGTCGTATCAGGGTGCGACGCACCGGCGCCCGCTCGGCGCGCAACGCGGCTACGGGATCATGGAATTCGTCGTCCCCCGCGTCCTCGCCCACGCCCTCCCACAGCGCCAGCCCCGCATCCGCCGCCGCCAGCGAGCCGGCATGATCCCCCGCCCGCGCCCGCTCGGCACTCGCGGCGGCATGCAGCAGCAGCGCGGAACTGTCCACCTGCTCCGCCCGCAGCCCCAGCCGATACCCGGTGGGCGTGCTCTCGATGACCTCGGCCCCGAGCTGCGACCGCGCCCGCGACACCAGCACCTGAATCGCCTTGCCGGGCCGCTCGGGCTGCTCATCGGGCCACAGCCCCTCGACAAGCCGTCCGGTCCCGGCCCCCGTCTTCAGATCCTCCGCCAGCAACGCGAGCAACCCGCGCAGCCGCGGCGCGGTGATCTCCTGATCGCGATAGGCGACGCGGGGCAGCAAGGTCAGGTCGATGTTCACGGATGCAGAGTAGCCAGTTTGCTCGGCTTCAGGAGCTGCTGGGGATCACGCAGTTCGGCAGCTGCGGTCTGCCGGTCGGCCACCCCAGCCCCACGAACTTCAGCTCGCCCTTGCCTTCCGTGCCCGGATCGAGCTCGACTATGGCGGCCGGCTTGTCGTACGGATTCCCGCTGCTGGTCAGGCAGATGAGGCCGCTGGAGCCCTGCACCCGCGACTGGGAATTCAGCAGTGCCCACTGCGCGCCGACGTCGCGCCGGCTCGGCAGGTCCTCGGTGCCCCCCTGCTGCGCCTGGTGCAGCGCCGTACCGATGGTGATGAGACCGTCGTATACGAGCATCGTGCGGGAGTCCTTCAGGTCCGGTACGGAGCCGAGGTTGATGTTCTCGTCGTGGACGGCGTCGATCTCGTCTTCGAGGCGACCCAGGGCCTCGTCGGGCTCCTTGAGGTATTGCGGCTTGTCCGTGCGCTCGGCCAACTCGGCCTTCCACGCCCCCGGATGCGCCGGCGCCGCGTACTGCACCGTCACCTTCGGCTTGCCGCCCGCACCGCGCAGGTCCCCCCAGTCGTCCTCCGACATGTTCTGCCGCAGCGAGGCGGCGTCGGAGCCGCTGATGATGGTGTAGTGCCGCTTCTCGCACTGCATCGCGGCGAGCTTGAGCGCGAAGATCCGCAGGTGCAGGGTGCGGCCCGCGAAATAGACGGTATCGGCGCTCGATCCGCAGATGTTGTGGGCGATGGAGGCGAACTGATTCCCGGTCGTGCCGGCCTCGTCGATGGCCGGGGACTCGAAGGGGATCGCGGCCTGACCGGCGGGGCCCTTCTCCTTGATGCTGGTGAAAGCGTCCGCCAGCGACTGGACATAGCTGTCCTCGCGGGAGTCGTAGACCAGCACGGTCTTCTGGTTCCGCAGGCCCCGTTCGCCGTTGTAGTCGGCCAGCGCCTTGGCCGCGTCACCGTTGGTGGGGATGATCCGGGCGAGGCCGGGGAATTTCAGCTTGTCCGTGCCGTTCGTGGTCTCCTTGTTGGAGATCCTGTCGCCGCTGATCCGGGAGGCGAGCACCGGAACGCGGTGCTTCGTCAGCCGCTTGACGGCCGCCTCCGTCGTGTCGAGGCTGAGGTTGAAGCCGGTCACGGCGCGCAGTTTGTGCTGCTTCGAGTCGGCCCACTCCAGAAGGGTGTCCACGACGTCCTTCTGCCGCCCGTAATCCCGCCCGGGGTTGGCGAGCGCGAGGCGGATCTTCGGCGGCTCGCCCTCGCCCTCGTTGGCCCGCCGCTGCCCCAGGTACGCGCCCTGCAGGTCGCTGCGTATCTGCCGGCGTACGGACGGCTTGTCGGACTGCAGCGGCAGCATCATCGCCACGGTGACGTGCGGCTGCTTCTCGATCCGCTTGTTCTCGGCGGCGATCGCCTTGGCCACGTCGCTGATCTCGGCGGTCTCGAAGTCATAGCCGTCGGCGTTGACGCCGATGCACTCGCCGTCGATCTTCTCGATGCCGTCGGTGCAGGTGTCGGGCTCCTTCCCCGCCTGGTAGAGCGAGATGCCGCCCCAGACGGCGAGGCCGATCGCGGCCGCGGTGAGCACCGCGATGAGTAGCTGCAACCACCTGGGCATCCCCGTTGTCTCCTCAGAACGATCTACTTCACGCAGGTACAGGGCAGCAGCGGCTGGTCGGCCGATGCCTTGCCCGGCCAAGCGGCCGTTGCCGGACCGATGAGTCCGGCGCCGTCGAACTCCATGCCCCCGAGCACCGCCAGATGCATCCCCAGTGCGCCGTCCAGCGTCGCCGCGATCGGCCGGGTCCGCTCCTGGCAGAGCCACACGGTGTGCAGCAGCTGGTCGACGGTGCGCTGCAGCGGCTCCCCGGGGACCGGGACCCTGCCGAGGGCCCGCTGCAGCCGGGCGTCGGCTCCCGGGGGATACGGCGCCTGGGCGATCTCGAGCAGCTCCGCGCACCACTCCTGGGGCCGCCCGGGCAGCGCGCTCACCAGATGGCCGATGACGTCCGGTACGCCGCCGGACACCAGGTGGTGGTTCATGTGATGCGCGGTCGCCGACCGGAACGCCCCGCCGGGCGGCGGGGACCCGTTCTGCGCCGGGGCCGCCGGGTAGTGGTCCCGCAGCAGCTGATGGTCGGCGTACCAGGCGGCGCCGTCGGGCAGCAGCCCGTACAACCGGTGCAGCAGCAACTGGCGCAGGCCGAAGTCACCGATGAAGTGCCGCTCGCAGCGCGGCCATCCGGCGTCGGCGAGCAGGCGCGCCACCTGATGGGCCCGCAGCTGGTGCAGGTGGCCCTGCTGGTGGTGGCGGAGCACGACGTCGGCGCACTCTTCGTCGTGGGTGATGGACAGGTGGGTGAGCAGATCCAGCCACTGCGAGTGGTGCACGGGCGGCAGCTCCGTCGGCAGCTGGTCCTCGATCAGCTCCTGGACCAGCATCTCCGCCACCGGTCGCGCGGGCGCGACGTCGTCGCGCAGTGGGGCGTCCAGGAGATCGCGGTGGTTGGCGTCGTCCGGCATCCGGAACTCGGAGGACGCGGCGGCCAGTCGGCGCACGGTGTGCGGCCGGCCATTGCTCAGCCGGGTCACGGCGGACTCGATCAGCAGCGCGTGGGCACCGCCCATCGGGGGCGCGCCCGTCTGCCAGCGGGCGATCTCGTCGCTGATCTGGACGTTGGTGAGAAACGGCATCCGCAGCAGCAGCACCCCGTCGGCGAGCGGTGCCTGGGTGGCTCCCGCGGCCGCGCCGTCGGCGGGCCGGGTCCAGGTGGACGGAAAGCCGTCGCCGGGCCGGAACGCCGCCGGCGGGGTCGTCTCGTCCAGCAACTGCCCGCGGTGCAGGAAGGCTCCGCCGTCCGGCCGGCGTGCCGTCCCGACGACGACCACGCGGTCGCGCTGCCCGTCCCGGCGCTCGGCCAGTACGGCGCGGAGCAGGCCCTGCCCGAGCGGTGAGTCGGCGTGGTCGAAGAGCAGCACCGGGCGGCCGACCCGGGACATGACGCCGGTGGGCGACGCGTAATCCGCCTCCAGATCCTCGCGCAGTACGCGGAAGAGGAAGTCCTCCGCCAGCCGCCGCCCGTCCCCGCCGGAGCGGAAGTCGGTGGCGAGGTTCGTCAGCCCGTGCTCGGGCTGACCGCCCGCGCCGCGATAGGCGCCGTAACTCCGCTGCAGCGCCTTCTTGCCGCTGCCGGACGCCGGGCGCGCGAGGACCGCGTTCGCGAGGGCGTTGACGAAGACGCCCGGGATCGGGCCGAGGGTGCCGGTGGCGGCCGTCGTCAGCAGCCCGCTGAGGGTGCCTTTGGTGACGGTGCTCCAGAAGCCGCCCCTGGCCAGGCCGAGCCGGCCGCGCTGCGGGGCGATCCGCTCGTATCGCTCGACCTCGGTGGCGACCGCCGCGGCGCTGCCCGCCTGGACGCCGGGCGCGAGCACCGCGAGGCCGGCGAACAGCCGGGGGAAGGTGAACGAACCCCCCGTACCGTCCCACGTACTCAGCCGCTGCGCGATGTCGAACAGGATCTCCGTCGGCGCCGAGCGGGCGCCGGGCTCCAGCTCGGCCTGCGTCGCGTACTGGGGCCGGCGGCAGTCCACGTAGATCACCGGCAGCTTCTTCGCGAACCGGTCCCGGACCTCGCGCAGCACCCGCTCCTTGCCCATGCCGGGCCCGCCGGTGAGCAGCACCACGGGCAGATCGGGCCCGTACAGCGGATCCTGTCGGGAGCCATCGGAAGCCCGCCCGAACAGGCGGGCAAAAAAGCCCTCCTTGCTCAGCAGACTCTCCAACCCCACGACCTCAGGCACAGACGCTCCCATGGACTGCACACACGCCCGAATGGGCGCACCAGTGACCGATGTGGCAGAGAACCTAACGGATCAACATGGAAAACGTCTGCGAAATGGCAGGCAGACGACGGGACTTGGCGCATTCATATGCGCACCGCCCACGGCAGCGACAGCGACGACATTCGCAGTACTTTACCTTCCGGATGGTAAAGTGGCGGCATGGCAAGCAACGCAAAGATTCGGATTCTGGACGGGGCGCTGGAGCTGCTCCGGGCCGAGGGGGGCGGGACGATCACGCTGGATGCCGCGGCCAAGCAGGTCGGGGTGACCAAGCCGGGGCTGATGTATCACTTTCCGACCAAGGAAGCCCTGATGCTCGCGGTCGTCGACCACGCCGCCGGGCGATGGGTGACCCTCCTGCAGGAGCGTCTCGGGCAGCCCGTCGAGACGGCGACTCCGCAGCAGCGGATCCGCGCCTACGTCCAGGTCGCCCTGACCGAGCAGTTCGACCGCGCCGACTACGCGATCTGCTGCGACGCGCTGTACCGCGACGCCCTCACCGAGGGCTGGACCCGGCGTCTCGGCCCCTGGCTCGACCTGCCCGACGACCTGCCGGCGTCGGTCCACGGCCGGCTGACCGCCGCCCGCCTGCTCGCCGACGGCTACTGGACCGCCGTCGCCACCGGCGTCTTCCCCGTCCCGGACCGCGACCGCGACCTACTCCTTGCCGTCGCGGACGAACTCCTCGAGGACGAGACCGTGTCATGAGGCAATGGCTGCTGCTCGCCGCGGCGATCCTGCTCGAGGTCACCGCCACGCTCGCGCTGCGCGCGGCCCTGGACGCCCCGGCCTGGTACCTCCTTGTCGTCGTCGGCTACGTCGGCGCGTTCACCGCCCTGTCCCTGGTGCTGCGCGCCGGGATGGGACTGGGCGTCGCCTACGGCATCTGGGCCGCCTGCGGCGTCGCCCTCACCGCACTCATGGCGAAGGTCATCTTCGGCGACCCGCTGACTGCCCTGATGGGCGTGGGTATCGGCCTGGTCATCGCGGGCGTGATGTGCGTGGAACTCGGCTCCCAGGCCGCACACGCCCGCCAGGCCCGCGAGGCATCCCGAGCCGGCGGCGCATCCCGAGCAGGCGGCCCATCCCGTACGGAAGGAGCGCAGGCATGACCTGGCTCTTCCTCACCGGCGCGATCCTGACCGAGACCACCGCCTCCCTCTCGCTGCGGATGGCCTCCCGGGGCGGCAGCAGGAAGTGGTTCCTCGCCGTGGTCACCGGCTTCCTGGCCGCCTTCGCCTTTCTCACCCTCGCCCTGGACGGCGGCATGGCCCTCGGCGTCGCCTACGGCATCTGGGCCGCAACCGGCGTCGCCCTGGCCGCCATCTCCTCCCGCATCCTCTTCCGCGAACCCCTCACCAAGGTCATGGGCCTCGGCATCGCCCTGATCGCCACCGGCGTCCTCCTCATCGAACTCGGCGCCGCTCACTGACACCTGGCGGCGACGGCCGCGCCGGCGGCCCCCTCCGCCGCCCGGCCTGCCGCAACCGCGCCGCCTGCCGGGCCCGCAGGCCATAGCGCCGCGCCAGAGCGAACTCCTCCCGCTGTCGCCGCCGCATCGCCCGCCGCTCCGTCGCAGCGGCGATGCGGCCGTAGACACCGCCGTAACTCTCCGTATCGCCATTCCCGTTCATGTCACACAGAGTGACACACGGGTCTGACAGCGAGCGTCAGTACGCCGTCGGATACGCGGGGGCGACCGCGGCCTTGCGGGCCTTTCGGCCCCGGATCGACAGCAGGATTCCGCCGATGACCGCCAGCAGCCCGGGTACGCCGAACACCGCCGCCATCGTCAGGTATTCGTTGTCGATGCTGGCCTTCACGCGCGGGGTCGTGCCGTCGTCCCCAGGGCCGAAGTACTTCCCGGCGCCGATGGTGCCCACCGGCATCGACCCGATGCCCTTGACCTTCGCCGCGGTCCGCAGCGCCGCCGCGGCGTTGATCTGGCCGTAGCCGGTGAGCGGCGAATACGAGCCAGGATGCGAGGCCGACTTCTGCAGCACCTGGACCACCTGGGCCGGTGACAGCTTCGGGTACTTCGCCTGCACCAGCGCCGCGGTGCCCGCGGTCAGCGCGGCGGCGGGCGAGGTGCCGTCGCCGGACTTACGGCCCTTGCCGCGGTTGTCGGCGCCGTAGATGTCCACGCCGGGCGCCGCGACGTCCACGTAGTTGTGGACCGAGGAGAAGGAGGCGCGGGAGCCGCCCGGCTGGGTGGCCGCCACCGTGAGCACGCCCGGGTAGCCGGCCGGATAGCCGATGTTGTTCTCGTCGTCGCCGTTGCCGGTCTCGTCGATCCGGCTCAGGTCGCCGCTGTTCCCGGCGGAGGCGACCACGGTCACGCCCTTGGAGAGCGCGTACTGGATCGCGTTGGCCTCGCCCCCGTCGTAGCGCGCCGTCCAGCTGGCGTCGCCGAGCGACATCGAGATGACGTCGGCGTCGTGCTTCACCGCGTAGAGAATCGCGTCCCGCAGCGCGTCCACGGGGCCGTCGTTGCTCCCCGGGCCCTCCTGCATGGCCTCGTTCCAGGTCTTGTAATCGGGGTCCTCGCGGTCGCGGATGGCCCGCAGTCCGAGGACCTTCGCGTTCGGCGCGACGTCCAGCACGCTCGACGCCATGGACGTGCCGTGCCCGCCGTACCAGGACTCCTTCTGGTCGTCCTCATTAAGGAAGTCCGGGCCGTTCTTGGCGCGGCCCGCGAGCACCGGCTGGTCGGTGACGATGCCGGAGTCGATGACGGCCACCGTCATGCCGTCGCCCTTGCTCACGGCGTGCGCCGCCGGCAGCGACATCGCCTGCCGCTCCCAGCCGGGCGTGGCCGCGACGGCGGTGCCCGGGGCGGTGCCGACCAGCGCGGCCGCGAGGCCGCCCGCCAGGGCCGCGAGGGCCGTCTTGTTCAGGCGCCTCACTTTGTCTCCTCGCCTTCCATGACCCGCGGGAACGTGCGGCTGAAGATGCTCGCGAGCTCGTCGGCCATCTTCGGGAAGAGCCGCACCTCGTCCGGCCCCTGATCCGCCCAAGTGCCGGGCAGATAGCCGAACTTGCGCTTGAGGTCCGTATGCCCGGCGGTGACGGCCACGGCATAGGGGGCGTTCTCGTCGACCGTGGTGATCGCGGTGACGGCGCCGCCGAAGGCCCGCCACTGCGCGGCCGGGGTATTCGGCACGGCGATCGGCCTGATGGGGGGCTTCACCGGGTCAGTGGTCCGGCGCGCGTTGACGGCTTCGTCGAACTCGGCGGCCAGCGACTGGGAGGCCTTGTTCGAGCGGGTGACGACGAGCGCCACCGTGGCGGCGTACTTGCCGGTGTCGTCGGTGTACGTGGCCGCCAGGACCTGCTTGCAACCGGCCGATTCGGCCTGCTTCTTGAACGGGCCGCCCAGGTTCTCGTCGCAGGAGAAGCCCTTGCGGAGGATGCCCTGCCGGGTCCAGCCGGTGTTGGCCTGGATGATGGAGGTGTCCTTGAGGTGCGCCGGGAAGATCTTGTCCGACCTGAGGTTGTGCCAGGCCTTGGCGGCGAACTCCGGGTTGGTCTCGGTGCGCTGCGCGTTGTTGACGGCCGCCGCGATCACCGCCAGCGCGCCGAGTATCGGGAACACGCCCAGCACGATCAGGACGACGCCCCATATTCGCGCCTTCCGCCCGGGGGCGCGGCCGCCGCCGGGGGGCGGCGGCGGGGGGAACCCGCCGCCCTGCTGCGGGAATCCGCCGCCCTGCTGCGGCACATAGCCCGGTGGGGCCGGCGCCTGCTGATAGCCCACACCGGGTTGCGGCGGCGGATAGTACCCGCCCTGCTGGGGCTGGGCCCCGGCGGCGGGTGAATACGGCGGGGGCCCCGGCTGCCACGGAGGCGGGGCGGAAGCGGGCGACACGTACTGATTCCCCTCGTTGGTGTCAGACTCCGGTTTACGCACCCCGTAGCTGCCGGGAGAGCGAAGCAACCGTTTACTGCGACCCGCATGTTATGTGAAAGGTCAAGAGCCGGCGGCGCCGGGTCGGTGTATCACGCACGGAAGCCCCCGCCGAGGTGTACTCGGCGGGGGCTTCCGTGTATCGGCGGTTTAGATGTCGAAGTACAGCTCGAACTCGTGCGGGTGCGGCCGCAGCTGCAGCGGGGCGATCTCGTTCTCCCGCTTGTACTCGACCCACGTCTCGATCAGGTCGGACGTGAAGACGCCGCCGGCCTGCAGGTACTCGTTGTCCTGCTCCAGGGCGCTCAGCACGGCCGGCAGCGAGGTCGGGACCTGCGCGACCCCGGCGTGCTCCTCCGGAGCGAGCTCGTAGAGGTCCTTGTCGATCGGCTCGGCCGGCTCGATCTTGTTCTTGATGCCGTCGAGGCCGGCCATCATCAGCGCCGAGAAGGCCAGGTACGGGTTCGAGGACGGGTCCGGCGCGCGGAACTCGACGCGCTTGGCCTTCGGGTTCGAGCCGGTGATCGGGATACGCATGGCCGCGGAGCGGTTGCGCTGCGAGTACACCAGGTTCACCGGCGCCTCGAAGCCCGGCACCAGGCGGTGGTACGAGTTCACCGTCGGGTTGGTGAAGGCCAGCAGCGACGGGGCGTGCTTCAGGATGCCGCCGATGTAGTAGCGGGCGGTGTCCGAGAGGCCCGCGTAGCCCTGCTCGTCGTAGAACAGCGGGTCGCCGTTCGACCACAGCGACTGGTGCACGTGCATGCCCGAGCCGTTGTCGCCGAAGATCGGCTTCGGCATGAAGGTCGCGGTCTTGCCGTTGCGCCAGGCGACGTTCTTCACGATGTACTTGAAGAGCATCAGGTCGTCGGCCGCGGCGAGCAGCGTGTTGAACTTGTAGTTGATCTCGGCCTGGCCGGCCGTGCCCACCTCGTGGTGCTGGCGCTCGACCTGGAGGCCGTTCTTGATCAGCTCGAGGGAGATCTCGGCGCGCAGGTCGGCGAAGTGGTCGACCGGGGGAGCGGGGAAGTAGCCGCCCTTGTAGCGGACCTTGTAGCCGCGGTTGCCGCCGTCCTCGAGGGCGCCGGTGTTCCAGGCGCCGGCCTCGGAGTCGATCTCGTAGAACGAGCGGTTCGCGGTGGTCTCGAAGCGGGCGCTGTCGAAGACGTAGAACTCGGCCTCCGGGCCGAAGTACGCGGTGTCGGCGATGCCGGAGGAGGCGAGGTACGCCTCGGCCTTCTTGGCCACGTTCCGCGGGTCACGGCTGTACTGCTCGCCGGTGATCGGGTCGTGGATGAAGAAGTTGATGTTGAGGGTCTTGTCCTTGCGGAACGGGTCCACGCGGGCCGTCGACAGGTCCGCTACCAGCCCCATGTCGGACTCGTGGATCGCCTGGAAGCCGCGGATCGACGAGCCGTCGAACATCAGCTGCTCGGTCGGGTCGAAGGTCTCGACCGGGACCGTGAAGTGCTGCATGATGCCCGGCAGGTCGCAGAAGCGGACGTCGACGAACTTCACGTCGTTGTCCGCGATGAACTTCCGAGCCTCGTCGGCGTTCTGGAACATCAAACTCCTCCTAGTCCCGCCACGCGCGTCGGTGGTGGCGGGGCGCTCAGTGGCAGCCAGTGCGGTGGCATGCCTGCCCGACCCTAGGCACGGGGGATTTCTCGAGCGTGACCCATTTGTTTCGGCGATGTTAACCAGATCTCCGGTGCCCGCCCCCGCCCGCCGCTCTTCGCGGGGTGTCGCAGTACCTTTGGACGCGTGGGCGAAATGGATGGACGTCAGGCAGCCGGGTCATGGCTCTCCGGGCCGCGTGCAGCGGCCGAGAGCATGGGCGTGGACTTCGGATACCGCGGCGAGCAGCTGGGGCTTCCCAAGGAAGGGCGGGGCTCGGTCGCCTCGGTGGGGAGGCGCATCGGCGCGCTCTTCATCGACTGGCTGATGTGCCTGCTGATCGCATACGGCCTGTTCGCCCGTGGCGAAAGCACCACGGCGGGGAACTGGACGCTGGGGATCTTCTTCGTGATGACGGCGCTGACCGTCGGCACGGTCGGGCTGACGCCCGGCAAGGCCGCCCTGCGGATCCGGGTGGAGTCGATCGACGGCGGCCGGGTCCCGTTCGTACGGGTGCTGGCCCGCACGGTGCTCCTGTGCCTGGTCATCCCGGCCGTGGTCTGGGACCGCGATACGCGCGGCCTGCACGACCGCGTGGCCCGGTCCGTGGTCGTACGCCTCTGAGTCCTGGAGCGCTCCGACAGACGTGAATGGGCCCTGGTGCACTGCACCGGGGCCCATTCACGTCGTAAGAGATTCAGCGCGCCTTGCCGCCACCCTTGGGCATCCGCATGCCCTTCGGCATCGGGCCCTTCGGGATCGGCATGTTCGACATCAGGTCGCCGAGCGCCTTCAGCCGGTCGTTGACCGTCGTGACCTGCGGGCCGGAGAGCGAGCGCGGGAGCTTCACCAGCGTGGTGCGGAGCTTCTTCAGCGGGACCTGGCCCTCGTCGTTGCCGACCACGACATCGTGGACCGGGACATCCGCGACGATCCGCGACATCTTCTTCTTCTCGGCCGCCAGCAGGCCCTTCACCCGGTTCGGGTTGCCCTCGCCGACGAGCACGATGCCGGCCTTGCCGACCGCGCGGTGGACGACGTCCTGGCTGCGGTTCATGGCCACGGCCGGGGTGACGGTCCAGCCGCGCTTCATGTTGTCCAGCACGGCCGCCGCGGCGCCGGGCTGGCCCTCCATCTGGCCGAAGGCGGCCCGCTCGGCCCGGCGGCCGAAGACGATCGCCATGCCCAGCAGGGCCAGCAGCAGACCAAGAATGCCCAGGTAGATCGGGTGCCCAATGGCAAATCCGATGCCGACGAGGGCGCCGAGAATGACGATGCCCACGGCCGCGACCACGAGGCCGACCTTGGGATCAGCCCTCTTGGTCATCTTGTAGGTGAGAGCGATCTGCTTCAGTCGCCCGGTGTTCTCTGGGGGTGCCGTGCTCGCCATAAGACGAAAGTTTACGTGGGCTGAGCGCCTCGGGTCGCGGTGGCCCTCATCACGACCTCGGTCTCCCGCCGGTCCTTGGCCCGCCGGCGGTCCTCGAGTACCGCATTCCAGGCATTGCGCCGCGCGGTCCGCTGGCCGTCGCCCAGCAGCACCCGCTCGATCCTGCGCAGCGTGTCCATGACGTGCCCCCCTGTAGTTGTGAAGGAGATGATGAGTGGGCCGGGCTCCATACTCACCCACCGGTGTTACCAGTGCGTGACCAAGGGGTCAAACCCGATGAAAGCCCGGCCCTCCCGTGAGAGTGCGGCGGTTACGCGGCGGCCGCGCCCCGGCGCTCCATGGCCTGCTTGTACAGCCGGCCCGCGCGGTACGAGGACCGGACCAGCGGCCCGGACATCACGCCGGAGAAGCCGATCTCCTCGGCCTCCTGCTGCAGCTCCACGAACTCCTCCGGCTTCACCCAGCGCTCCACCGGGTGGTGCCGCGGCGTCGGCCGCAGGTACTGGGTGATGGTGATCAGCTCGCAGCCCGCCTCGTGCAGGTCCTTCAGCGCCTGGCTGACCTCTTCGCGCTCCTCGCCCATGCCGAGGATGAGGTTCGACTTCGTCACCAGCCCGGCCTCGCGGGCGCGGGTGATGACCTCCAGCGAGCGCTCGTAGCGGAAGGCCGGGCGGATGCGCTTGAAGATGCGCGGGACCGTCTCGACGTTGTGCGCGAGCACCTCGGGCCGGGAGGAGAAGACCTCGGCCAGCTGCTCGGGGACGGCGTTGAAGTCGGGGATCAGCAGCTCGACGCCGGTGTCCGGCATCGCGGCGTGGATCTGGCGGACCGTCTCCGCGTACAGCCAGGCGCCGCCGTCCTCGAGGTCGTCGCGGGCGACGCCGGTGATGGTGGCGTAGCGCAGCTCCATCTGCTGGACGGACTCGGCCACCCGGCGCGGCTCGTCGCGGTCAAGCTCGGCCGGCTTGCCGGTGTCGATCTGGCAGAAGTCGCAGCGCCGGGTGCACTGCTCGCCGCCGATCAGGAAGGTGGCCTCGCGGTCCTCCCAGCATTCGAAGATGTTGGGACAGCCCGCCTCCTGGCAGACCGTGTGCAGCCCCTCGCTCTTCACCAGCTTCTGCAGGGCGTTGTACTCGGGACCCATTTTCGCCCGGGTCTTGATCCACTCGGGCTTGCGCTCAATGGGGGTCTGGCTGTTCCGGACCTCCAGGCGGAGCATCTTGCGACCGTCGGGTGCGACAGCGGACACGTCCGGGCTCCTCAGTTCTGTGCTGGGCTGCGGTAAGTCAGCATCTTCGATTTCGCGCCGCTCACCAGCGTACGCCTTCGGTTATGCGGGTCGACCGTTGCATGGGGTTACGAGTTCACACGGCCCGGGGGAGCGGGCTGGCGTTCTCGAGGACCGCGCGCAGGTGCTTCTCCACGACAGGGAGAACCTCGGCGACCGGCACTTCTCTTCCCAGCTCGTTCGACAAAGAGGTCACGCCCGCGTCGCGGATGCCGCACGGCACGATGCGGTCGAACCAGGTGTTGTCCGGATTCACGTTGATCGCGAAGCCGTGCATGGTCACGCCCTTGGCGACGCGGATGCCGATCGCGGCGAGCTTGCGGTCCTCGCGGCGCTGGCCGGCGTTGGACGGCGCGTACTCGGGACCGGCGAGGCGCGGGTCGTACTCGTCGTCGTCCTGCATGCGCGGATCGAGGTCCAGGGACAGCCCGCCGAGCTTCTGCTCGACCGGGTCGCCCAGCACCCACACGCCGCTGCGGCCCTCGATCCGGGTGGTCTCGACGCCGAATTCCGTGGCCGTACGGATCAGCGCCTCCTCGAGGCGGCGCACGTGCGCGACCACGTCGACCGGGCGCGGGAGCTTGAGGATCGGATAGCCGACGAGCTGGCCAGGGCCGTGCCAGGTGATCTTGCCGCCGCGGTCGACGTCCACCACCGGGGTGCCGTCGAGCGGCCGCTCGTTCTCCGCGGTGCGCCGGCCGGCCGTATAGACCGGGGGGTGCTCGAGGAGCAGGCAGGTGTCGGGGATCTCGTCGGCGAACCGGGCCGAGTGCACCTGCCGCTGCTCCTGCCAGGCCGCCTGGTACTCGACCGCGTCCTCGCCGAACCCCAGATGAACGAAGCGCAGCTCGCCCACGTCTTCTCCCATTAGCTCAGTGTCGCGTCCTTAGCCACTGTACGGCCGGGCGTACGGGACCTACCCACCGAGGTCGGGCGGCAGCTTTACGACCGCTCCTCACACGATCGGATGAATGCCGGACGAAGGTGGCGATCAGGGCGGATCTGGTCGCTACATTCCGTCGCGTCCTCCCAGGCGCAGGCAGGAGACCCTCCAGGTGACCGACCGACCCGCACAGCGCACCCCGAACCGTCAGCTAGCCGCGCTCATCGCGGAAGCCGGGTTCTCCAATGCCGGGCTCGCCCGCAGAGTCGACCAGCTCGGTATCGAGCATGGCCTCGATCTCAGATATGACAAGACCTCGGTCACCCGCTGGCTGCGCGGGCAGCAGCCGCGCGGCACCACGCCGGCGCTGATCGCCGAGGTGTTCACCCGCCGGCTCGGCCGCCGGCTGTCCGCCCAGGACCTCGGCCTCGACGCGTGCGCGCCGGTGTACGCGGGCCTGGAATTCGCGGCCTCCCCGGCGGAGGCGGTGGACATCGTCAGCGGGCTGTGGCGCAAGGACACCGGCAGCCAGGCCGAGCTGCGCAAGATCGCCTTCACCCCGGCGGGTCTGGTCGTGCCGAGCCGGGACTGGCTCATCGGCCGCCCCGACGAGCGGGTGGCCCGCGGAGAACAGGGCGTCGACGGTGCGGCCAAGGCCGCCGCCAATGCCGTCAAGCCGGTACGGGTCCCGTCGCAGGCCCGCGGCCCGCGGCCGGCCGTGGCGGGGCGTTCCGGCGGCGAGTCGGTGGACCGGCTGCCAGGGCAGCGGGTCACGCAGGGCGACATCGCCGCGCTGCGCTCGGTCGCGGAGCTCTTCCGCGCCCTGGACCACGCGTACGGCGGCGGGCACGCCCGGCAGGCGCTGGTGCGGTATCTCGAGCACGAGGTCGAGCCGATGCTGCGGGGCACGTACAGCGAGGTGACCGGGCGGCGGCTGTTCGCGGCGGCCGCGGATCTGACCCGGCTGGCGGGCTGGACCTCGTACGACATCGGGGCGCACGGTCTCGCCCAGCGGTACTTCGTGCAGGCGCTGCGGCTGGCGCAGGCGGCCGGCGACCGGGGGTACGGGGCGTATGTCCTGGTCACCATGAGCCGGCAGGCGGTCTATCTCGGGCACGGCAGGGAAGCGGTGCAGCTGGCGCGGGTGGCGCAGCAGGGCGCGGGCAGCAATGTGCCGGCGACGGTGCAGGCGCTGCTGCACGCGGCGGAGGCGCGCGGGCACGGCGTGCTCGGTGAGGTGCGCGCCTCCACGTCCTCGCTGGCGCGGGCGGAGCGCGCCCTGGAGACGGCGCGGCCCGGGGACGAAGTGCCGCACTGGGCGCGGTTCTTCGACGAGGCGCAGCTGGCCGACGAGTTCGGGCACTGCCACCGGGACCTGCAGCAGTACCGGGCCGCGGCGCAGCATGCCGAGCGGTCGCTGCAGCTGCGGGGGCAGGGGTATGCGCGCAGCCGGCTGTTCTGCCGGGTGGTGCTGGCGTCGGCGCGGCTGGGGCTCGGCGAGCTGGAGCAGGCGTGTGTGCTCGGCGCGGAGGCGGCGCAGCAGGCCGCGGAGATGCGGTCCGCGCGGGCGCGGGAGTACGTGAAGGACTTCGAGCGGCGGCTCGAGCCTTATCGGGACGCGGCGCCGGTGCGGGGGTATCGGGAGCGGGTGGCGGCGCTCGTGTAGGCCGCCGCCAGCGCTTTACGCCGCCTGGCGCAGGTCGGGGAGCGGGGCCGGGCGGCAGCCGAAGTCGTTCAGCAGGGCGGTGGCCGCCCGCCTCCCCGAGTGGAGCGCCCCCTGCGGGGTGCTCGTATCGCGGTGGTCGCCGCAGACGTACAGGCCGCACACCAGGCGGACCGGGCGGTGCAGGTCGTGCGGCGGAGGCATGGCCGGGACCGCCTCCGGGTCGTGGTGGGCGGCCAGCAGCTCCCAGTCCTCCGCGGGAGTGCCGTACAGGCGGCCCAGCTGGGCGCGCGACGTCTTGTCCAGGACGGTGACCGGCTCGTACGCCGCCGCGCCCAGGATCGTCGAGGTGATCAGCGGCCGCCCGGACGCCGACCGCGCCGGGTCCGTCTCGCTGGCCACCGCCGTGTGCGCCACCGGCCCGTCCGAGCCCTCGGCCGCCAGCACCAGCGCGGGCTCCCGCAGCGGCGGCTCGGGGGCGGTGTGATGCAGCACCGTCACCGGGTGGAAGTCCGGCAGCCGCAGGCCGGGCAGCAGGTCGGACGCCGCGCGGGCGCCGGTGGCGACCAGCACCGAGCGGCAGGGCAGCGCCTCGCCGTCGGCGGTCCGTACCGCCGTCGTGTCCACGGAGACCGCCCGCTTTCCGGTACGGAGCACGCCGCGCGGCAGCACCGCCGCGAGCCGGTCGGGGACGGTGCCGGCGCCGCCCTCCGGGAGGCAGACGTGTCCGCGGGCGAACGAGCGCAGCGCGAGGTCCGCGACACGGCTCGACGTGATGAGGCCGGGGTCGCTGAGCAGTGCGGCGAGGAGCGGGCGGAGCAGGCCGGCGCCGGCCGACTCGGCCGCCGCGCGTTCCGGGCGGGACAGCAGGCGCTGCGGCGAGGCCGTGGCCAGCCGGGAGAGCGCGGTGGTGAGGCGGGCCTCCTCCAGCGCGCCGGACAGCGGGGCGCCGGTGAGCGGGCCGCGGGCCGCGGCGGCGAGGGCGCGTGCGGTGGTGAGTGCGCCCCCTGTGCTCCGGTGGCGGCCGATGTGGTGGCGGGTGGCGGGGCGGTCCGGCTGGTCGGCGACGACGAGGCCGGCCGTGAACGGGCGCAGCGGCAGGTCGTGCAGGCCGGGGGTGCGGCGGAGTTCGGGATACGAGGCGTTCAGCAGGTGCGGGGTGTGGTCGAGGCGAAAGCCGTCGACGGTGTCGGTGGCCATCCGGCCGCCGGGGCGGTCGGCGGCCTCCAGGACGATGACGGAGAGGCCCGCGCGGGTCAGGTGCTGTGCTGCCGCGAGTCCGGCGAGGCCCGCGCCGACGATCACCACGTCCGTGCTGTCGTCGTGGTGGGTGCGGGGTGCGAAGCTCAGCACGGTGCCCTCCCGGGGGGTGTGCGGATATAGGCCGTGCGGCCCCTTGCGCGCCAGGGCGCCTGTTTCATGCCCGGTGGGGCGGTCGGCTACCCGGCACTTGGGCACGCTAGGCGGAATTTCGTCCGCTTCGCAGCGCGCATGGCTTGGGCACGGGGGCATGGCGGGCGCGTAGTCGCCTGGCGGCGGGCTGTGGGGCTGCGGTGCCGAGGGGCGTTCGCCTCGGGGGCCGGGCGCGTGGCGGGGGCACGTCCTCACGCGGCACCGACATATTTGGCTGCGCGTGCTGCCCATCCCCGTGCTGCGGGCGCGCCCCGCCCCGCGCCCTCGTTGCGTACCCGGGTGCGGTCCCCGCTCAGTCGCGCAGCGCTGCCTTGATGGCGTCGTCGATGCCCGGGAAGGCGAAGGAGAAGCCCGAGTCCAGGAGGCGGCGGGGGATGACGCGTTGGCTGCCCAGGACGTCTTCGGCGAAGTCGCCGAGGGCGATGCGCAGGGCCGGGGTCGGGACCGTGAGGAGGGTCGGGCGGTGCAGGACGCGGCCCATCGCCGCCGTGGCCTCGCGGTTCGTGACCGGCTCCGGGGCGGTCAGGTTGACCGGGCCCGTGAGCCAGTCCGTGTCGATCAGGTGCCGGAGGGCCGCGATGTGGTCGTGCAGGGCGATGAAGGACCAGTACTGGTTGCCCTTGCCCAGGCGGCCGCCCAACCCCAGCTTGAAGAGCGGGAAGAGCCGGCCCCACGCGCCGCCGTGCCGCGAGACCACCAGACCCGTGCGGGCCAGGAGCGTGCGGACGCCCGCCTCGGCCGCCGGCTCCGCCGCGGCCTCCCACTCCTGGCATACGTCCGACAGGAAGCCCTCGCCCGGGGGTGTCGATTCGTCCACCCGGCGGTCGCCCGTGTCGCCGTAATAGCCGACCGCGCTGCCCGAGACGAAGACCTTCGGCGGCACGTCGAGCGTCGCGATGGCCTCGGCGATGGCCGCCGTGCCCAGCACCCGGCTGTCCCGGATCTCACGCTTGTAGGCCTCGGTCCAGCGGTGGTCGCCGACGCCCGCGCCCGCCATGTGCACCACCGCGTCGCAGCCCGCGAGGCCCGCCGTGTCCACGTACTGCCGCTTGGGGTCCCAGCGCACCTCGCCGTCGCCGGCCGGCTCCCGGCGGACGAGCCTGACCACCTCGTGGCCGTCCGCGAGCAGGGAGCGGACGAACGCGGTGCCGACGAGTCCGGTCGAGCCGGTGACTGCGATACGCATGGGAATATCCTGCCTGCTCCGCAGGCGCTTCGTGGCACAGTGGGCTGATGCCGTCCCTTGTCATACGCCTCGCCACCCTCGCCGACGGGGCCGAACTGCTCGACCTGGACCTGCGCTGCTGGTCGACGCTGCACTCCGTGCAGGACCGCCCGCAGCCGCCGTACGAGCCGTTCTTCGCCGCCCGTAACCGCCCGGACGACTTCCTGGTCGCCGAGCTCGACGGGCGGCTGGCCGGGTACATCAAGGTCGTCCCGCCCACCCCGCTCGCCGCCTCCGTCCACGTCCGGCAGATCCAGGGCCTGATCGTCGACGAGTGGGCGCGCGGCAAGGGCGTCGGCCGGGCGCTGCTGCGCGGCGCCGCGGACCACTCCCGCGGCCAGGGGGCCCGGCGGCTGACGCTGCGCGTGCTCGGGCACAATGCGCCGGCCAGGCGGCTTTACGAGGCCGAGGGGTTCGCCGTCGAGGGTGTGCTGCCGGAGGAGTTCCTGCTCGGCGGGCAGTACGTGGACGACGTGCTGATGGGCCGCAGCCTCAAGGACTGAGACCGCAAAAGGAGGACTCAGTCCTCTCTGAACTGCTCCCACAGCTTCGGGAAACGTTCCGCCAGCGCCTCGTCGTCCTCGAAGTCCAGCGCCGCGCCCACCGGTTCCGGCGGAGGCGGCGGCAGCTCGAGCTCGGGCCGCTCGAGCCCGGTGAGCTGCTCGTACGCCTCGTCGGCGGCGAAGCCGAGGCCCTCCGCGTCGCCGTCCGCCTCGGGGTCGAAGTCCTCCAGCAGGTCCGCGAGGTCGTCCGGGTCGCCGTGCAGCGCGCCCTCGAAGACCGCCCGGCCCTGGCCGATCAGCCAGCAGCGGAAGTTGTCGAAGGCGTCGTCGCTCGCCCCGTCCAGCAGCACCCAGGCCGCGCCCCACACGTCCCAGCGGTACGAGCGGTTCATCCGGGACTCGAAGTGCCGGGCGAAGTCGAGCACGGAGTCGGGGTCGAGCGCCGTCAGGCGGTCGACCAGCAGGTCGGCGTGGTCGTCGGGATCGCCGTCCGACGCCACGCGGGAGCTGTCGATCAGCTCCCAGAACTCCGACTCTTCCATCACGAGGTACAGGATCGTTCCTCGGGCGCTGTTACGCACGCGGAGTGCGGGGATCCGTGCGTATCGATCCGGACGGAATCTCCGCCGGAATGGCGACAGAGGTTGTCGGGATTCGCTGCGAACGTGTGGTCCATGAGCGAAGAGAAGGTACTTGCGGGCAAGGTCGCCCTGGTCGCAGGCGCGACGCGGGGCGCGGGCCGGGCGATGGCGGTGGCGCTGGGCGCGAAGGGCGCCACCGTGTACGCGACCGGGCGGACCACGCGGACTCAGGTCAGCGAGGTCGGACGGAAGACGGAGACGATCGAGGAGACCGCGGAGCTGGTGACCGCGGCGGGCGGCGAGGGCATCGCCGTACCGACGGATCACCTGGAGCGGGAGCAGGTGAAGGCGCTGCTCGACCGGATCGAGCGGGAGCGGGGGCGGCTCGACGTCCTGGTGAACGACCTGTGGGGCGGGGAGCACCTGGTCGAGTTCGGCAAGAAGATGTGGGAGATCGACCTGGAGCGCGGCCTGCGCATGCTGGAGCTCGGGGTGAAGAGCCACATCATCACCAGCTGGTACGCGCTGCCGCTGCTGGTGCGCACCGGTGACGCGCTGCTGGTGGAGATCACCGACGGCACGGCGGAGTCGAACCAGCCGTACCGCGAGATGTTCTTCTACGACCTGGCCAAGAACGCCCCGATCCGGATGGCGTTCAACATCGGCCATGAGCTGAAGGAGTCGGGCGGGACGGCGGTGGCGGTGTCGCCGGGATTCCTGCGCTCGGAGCAGATGCTGGACACCTTCAAGACCACCGAGGAGACCTGGCGGGATTCGGTGGGGAAGACGGCGCCGAAGGAGTTCGCGCTGTCCGAGTCGCCGTATCTGGTGGCGCGCGGGGTCGCGGAGCTGGCGGCGGACCAGGGCCGGGCGCGCTGGAACGGGGAGTCGCTGTACAGCGGGCAGCTGGCGAAGGAGTACGGCTACACGGACACGGACGGCACGCTGCCGGACAGCTGGCCGTACTTCAGCCGGCTGATGCGCGGCGAGGACCCGGGGGACCCGGAGAGCTACCGGTCGCGGCCGTAGATCTCCATCCAGCGGGCGGCGGCCTCCGCGAACCGCTCCCGTAGCTCCGGCGGCCCCAGCACCTCGGCCTCAGGGCCGAGGCTCAGCAGCTGGCTGTAGCCGATCTCCAGCGACTCCACCGGCAGGGTCACCGTGACCCTGCCGGCGGGGTCCGGCCGGCTCGCCGCCAGCGCCTCCTCCGCCGCCGCCCGGTCCGTCACGAACGGGAGCCGCCGCGCCCCCGCCGAGGTCAGCCGCACGGTCACCTCGTCATGCAGGATCGAGCGCGCGAAGTCGGCCGCCCGGTCCGCCCAGAAGGCGGGCAGGTCGAAGCTCTCGTCCCGCTCGAAGCGCTCGCCGGTCTGCGCTGCGTGCTCGATGCGGTCCATCCGGTACGTGCGGAAGCCGCCCCGCTCGCCGTCCACCCGCGCGACCAGATACCAGACCCCGGCCTTCAGCACGAGGCCGTAAGGCTGCAACTCCCGCTCCACCGGATCCGCCTCAGGGCGCCGCCGGTACGTCACCGCCAGCCGCCGGTCGTCCCACACCGCCTCCGCCACCGCCGGCAGCCACTCCGGGGTCTCCGGCTCGCGCCACCAGCCCGGCGCGTCCAGGTGGAAGCGCTGGGCCGCGCTGTCCGAGGCGTCGCTGAGCTCGGGCAGCAGGGCGGCCGAGACCTTCAGCCGGGCCGCGGACGCGGCGTCGTCGAGGCCCATGTCGCGCAGGGCGCCCGGGACTCCGGAGAGGAAGAGCGCCTCGGCCTCGGTGCGGCCGAGGCCGGTGAGCCGCGTGCGGTAGCCGCCCATCAGGCGGTAGCCGCCGATGCGGCCGCGGTCGGCGTAGACCGGGATGCCCGCCTCGCTCAGCGCCTGCACGTCCCGCTGCACCGTCCGCTCGGTGACCTCGAGCCGCTCGGCGAGCTCGGCGGCGGTCAGCGAGCCGCGGGACTGCAGCAGGAGTACGAGGTGGATCAGCCGGGCAGCACGCATGGGGACATCATGCGCGCGGCATGGCGGCGCGGTGCGCCGACGCTGCTAACGTCGCGTCAGGTCTGCCGGTAATGAGAGCAAAAGGTGCGCTATGTCGTCCATCGAGCCGCGCGAGCGGTGGGGGAGCAGGAGTGGATTCCTGTTCTCCGCCATCGGATCGGCGATCGGTCTCGGCAACATCTGGCGTTTCCCCGCGGTCGCCTATGACAACGGCGGGGGCGCCTTCCTGCTGCCGTATCTGCTCGCCCTGCTGACGGCGGGGCTGCCGCTGCTGATCATGGAGTACACGGTCGGCCGCCGCTACCGCGCCTCGCCGCCCGGCGCCTTCCGCCAACTGGCCCGCCCCGCCGAGGCGATCGGCTGGTGGCAGGTGGGGATCTGCTTCGTCATCGCCGCGTACTACGCCGTGATCCTGGCCTGGTCCGTGCGCTACATCGGCTTCTCGGTGAACCAGGCGTGGGGCGACGACCCGGAAGGATTCTTCTTCGGGGAGTTCCTGAAGGCCCCCGACAAGGCGGGCACCTTCAGCAGTTACGTCCCGGGCGTGACCTGGCCGCTCATCGCCGTCTGGCTGATCACCATCGCGATCCTCGCGCTCGGCGTGCGCCGCGGCATCGAGGTGGCGAACCGGATCTTCATCCCGCTGCTGGTGGTCTTCTTCCTCGTGCTCGTCGTCCGCGCCCTCACCCTGAACGGCGCGGGCCTCGGCCTGGACGCGCTCTTCCGGCCCGACTGGTCGGCGCTCAGCAGCGGGAGCGTGTGGATCGCCGCGTACGGGCAGATCTTCTTCTCGCTCTCCATCGGCTTCGGCATCATGATTACGTACGCGTCCTACCTCGGCCGCCGCTCGGACCTGAGCGGCTCGGCGATGGTGGCCGGGTTCGCGAACAGCTCCTTCGAAATCCTGGCCGGGATCGGGGTCTTCGCCACGCTCGGCTTCATGGCGGCGCAGAGCGGCGAGCCGGTGTCCGAGGTGGCGTCCTCCGGGATCGGGCTCGCGTTCGTGGCGTTCCCGCAGATCATCTCGAGCATGCCGCTGGGCGGGCTGTTCGGCGTGATGTTCTTCGGCTCGCTGGTGATCGCGGGCCTGACCTCGCTGGTGTCGATCGTGCAGGTCCAGGTCGCGGCGGTGGCGGACCGCACGGGCATCTCGCGGAGCAACTCCGTGCTGCTGGTCGGCGGGCTGCTGATGGTGGTGTCCGTGGTGGCGTTCTCCACCGACGGCGGGATCCATCTCCTCGACGCCGTCGACCACTTCATCAATCAGTACGGCATCGCGCTGTGCGCGCTCGTCGCGGTCGTGACGGTCGCGTGGGTGCTGCGCCGGCTGCCGGTGCTGCAGGCGGACGCGAACGAGACGTCCGCGGTGCGGCTCGGCAAGTGGTGGATCGTCTGCCTCGGCGCGATCACGCCGCTGATGCTGGGCTGGATGATGGTCGACAGCCTGCGGGCGGAGTTCAAGGAGAACTACGCCGGCATGCCGGGCTCATTCCTCGCCTGGGCCGGCTGGGGCGTCGCGGGCGCGGTGCTGGTGTTCGGCGTGCTGGTCGCGCTGGTGCCGTGGAAGCACCACGGGGACATCGGCGGCCGGGCGCCGGAGGCGGAACCGGTCGAGGACGAGCTGGGAGGAAAGATCTGATGTCGGGCAGCGCCATCGTCATGCTGATCGTGGCGATCGTGATCGTCTGGGGCGGCCTGGTCGCCGCCCTGCTCAAGCTGCGCACTCACCCCGACCAGCCCGAGTGACGGGACCCGGCAGGCGGCCAGCGCACCAAGTCTTTCCCGGCACCCGGCCGGCGGGGGAGGGTGCGCTACGAGTGAAGCGCGGACTCCGCCTGCCGGGGAGTGTGTGAACCGGGGCAACCAGTGTGCGCATTCATCACGCTCCGTGAGCGGATCACGGGTACCGTGGTTTCCCGTCGGGACATCCACGGGATTCGCGTATGGAACCGAACCTGCTGTTCGCGGCGGTGCTGGAGGAGGCGGGTTTCAGCCACGCCGGGCTGGCTGCGCGCGTCAATGACGCGGGACGCAGCCGGGATATCACCCTGCGTTACGACCATGCCTCGGTGCTGCGCTGGCTGCGCGGGCAGCGGCCTGTTGACCCGGTGCCCGAAGTGCTCTGCGAGGTCTTCGGGCGGCGGCTGCGCCGGACCGTACGCCCCGCGGACATCGGCCTCGCGGGCCCGCGGCCGCGCGCGGACGACGCCGCCCCTGGGCGGATGGCGGCGCTCTGGCAGGCGGACGGCCGCGGCTCCGAGCGGCTGCTGACCCTGCAGCCGGAGTGGGGTCCAGGGGCGCTGCTGCCGGTGTGGCAGTGGCGGCGTACGGAGGCGCTGACCCTCGGGGAGGACGGCGACCCGCGGCTGCCCGGGGCCGCCCGGGAGCACTACGAGCGGATGTACCGCCAGGTCGGCGGGGTGGCGACGCGGCTGCGCGTGGTGTCGTATCTCGCCGCCGAGGTCGGGCCGCGGCTGCGCGACGGCGAGAAGGGCGCCGACGGGCGGCTGTTGAGCCGCTCGGCCGGCTCTCTCGCCGCGCTGGCCGGGGTATGCGCGTACGACTCCGACCTGCACGGTCTGGCCCAGCGCTACTTCACCCAGGCGCTGCGGCTCTCGGCCCGGGCGGGCGACCGGGAGCTCGGTGCGTACGCGATCGGTCTCATGACGCAGCAGGCGCTCACGCTGCGGCACTACAGCCAGGCGCTGGCCTGCACCGACGCCGCGCTGGACGGCGATCCGCGGTGGCTCAGCCCGGCGCTGGCCACCGATCTGTACGCGATGCGCGCCAAGGCGTACGCCGCCCAGGGAGATGCCGCCTCGGCGCGGGCGGCGGCGCGGGCCGCGCAGGCGATGGCCGCGCTGATCGGCTCGCGGGCCGAGCCGGCCGAGACCGACTATGTGGAGCGCGGCCGGGTCGAGGCGCTGCTCGCGGAGACGTTCCTCGGCCTCGGCGAGCTGTGGCAGGCCCGGCTGCACGCCGAGCGGGCGGCGGCCGCGGACGGCCACACCCGCGGCCGGGTGCACCGGCTCGCCGTACTGGCGCGGGTGCGGCTGCGGCAGGGTGAGCCGGAGGAGGCGGCGGGGCTGGTGGCGCCGATGCTGGCGGCGGGGACCGGCATGGAGTCGACGCGGCTGCGGGACAGATACCGGCTGCTGCGGCGGGAGTTGGGGGGATATGACGCGGCCATATCCCGATCTGCCGTCGAGCGGATAGACGAGGCCCTCCGCATTCCCCTGTGACGGGTTTCGGTGCTGACAATGGCTTGAACAAGTCGGTCGGCACCGGGGGCGGCATGCGATGGACTCAGCACAGCGAAGTGACGGTCTACGAGAACCCGTATCTGCGGGTGAACCTGGCCGATGTGGAACTCCCGGACGGGCGCCGGCTCGAGCACTATCTGGTGCGGCTGCCCGCCGTGGCGATGGCCACGATCGTCAACGACCGTAACGAGGCGCTGCTGTTGTGGCGGCACCGCTTCATCACCGGCAGCTGGGGCTACCAGCTGCCCTCCGGCATGGTCGACGAGGGCGAGGACATCGCCGCGGCGGCGGCCCGCGAGCTGGAGGAGGAGACCGGGTGGCGGGCGCGGGGCCTCAGGCATCTGATGACGCTGGAGGCCGCCAACGGCATCACCGATGCCCGGCATCACATCTACTGGAGTGATCGCGCCGAGTACACGGGAGAGCCGCGCGACGCCTTCGAGTCCGACCGCCGGGTGTGGGTCCCGCTCGCCGATGTGCCCCGGCTGCTGCGGTCCGGCAAGTTGCGTGCGGCCGCCACGGTGGCGGCGATGCTGCGGCTGCGGCAGCTGAGCCAGCCGCCCCCCGGAGCGGCATCGCTCAATGGTGCGCAGCTCAGTCAGACCGGCCGCCATGCCGGTCGAGGTGCTCGTCGAACCGTCCGGAAAGTACCGACAGATCGCCTGCGAGGCGCGTGATCTCCTCGCGTACGGTCTGCTCGCCCTGGTCGGGCGACAGCTCGATGAGCGAGTCGGCGAGGCGTACCAGCTGCCGATTGGCACGCCACAGCCAGCGCAGCAGCACGCCGGCAGCGGCGAGTGCCCCGCAGGTGGTGCCCAGGGTCAGCAGGACCTGCATAGCTCTACTCCCGTTCATGGTGAGGTGCTGGTGCAGGCCGCCCTGTTGCTGGGCTCACAAGTTTAGCCCTGTCACGGGACGCCGCAAGCGCTTCCGCTCTCAAAGTCAGCTTTTGCGAGCTCAGTTGAGGGGCTGCCGCGCTTTTCCGGGGCTGCGGATTGGGGCATGATGGGGGCCCATGGGGCAGGACTGGGGCCGGCTCGGCAAGGCGCTCGCTCAGGCGCGCGGCGCGGCCGGATGGACGCAGGAGGAGCTGGCGGAGCGGATCGGCGTGACCCGCACCGCGGTCCAGTCCGTCGAGCGGGGTGTGAAACGCGCCAAGGTCACCGGCACGATGCGCAGTTACGCCCGCGTGGTCGGCTGGTCGGAAGCTTCCGTCGAACAGGTGCTCGCAGGCGGAGACCCGGCTCCGGGCGGCGGCGAAGCCGCAGGTGAACTCCCGCTGCGCATCGTCGAGGCGCTGCGCGCCGAAGGCCCGCTGCTGGACGCCGCGGTCCTCAACCTCCCCGACAACGAAGACCCGCAGGGCCGCATCGTCGTCATCGTGAAGGGCCGCCCCGACATCACCCCTGAGCAGCTGAAACGCGCGCTCAGCGCCTGGGAGCGGACGCACGACGCGCTGCGCGATGTAACCCGCGAGAGCGACGGCTGAACAACGGCTGAAAAGAGCCTGGAAGGCTCGTACGGGCAGCCCGCATCTGTGCTTGCATGTACCTGACGAGCAGGCGGCCAGCGCTCGGAAGACCGACCGGGAGGTCCCGATGCCGGTCCGGGTGCTGCTTGTGACCGACCCCCCGCAGGACATAGCCGCCTGGCTCATGGAGCGGGGTGACACCATCACCGTGTTCCTGGCCGCCGCGCACTTCGGCGAAAGCGACAGACGGCGGCTGGAGGAGCAGTTCAACTCCTCGCAGCCGCCGCCGGTTGACGCCGGTGGAAGGCTCAGGCGAGCCCGTACTTCTCCGCCGCCTGCTTGACCGTCTCGTGCTTCACGTCACCGCGCCGCGCGAGCTGCGCGAGCGCTCCGACGACCACCGACTGCGGGTCCACCCCGAAGTGCCGGCGGGCCGCGTCGCGGGTGTCCGACAGGCCGAAGCCGTCGGTGCCGAGGGAGCTGTAGTCCTGCGGCACCCACTGGCTGATCTGGTCGGGGACCGCGCGCATCCAGTCGGATACGGCGAGGACCGGGCCCGGTGCGCCTTCCAGGGCACGGGTGACGTACGGGACCCGATCCTCCCCCCGAAGCTGCGCCGCGTCGCAGGACAGGGCTTCCCGGCGCAGTTCCGTCCAGGACGGGGCGGACCACACGTCGGCGGACACACCCCACTCATCGGCGAGGATCTGCTGGGCTTCGAGGATCCAGTGGATGGCGGTGCCGGAGGCGAGCAGCTGGATGCGCGGGGCGTCCGGGGCTGTGTGCTCCGACTCCTTGAAGCGGTAAAGGCCCTTGAGGATGCCCTCTTCCACGCCCTCGGGCATGGCCGGCTGGACCTTCGTCTCGTTGTAGACGGTGAGGTAGTAGAAGACGTCCTCGGCGTTCTCGCCGTACATCCTCCGCAGGCCCTCCTTGACGATGACCGCGACCTCGTAGGCGAAGGCGGGGTCGTACGACAGGGCGGCCGGGTTCGTCGAGGCGATCAGCGGCGAGTGGCCGTCGGCGTGCTGCAGGCCCTCACCGGTCATGGTCGTACGGCCCGCGGTGGCGCCGACGATGAAGCCGCGGCCGAGCTGGTCGGCGAAGGCCCACATCTGGTCGGCGGTGCGCTGCCAGCCGAACATCGAGTAGAAGATGTAGAACGGGATCATCGGCTCGCCGTGGGTGGCGTACGCCGTACCCGCGGCGGTGAAGTCCGCCATCGAACCGGCCTCGGTGATCCCCTCGTTGAGGATCTGACCGTCCTTGGCCTCCTTGTAGTACAGGAGCTGGTCGCGGTCGACCGGGTCGTAGGTCTGGCCCAGCGGCGAGTAGATGCCGGCGCTCGGGAAGAGCGACTCCATGCCGAAGGTGCGCGCCTCGTCGGGGACGATCGGCACCCAGCGCTTGCCGGTCTCCTTGTCCCGCATCAGGTCCTTGACCAGGCGCACGAAGGCCATGGTCGTGGCGATCTCCTGGGATCCGGAGCCCTTGTGCAGCGCCTGGAAGGACTTGTCGGCGGGCTGCGGCAGGGCGACCGGGTGCACCCGGCGGGCCGGGGCCGGGCCGCCGAGCTCGGCGCGCCGCTCCTGCAGGTAGCGGACCTCGGGGGAGTCCTGGCCTGGGTGCCAGTACGGCACCAGGTCGTCCTCGAGCGCCTTGTCCGGGATGGGGAGCTCCAGCAGGTCCCGCATGGCGCGGAATTCCTTGCCGGTGAGCTTCTTCATCTGGTGGTTGGCGTTACGGGACTCGAAGCCCGGGCCGAGGGTCCAGCCCTTGACGGTCTGGGCCAGGATCACCGTCGGGGCGCCCTTGTGGGCCAGGGCGGCGCGGTAGGCCGCGTACACCTTGCGCGGCTCGTGGCCCGCGCGGGAGGTGTGGAAGCACTCGCTGATCTTGTCGTCGGTGATCAGCTTCGCGAGCTCCTGCAGCGCCGGCTCGGCGCCGAAGAAGTGCTCGCGGATGTACGCCACGTCGCGGGTGGCGTAGGTCTGGAACTGCGCGTCCGGGACCTCGCGCAGCCGCCGGACGAGCGCGCCGGTGGCGTCGAGCTGGAGCAGCTCGTCCCAGGCGGAGCCCCAGAGCGACTTGACGACATTCCAGCCGGCGGCGCGGAACTGGGCCTCCAGCTCCTGCACGATCTTGAAGTTCGCACGGACCGGGCCGTCGAGGCGCTGCAGGTTGCAGTTGATGACGAAGGTGAGGTTGTCGAGCTGCTCGCGGCCCGCGAGGGCGAGGGCGGCGGTCGACTCGGGCTCGTCCATCTCGCCGTCGCCCAGGAAGGCCCAGACATGGGAGTTGGAGACGTCCTTGATGCCGCGGTTCGTCAGGTAGCGGTTGAAGCGCGCCTGGTAGATCGCGGAGAGCGGGCCGAGGCCCATGGAGACGGTGGGGAACTCCCACAGCGTCGGCATCCGGCGCGGGTGCGGGTAGCTGGGGAGGCCGTCGCCGCCGGCCTCCTGGCGGAAGCGGTCGAGCTGCGCCTCGGAGAGCCGGCCGTCGAGGAAGGCGCGGGCGTAGATGCCGGGGGAGGCGTGGCCCTGGATGTAGAGCTGGTCGCCGGAGCCGTCCCCCTCCTTGCCGTGGAAGAAGTGGTTGAAGCCGGTCTCGTAGAGCCAGGCCGCGGAGGCGAAGGTGGCGATGTGCCCGCCGAGGCCGAGGCGCGACCCGCGGGTCACCATGGCGGCGGCGTTCCAGCGGTTCCAGGCGGTGATCCGCGACTCCAGCGCCGGGTCGCCGGGGAGGGCGGGCTCGGCGGCGGTCGGGATCGTGTTGACGTAATCCGTCTCCAGCAGCGCGGGCAGTTCCACGCCCGGCTCGGTCTGGGCGTGCTGCAGGGTGCGCCGCAGCAGGTACGAGGCGCGCTGCGGGCCGGCCGCCTTGTTGACGGCGTCGAGGGACTCACGCCATTCGGCGGTCTCCTGGGGGTCGCGGTCCGGCAGCTGGTCGAGCTCGCTCGGACGCTTCTGTACGGCATCGGTCATGCGATCGACTTTAAGTCTGATCGATGATCGATCAAAGAGCGGGGTGCAAAGTCGGCACGGAGTGCCGCGGGGCGCGGCACGGTGTGTCTGGGCGGGGAGGCCTCAGCGGCGCGGGGCGCAGCCCAGGACGTGCGCCTTGACCAGGGCGGAGAGGTCCGGGTCGGCGCGCCGGAAGGCGTCCACGACGTCCTGGTGCTCCTCGGCGTACGACTCCTGGTGGGTGCCCAGCCAGCGGATGGACAGCGAGGTGAAGACCTCGATGCCGAGGCCCTCCCAGGTGTGCAGCAGGACGCTGTTCCCGGCCGCCCGTACCAGCTCGCGGTGGAAGGCGACCGTGTGCCTGACCTGCGCTTCGCTGTCGCCGGTGGCGTCCGCCTCGCGCAGCGCCGCGACGTGCGGCTCCAGCGCCGAGACGTCCCGGGCGAGCAGCGGCGCCGCCAGCTCGGCGGCGATCTGCTCCAGGCCGGCCCGTACCGGATAGATCTCTTCCAGGTCGGCGGCCGTCAGGTCGCGGACCCGGACGCCCTTGTTCGGGGACGACTCGATGAGGCGGAGCGACTCCAGCTCGCGCAGCGCCTCCCGCACCGGGGTCTGGCTGACCTCCAGCTCGGTGGCGATCCGGCGCTCCACGATGCGCTCGCCGGGCTTCCAGCGGCCGCTGATGATCCCCTCCACGATGTGCTCGCGGATCTGCTCGCGCAGGGACGAGGGGTGGAGGGCGGGGCTGGTCGTCATGAGCTCATTATTGCGGCAGGGTGCGCACCTGCGCTGTGGCGGGCAGCACCCGGTGCCCGCCACAGGCGGATGGCATCAGTGTTCGTGCGGTTCGCCGTTGTACTGCGGGGCGCGCAGCCGGTCCGGCGTCAGCGGGCTCATCGCCGTCACGTCGCGCGGGGCGATCTGGAAGCCCTGCCAGTGCGCCGGCATCGGCGTCTGGTCCTCGTCCCGCGGGATGTGGTGGAAGCCGACGTTGACCCAGAGCACCGGGCGGGTGAGCCGCTGGCCGGTGACGAACTTCGACACGTCGCCCGCGCAGCGGCGGGTGAAGCGGCGGTTGTCGTTGGGATAGTCCTCGCACTTGTTGTGCTGCGTGAAGTACACGTCCTTCGCCGTGTACGGACGGCCCGTGTAGCGCGCCGGGTTGTGGTGCACGAGCTCCCACGAGCGCGGGTGGCCGTCCGCGTTCTTGGCCGTGCCGCTCACCACCCGCCACCACCGGTACGAGCCGGAGTTGCCGGCCGTCTCCGTGGCCACCGTCCGGCGCGTGGTGTGCAGCCGCTCCGTGCCGGTGTCCGGGTCGCGGCCCCCGCGCTGGGTCCCGTACTGCTCGATCCGCTGCTTGTCCGAGCCGTCCGGCTGGAAGCGCAGCCGCCAGAAGACGTTGTGCTGGTGGCTGGTCGCCCGGTCCCGGCTGCCCTTGCCGAGCGGGCTGCCGGTCTTGTCCGAGGCGTCGAAGTCGGACGGGGAGAGGTTGCCGGTGGCGCCGGCCTTGGGCGTGATGGTGCCGTCGTCGGAGAAGTTCCACTGCACGACGTACTGGTAGTAGCCCGCCGAGTAGATCGCGTACACCGCGAGATCCGTGCCCTGCGCGGAGTCGGTGCGGGCGCGCGGCTCCATCACGTCGCCGCTGTTGCCGTGGTACGCGAACCCGCGGGCCTGCGTGGTCACGCACAGGCCCGGCACGGGCCGCCCCTCCGGCACCGGGATCGAGCGGATGGTGCCGCCCGGGCAGTCCTTCGGCTTCAGCTTCTCCGGGAAGGAGCCCATGGCCTCCTCGGTGACGTCGTTGTATTCGTTCGCGCCGTTGTCGTACGGGACATGGACCTGGCCGAGGCGGCCGCTGGCCAGCACCTTGATGGGCCTGGGCTCGCCCTTGGGCTGGTAGCTCACGTCCTCCAGCACCAGTCCGGCGTACTCGTTGTTGTGCCAGCACATCCGCCAAGTCGTGCCGCCGGCCAGCTTCTTCTCGATCTTCGAGGCGGCCGAGCAGTCGGGCCCCGCCGCGGGCGCCGCCGGCGCCGCCGTGCTCTGCGCGGCCGTCACCGGCAGCAGGGGCAGCAGCAGCACCGCGGCGGCGACGAGCGGGCGGAGAAGTCGTATGCGGTCAAACACGGTGCACCGTCCGGTCGCTGAGGTCGATGACATAGCCGCGGGTGTCGATCCACGGGCCGTCCGCGACCCGCGTCCACAGCCGCACGCAGCGGTGTGCCCCGCATTCACGCAGCTCCGCGGGGTCGCCTGGGCGTGCCGCGTACGACCCGCCCTGGACCCGGAGCTGATCGACGCCGGTGAGCGCCCGGCCGGTGGCGGCGCGGTAGTCCGTGCGCAGGCCATCGCCCTGCGGGCTCGCGATCAGCAGCTTCGCGGCCTCCCGGGACTCCCGCACGCCGGGCGGCGGCTGGGCGCCCTTGGCGGCTTCCGAGTCCGTGACCTTTCCGGTGGACAGGTCGACGGTCTTCACGACCAGCGTGTTGTCCCCGTAGTCGTAGAACCGCACCTCCGCGGTGCGGCCTTCGGTGTCCTCGGCGAGCGCGGAGGAGATCAGCTGCGGATCGCCCGCGCGCCCGGCGACGTCCTTGCTCTGGGTGCGCAGCGGCCGGTCGGCGCTGAGCGCCGCGCGGACGGCCGCCTGCCGCTCATCGGCGGTGAGCGGGTCGCGGCCGGTGCCGGCGCCCTGCGGCGCCGCGGGCGCGACGTACTGTCCGGGCGCGCTGCGCGCGGCGGCGCCCGGTCCCGGCATGCCGCCCGCCGACGGCCCGGACCCCCGTGCCGGGCCGTCGCTCGCGGCGCTCATCGGCCAGGCGATCGCGGTGACGACCGCGACGCCCGCGAAGGCGACGCCCGCCTGGGCGGAGAAGCGGCGCAGTACCGAACGGAACGATCTTCCCCCCGTGTCTGTCATAAGTCCCCTCGTGCTCCCTCATGTGGTGCTCGGTCCATCCCAGTTGACCGGCCTGCGGATTGTTCGGCACCCCCGTTTCACCAGGCCGAACAATCCCGCTAGCCTGAATTCAGGGGGAAACGGGGGAGTTGTTGTGGGGCGTAGGGAACGACCGGTCGACCCTGCCGCGGGGCCGGTGCAGAGATTCGCGTACGAGCTGCGCAAGCTGCGGGACGAGGCCGGGCTGACCTACCGGCAGCTCGCGGCGCGCTGCGAGTTCTCGGTGACGACGCTGTCGCAGGCCGCCGCCGGGGAGAAGCTGCCGTCGCTGCCGGTGGTGCTGGCCTACGCGCGCGCCTGCGGCGCGGACGCCGCCGAGTGGGAGCGCCGGTGGCGCGAGGCGGAGGCGGACGAGCCGCCGGCCGGCGAGGGCCGGGACCAGGGCCCGCCGCCGTACCGCGGCCTGGCCCGCTTCGAACCGGACGACCGGCAGACGTACTTCGGCCGCGAGCAGCTCACCGACGAGGTGGTGCGGCTGGTCGCCGGGCACCGCTTCGCCGCGGTCTTCGGCCCCTCGGGCAGCGGCAAGTCCTCGCTGCTGCGGGCCGGTCTGGTGCCGGCGGTGCGCGAGCAGGGCGCCGCCGCGGTGATACGGATCCTGACCCCCGGCGAGCACCCGGAGCGGCACGCGGACGCGCTCGTCCCGGCGGCGGGGGACGGCGACACGTATGTCCTGGTCGACCAGTTCGAAGAGGTCTTCACCCTCTGCCAGGACCCGGCCGAGCGCGCCCGCTTCCTGAAGCTGCTGCTCGCCGCGCGCGAGCCCGGCAGCCGGCTGCGCGTGGTGATCGCCGTGCGCGCCGACTTCTACGGGCGGTGCGCCGAACACCGCGAGCTCGCCGACGCGTTGCGGGCGGCGCAGCTGCTGGTCGGCCCGATGAGCCAGGCCGAGCTGCGCGCCGCGATCGTCAAGCCGGCGCAGGCGGCGGGGCTGATCGTCGAGCGGGAGCTGACCGCCCGGCTGCTGGCCGAGCTGGACGGCGAGCCCGGCGGGCTGCCGCTGATGTCGCACGTACTGCTGGAGACCTGGCGCCGCCGCCGCGGCCGGGCGCTGACCCTGCAGGCGTATGAGGCGGCCGGCGGCCTGCACGGCGCGGTCGCGGCCACGGCGGAGCAGGCGTACGGGCGGCTCAGCGAGACGCAGGCCGAGGTGGCCCGGCGCATCCTGTTGCGGCTCGTCGCCCCCGGCGAAGGCTCCCAGGACACCCGGCGGCCGGTGCAGCGGACCGAGCTGGAGGTCGGCGACCCGGCGGATGTCGGCCACGTACTCGAACTCCTCACCCGCGCCCGCCTGCTGACCCTCTCCGAGACCACCGTCGACCTCGCCCACGAGGCGCTGATCGGCGGCTGGCCGCGGTTCGCCCGCTGGATCGAGGAGGACCGCGAGCGGATGCGGGCGCTGCGCCGGCTGACCGAGGCCGCGCTGGCGTGGGAGGAGCTGGACCGGGACGCGGGGGCGCTGTACCGGGGCAACCGGCTGGCCGAGGCGGCGGAGCGGTTCGGCGGGGAGGCCGGGCGCGGCGAACTGACCGCGCGCGAGGCCGCGTTCCTCGACGCCGGTCTCGCGGCCCGCGGCCGGGAGCGGCGCCGGGGCCGTACGCTCGTCGCGGTCGTGGCCACGCTGCTGGTGCTCGCGCTGGTCGCGGGCGTGATCGCCTGGCAGCAGAACCGGGTCGGCGACCGGCAGCACGTCCAGGCCGAGGCCCGGCGGATCGCCGCGGTCGCCGACAGCCTGCGCTACTCCGACCCGGTCGCGGCGATGCGGCTGAGCGCGGCGGCGTGGCGGCTGGCGGAGACCCGGGAGACGCGGGCCGCGCTGATGGGGGCGTACGCGCAGAAGGCGGCGGGGGCCTTCACGGTGCCGGCCGGCAAGGACCCCGGCGCGCAGCATTATCTGAGCGCCGACGGGCGGACGGTGACCAGCCTCGGCAGCGACCGGGTGGCGCGGTGGGACGTGGGCCGCCAGCGGCGGGTGGCGACGTACGGCGGGCTCGGCGAGTCCGGGGCCGAGGCGGATGTGACGCTCAGCCCGGACGGGCGCACCCTGCTGCACGGCACCGACGACGGGCTGCGGATCCGGCGGCTGGGCGAGGCCGGCCGCGGGCAGAAGATCGCGGACTTCGGCGCCAGCGGCGAGTTCAGCCCCAGCGGCCGGCTGCTGCTCCGCGACGCGGGGCTCGACGGTCCCGACCGGACCCAGGTGACCCCGGCGGCCGGCGGCAAGCCGCTGCTCAGCCGGACGATGGACCCCGACGGTTACGCCTACACGAGCGCCTTCTCCCCGGATGACCGGACCCTCGCCTTCTGCGTGGACGACGGTCCGCTGGAGCTGTGGGACCTGCGCGACGGGAAGAAGCGGGAGCTGCGCGGCCAACTGGCCGGCTGGTCGACGAAGGCGAAGAAGGGGTGCGAGGCGGACGGGCTGAAGTTCACCCCTGACGGCCGCCTCACCGTGCTGGACGGCGGTGAGCTGCGCGCGTACGACATCGCCACCGGCCGCGGAAAGCTGCTGGTCAAGCATGCCGGGCTGATGGACGACCTGGCGATCAGCGCCGACGCCTCGCTGGTCGCCGGCGTGGACGCGGACGAGGTGCTGCTGTGGCGGACGTCCGAGCCGCGGCGCCCGGTGCTGCGCTATCCGCTGGTCAACGAGGACGCCATGGAGCTGCGCCTGGACGAGAAGGCGGGCGTGCTGCGCTATCTGGGCGGGGTGTCGGGGAGCGTGGTGCGGACGCTGTCGCTGCGCGGGCCGCTGGCGGGGAAGTGGCAGCGGAACGAGTGGTATTCGGCCCGGTTCAGCGCGGACGGCAGCCGCTGGGTGGCCGAGCGGCCGCGGGGCGAGGACCGGCTGGAGCTCGCGGCCTTCGACCGCCGCACCGGGCGGCGGGCGGCCGGGCCGCCGCCGCTGAAGTGCGACGAGCACTGCACGGTGCTGATGGCGCTCGGCGCGGACGGGCGGACGCTCGCCTATGTCCCGCAGTCGATGGAGCTGGTGCCGGAGACGGTACGGCTCTGGGACCTGCGGCGCGGCACGGCGGCCGGCAGCCGGAAGGTCTCGGACGCGGACGACAACGGGCTCAGCGGGATGACCTTCACCCCCGACGGCCGGTCGCTGCTGCTGTCGTTCGCCGCCGACGGCGAGAAGGTGCAGGTCTGGGACGCCCGACTGCGCTCCCGCAAGCGGCAGTTCAAGGAGATCGGCGGCGAGGCGATCGCCCAGGACCCGAAGGGCCGGTATCTGGTCACGGACCAGGGCCAGATAGTCGATCTGGAGTCGGGGAAGATCCGGCGCCGGATGCTGGCCCTCGGCATGCCGCTGGCGCTGGCCTTCGACCCGAAGGGCCGCCATCTCGCGGCCGGCGACGACTCGGGCCGGGTCACGCTGTGGGACGCGGGCGCGCGGCGCGGCCTGGGCGCGGTGCCGGGCACGTACGACAGCGCCTCGGGCGGCACCACGGAACCGGTCTCGGCGCTGGCCTTCTCCCCCGACGGCCAGACCCTGGCGGTGGGCGGCGAAGAGGGCACCCTGCAACTCTGGGACACCGCCACCCGCCAGCCCCTGGGCGGCCCGCTCCCCACCCCCGGCGACGGCATCCTGGCCCTGTCCTTCGCGGCGGACGGCTCCCGGGTGCACGCGGTGGGGGCGCACACGGGGCAGCGGTCGTACGCGGTGGGGGAGGAGTCGGTGGTGGCGACGGTGTGCGAG
>NZ_JAAKZV010000509.1 GCF_011044975.1 Streptomyces coryli | reverse complement strand
CAGGAGGGTGGGTGGCTGCTGGCCGAGGATGCCGGGCCCGGGGCCCCGGGCGCCGATCCCGATCCCGATCCAGACCCCGGCCCTTGGGCCGCCTTCCTCCCGGGGCTCGACCCGGCCACGATGGGCTGGAAGCACCGTGACTTCTATCTCGACCCCGGCCTGCGCCCGCTGCTCTTCGATACGGCGGGCAACGGCGGCCCCACTGTCTGGTGGCGCGGCGAGATCGTCGGCGCTTGGGCGCAGCGCCGCGACGGCGAGGTGGTGTGGCGGCTGCTCGCCGACCGGGGCGCCGAGGCCCGCGCGGCGGTCGAGGCCGAGGCCGCCCGGCTGCAGGGCTGGATGGCCGAGCACGGGCTGGTCAGCAGCTTTCCCGCGCCGCTGACGGCGGAGCTGGTGAAGAACGGCTGAGGCGGGCGACCCCGCAGGGCCGCCCGCCTCAAATGTGCTGACGCGGAGCGTCAGATGTTCACGCCGAAGTCCTGCGCGATGCCCGCGAGGCCGGACGCGTAGCCCTGGCCGACGGCGCGGAACTTCCACTCCGCGCCATTGCGGTACAGCTCGCCGAAGACCATCGCGGTCTCGGTGGCGGCGTCCTCGCTCAGGTCGTAGCGGGCGATCTCGGTGCCGCCGGCCTGGTTCACGACGCGGATGTACGCGTTGCGGACCTGGCCGAAGTTCTGGCTGCGGGCCTCGGCGTCGTAGATCGACACCGGGAAGACGATCTTCTCGACCTCCGGCGGCAGGCCGACCAGGTTCACGTTGATCTGCTCGTCGTCGCCCTCGCCCTGACCGGTGACGTTGTCGCCGGAGTGGACGATGGTCTGGTCCGGCGACTGCCGGTTGTTGAAGAAGATGAAGTGCTGGTCGGAGTAGACCTTGCCGCTCGGGTTCACCGCGATGGCGCTCGCGTCGAGGTCGAAGTCCGTGCCGGTGGTCGTCCTCACGTCCCAGCCCAGGCCCACGGTGACGGCGGTCAGGCCCGGTGCCTCCTTGGTCAGCGAGACATTGCCGCCCTTTTGCAGGCTTACGGCCATCGGGAAATCCCCCTCCAGTTCGGGTTCGTACGGGTGGCGCTGACGCTACCCTCACCCGCCCCAACGCGGATACGGGGTCATCCGGTTCCGAAACCCGGGTGACGGCGGTGGCGTATGCGCGAGATCATGGGTGTCATGTCCGGGCCTTACGTCATCCGCGGCTCGGTCTCCCTGCCGGAGGCCGAGCTGACGTGGCGTTTCTCCAGGTCCTCCGGGCCGGGCGGCCAGCATGTGAACACCTCCGACTCCGCCGCCGAGGTCCGCTTCGACCTGGCGGCCACCCAGGCGCTCCCGGAGGTGTGGAAGGAGCGCGCGCTGGAGCGGCTCGCGCCGCGGCTCATCGACGGCGTCGTCTCGGTACGGGCGAGCGAGCACCGCTCACAGTGGCGCAATCGGGAGACCGCGCTCGTCCGCCTGGCCGCGCTGCTCGCCGAGGCGACGGCGCCACCGCCGCGGCCGAGGAAGAAGACGCGGGTCTCGCGGGGCGCGAAGGAGCGCAGGCTGCGGGAGAAGAAGCAGCGGGGGCAGACGAAGCGGGGGCGGAGCGGACAGGGCTGGGATTGATTCGTTGAGTGCCTGATGCCCGTGGCTTGGCATCGGATGGTGACGGCAGCGTTGGGGGCTTGCCTTTGGTCTCGGTGCCGGTGGGGTGGCTGGCTACGGGAGGAGTGGGGAGGCGGG
>NZ_JAAKZV010000508.1 GCF_011044975.1 Streptomyces coryli | reverse complement strand
GGCGAGGGCATCGTTGAGGGTCGTCAGGCTGGCGGCGGGCGGGGTGGTCACGTCGGCGCGGGCGGCGAAGAGCTCGCGGGTGGCCTCGCGGAGCTTGATCAGCCGGCCGAGCCGCCGGCCGTTCAGCGCGGCCTTGTCGGGCAGCAGCTCCTGGCGGACCAGCCACAGGTGCCCCGCCTCGGTGTCCTCCAGCAGGTCCACGGCGCCGTGGCTGCTCGTAAAACGCGTATTGACCAGGGCGACCGATGCGTAGCGCTCCTCGCCGGGCACGGGGAGGTGATGCAGGAAGTAGGGGCTCTCGTCATCCACAGCAGGCACAGCCTCATGCTAACGCTTGCGATTCTCCGTGAGGAGGTCTAGCGTCCCTCACGGCCAATCAAGCAAGAAAGCGTGAGAGGAAGAGCGTCGTGGGACTCGATGTGGACGCCGTACGCAAGGACTTCCCGATCCTGGACCGCACGGTCGCCGACGGCGCCCGCCTGGTCTACCTCGACTCGGGCGCCACGGCCCACAAACCCCTCCAAGTCCTGGACGCGGAACGGGACTTCTACCTGAACCACAACGCCGCCGTGCACCGCGGCGCCCACCAGCTCTCGGTTGAGGCCACCGAGCTGTACGAGGGAGCCCGCGCCACGGTCGCGGCCTTCATCGGCGCCGCCGCCGACGAGGTGGTCTTCACCAAGAGCGCTACGGAAGGCATCAACCTCGTCGCGTACGCCCTCGAGAACGCCCGCCGCATCGGCCCCGGCGACTCGATCGTGGTCACGGAGATGGAGCACCACGCGAACTTGGTCCCGTGGCAGCAGCTGGCCGAGCGGACAGGGGCAACGCTGCGCTGGTTCGGCCTGACGGACGACGGCCGCCTCGACCTGTCGGAACTCAACACCCTCATCGACGAGTCGACAAAACTGGTCGCGGCCACCCACCAGTCCAACGTCCTCGGCACCGTCAACCCCATCCGTACACTCGCCGACCGCGCCCACGCGGTAGGCGCGCTGCTCGTGGTCGACGGCGCCCAGTCGGTCCCGCACCGCCCGGTCGACGTGGCGTCGCTGGGCGCGGACTTCCTCGCCTTCTCCGCCCACAAGATGCTCGGCCCGATGGGCATCGGCGTGCTGTGGGGCAGGCGCGAACTCCTGGCGGACCTGCCCCCATTCCTCACTGGCGGCTCAATGATCGAGGTGGTGGAGATGGACCACTCCACCTTCCTCCCGCCTCCGCAACGCTTCGAGGCAGGCGTCCCGATGGCAGCCCAGGCGATCGGCCTGGCGGCGGCGATCGACTACCTGTCGACCCTCGGCATGGAGGCGGTGGCGGCCCATGAGGACGAGCTGACGGCTCGTGCTCTCGGCCTGCTTCAGGAGATCCCGGGCGTACGAATCGTCGGCCCGACGGATCTGGCTGACCGCGGCTCGGCGGTGTCCTTCACGGTGGAGGGGATCCATCCGCATGACGTGGGGCAGGTCTTGGATGCGCGGGGCATCGCCGTACGCGTAGGACACCACTGCGCACGGCCGATCATCCGGCGATACGGGCTGGCGGCGACTACTCGCGCGACGCCGTACGTGTACAACACGGCGGCGGAGGTGGACGCGCTGGCCGAGGGGGTACGGGCGGCGCAGGCTTACTTCGCTTGACGGCCCTCGCGCCCTCCCCTAACCCCCTCGCCTCCCGACCGCCGAACCGGAACCCGGCATCGGGAACCCGGCAGACCAAGCCC
>NZ_JAAKZV010000507.1 GCF_011044975.1 Streptomyces coryli | reverse complement strand
CAGGGGTGGGGGAGATTCTTCGGCGGTTTTCCCGGCTTGAGGCTGCTGGGCCTCCCGTACGGGCGGATCAGCTCGTCATTCGGGGCTTCGCGCGGCTTCCTGCCCGGCTGACGCCGTGATGGCTGTGGGGCGGCATGCCGCTGTTGTGGTGGCGGTGCGGTGGCCGGATGGCTCGCGGCCTCTGCCGGTGGATCCGCGCGAGGTGGCGTTGCGCGGGTTGTTGCCTGCGTGGCGGCGGCGGGATTTCGATGGTGGGCGGGCGGTGGTACGGGCTGCGCTGGAGCGGGTGTTGGGTGTGCTGCCCGAGGGGTTTGCGTTGGTGCGGGGCGAGGGCGGGGCGCCGGTGCCGGTGGTTGGCGGGAGGCGGGCGCCCTGGGCCGTATCGCTGTCGCATCGGGGAGAGGTGACGGTGGCGGCGGTGCGGCGGTGTGGGTGTCCGGTGGGGGTGGATGTGGAGGTTGCTGATCCGGGCAATGAGGTGCTGCGGGGTGTGCTCGGTCGGGGGGATCGGGTGGATGAGGGGCTGGATGCGACGCTGTTGCTGGCTGCTAAGGAGGCGGCGTACAAGGCGTGTGCGGGGGCTTGGGCGGGGCTGTGTGCGTATCGGGTGACGCCGGTGGCTGCGGGCTCGGGTTCCGCTTCGGGCTCGGGTTCGGGCTCGGGCGAGCTTCGTATCCGGCCGGATCGGCGGGCGGGGGTGCCCCGGCTGCTGCAGGCGTGGACGTATCGGGCCGGGGATTTCGTCGTGGTGGTTACCGGGCCGGGGCTGGCGCGGCCGGAGTTGGTGGCGTGTGGGCGGGAGTTGCTTCTCAGGCCGGCTGGTCGGTGAGATTCGGCCAGTGGGCCGTGGCCTGTTCCGGGGAGCGGAGGAGGGCCAGGACCGGGAGGCCGGTGCGCTTTGCCGCCTCCGGTGCCAGGAGGTCCGGGAGTGACGGGATGGGGGCTACGGCCGCCACATCGTCCAGGACCAGGGTGAATGGTGGGTCGAGCCGGCCGGTGGATGACCGTGCGGCCATGCGGCGGCCGTGCTCGACCACGTCTGCTGCCAGTGCCGTGAGCAGTGGCATGGCTCCGGGGCTGCGGCGTGGGTCCTCGATCGCCTCGCCCACCGCGTAGAGCGTTCCCCCCTCGGCGATAAATGACTCCAGCGTGAGCGAATCTGTCCGATTTGGATTGGTTGCGTTCCGGATGTGGAGCGTGGCGAGGGCGCCGAGGGCGCGTTTCACCATGTCCTGGGCCTCGTCGCGGCGTTCGGGGTGGGCGGTCAGGATCGATTCCAGTTCGCCGGCGCTGCCGGAGGCCGCTTTTGTTGAGGTGCGCAGGATGCGGACCGGTTCATGGGCGGCCCCCTTGGCGGCTGCCCAGCGGTGTACGTGGCTGAGGCTGCGGTCGTCGACGGCCGCGGCGTGCAGCCAGCAGGCGAGAAGGATGGCCGCCGCGTCGGCCACCGGGTCGGGGCGGTGCGGCGAGCGGAGGGGGGCCAGGAGCGTACCGGCGCGGGTGGTGGCTTCCGTGCGGTCGGCGCAGCCGCGGACGGGGGACCAGCGCAATCTGTCGGGGGTGTCGCAGAGTTGGGCGGGGTCGTAGAGGAGGGTCGGGCCGAGCTTGGCGCGGGAGTCCTTGGTGTCGGACCAGAGGGTGGGGCTCGAGGTGACGACGAGGGCGGGGCCCTCGGCTGCGAGGAGGGTGTCGCGGGCGATTGCTTCTGGTTCGCCGGGGGGTAGGGCGC
>NZ_JAAKZV010000506.1 GCF_011044975.1 Streptomyces coryli | reverse complement strand
GTTTCGGTGCGGGTGGGGTGTGCCCGGTCGGTGGGGGTGGCCTGCCCGCGGTCGATGGCCTGGGCCCGCCCGCGGTCGGTGGCGGTGGTCCGCCCGCGCCCGGTGGCGGTGGTCCGCCCGCGCCCGGTGGCCGTGGTCCGCCCGCGCCCGGTGGCCGTGGTCCGCTCTCGTCCGGCGGACGCCGCCTGCTCGGGTCCGGTGACCGTCGCCCCTCCCCGCTGGGCGGGCGTCACCCGCTCCCGCTCCCGTTCCCATTCCCGTTCCAGAACGGTGCGTTCGTCCCGCGCCCGAGGCGCGTAGCCGCTTGGCGCCGGAGCCGCGGAAGGCGACCCCGCCGCAGCCAGCACGGCGGCCGCGGAGCTCGCCGTCTCCGCCAGGGCCGCGTGCAGCTCGGCCGCCGCGGGGTGATGGTCCGCGTGGCGGGCCAGTGCCGTCAGGGCGTCGCCCGCGCTGCCGGAGCGCGCCGCCCCGCCGAGCGCGGCCCCGGCAGCTGTCGCCTCCGCGGGCGCCGCCCGCACCGCGTCCCGGACAGCCGAGCGCAGCTCATCCCGTATCCCGTCCGGCAAGGACACCAGCGCGCCGCCGAGATCGAGACGGACCGGCGCCGATGCGCGGCTGCGTGGGGCCGGGGCGCGGCCGACCGAGCGGCCTTCTGTCCACAGAGCTGTGGAGACGCGGCGGAGCTGGGCCAGGCCGCTCCGGCGGGGGGAGTTGGCCGCCACTGCCAGGAAGTCGCGGCCCTGCAGTGTGTCGGTGATGAGCGAGGCCAGTTGGCCTGTGCCCACCTGGACGAATACGCGGAAGCCGGCCGCGTACATGGCCTCGATCAGCGGGCGGAATCGGACCGGCTCGAGGAGGTGGCGTACGAACAACTCCCGGATGGGTTCCGCGCCTTCGGGGTATGGGGCGGCCGTGGTGCCCGACCACACCGGTATGCGCGCCGGTCGCACCCGGGTGCGGCGTACGCCTTCCGTCAGCGGTCCGAGGTATGGCGCCAGCATCGGCGTGTGGAAGCCGGAGCGGAACGGCAGGACCTGTGCGATCACTCGCTCCGCCCGGAAGTCCGCGACGAGGTCGGCCACCGCATTCTCGGGGCCGCAGACCATTGACTGGCCGGGGGCGTTGTCGTGGCTGAGCACGATGTCCGTACGGCCGCCGAGGACCGCCTCGACCCGTTCGGCGGGGGCGCCGACGGCGGCGAAGACCACGCCCGGGACGCGTAGCGAGTCGGGGTCGAAGGGGCCGAGGAGTTCGTCCGCGGCGGCGTCGTCGTAGAGGCCGCCCGCGTACATCGCCGACCACTCGCCGATGCTGTGCCCGGCGACCGCGTCCGGTACGAGCCCGAGCTTGCGCAGCGCCGCGTCGAGGACCCGGCCGACGCCGAGGACGCCGAGGCCGTGCCGGGCCACGTCGCCGACCTCGGCGGCGCCGGGGCGGGGCAGCCCGAAGTGCTCGGCGACCTCGTCGACCTGCGGCTCGAACTCGGCTTCCAGGCCGGGGAAGACGAAGGCCAGCTTGCCCGTCCCGGCGGTCAGCAGCGGCTCGGGGGTGAACCAGACGTCGCCCTTGCCGCGCCAGGGTCTCCCGCGCTCGACGGCGCGGCGGGCGAGGGCGAGGCGGCGGGCGTCGGGGGCGACGATGCCGAGGCGGACCTGGCCGGGGCCGGGGTCTTCGCCCGAGCGGGCGAGGAGTTCGGTGTCGGGGGCGGTGAGCAGGGTGGCCACTGTCTCTTAT
>NZ_JAAKZV010000505.1 GCF_011044975.1 Streptomyces coryli | reverse complement strand
CTCCGCCACCTCAACCCCGACACCGCCCCCACCCTCGCCGCCCTGCCCACCGCCCAGATCGGCTTCAACTACCTGGGCCGTACCCCCGCTGCGGCAGCGGGACAGGCGGACGAGCCGCAGGACTGGGCCCCGCTCGGCAGCGGCGGCGGAGGCGCCGACACCCCGATCCCCGTGATGCACGCCCTCGAGGCCATGGGGATCGTCCACGACCTGCCCGAAGGGCCGCGGCTCACCCTCTCCCTGGCCTGGCCGGAGCGCGTGCTGGACGAGGCGGCCGTACGGGAACTGGTCGACGGCTGGGCGGCCATGCTGACCGGGATCGCCACCCACACCAGTGCCGCGGTCAGCGGTGGCCACACGCCGTCCGACTTCCCCTTGATCGCACTCGGCCAGGGTCATGTCGAGGAGCTGGAGGCCGCGACACCAGGGCTCGCCGAGGTGCTGCCCGTAACGCCGCTGCAGGAAGGTCTGCTGTTCCACGCGCTCTTCGACGAGAGCGACACGGACGTGTATGTGGAGCAGATGATCCTGGGTCTTGAGGGTCCGTTGGACGTACAGGCCCTGCGGGCCTCCTGGCAGCGTCTCCTCGACCGGCATGCGCCGCTGCGCGCGGGCTTCCGGCAGCTGGACGGGCTGGGTGACCCCGTGCAGGTGATCGTGGAGCACGCCGACATGCCGTGGCAGGAGGAGGACCTGTCGCGGCTCGCCGAGGACGCCGCCTGGGCGGAGTCGGACCGGCTGGGGATCGCCGCGCGGGCCCAGCGCTTCGATCTGGCGGCACCGCCGCTGCTGCGGATTCTGCTGGTGAAGCTGGCCCCGGACCGCTACCGGATGATGATGACGCTGCATCACATCCTGCTGGACGGCTGGTCGCTGCCGATTCTGATGCAGGAGCTGTGGACCGCGTACGAGGCGGGCGGCAGCACGGCCGGCCTGCCCGAGATCACTCCGTACCGGAACTATCTGGAGTGGCTGGGCCGGCAGGACAAGGAGGCGGCGCGCGAGGCCTGGCGCCAGGAGTTGGCGGGCGCGGACGAGCCCACGCTGGTCGCCCCGGTGGAGCGGGACGCCGCGGCGGTGGTGACCGAGGAAGTGACCGGTGCGGCGAGCGCCGAGCTCTCCGAGGCGCTGGACGATCTGACCCGCGCGCATGGCGTGACCTTGAACACCGTGGTCCAGGCCGCCTGGGCCTTGGTGGTCGGGAAGCTGACGGGTCGGCGGGATGTGGTGTTCGGTGCCGCGGTCGCCGGGCGGCCGCTGGATGTTCCGGGCATGGAGAGCATGCTGGGGTTCTTCATCAACACCGTTCCAGTTCGTGTGGAGTTCGACCCCGCACACACCGTCGCCGAGATGCTGAGCGAGCTGCAAAGCCGGCAGTCGGCGCTGATGGATTACCAGTACCTCGGGCTGAGTGAGGTGCAGCGCCTGGCGGGACCGGGTGCGACGTTCGACACGCTGATGGCCTTCGAGAACTTCCCGGCCGGGGCGCATGAGCAGTCGCCCGGTGCGGACGAGGGGCAGGCGGACGGCCCGAGCGGACTGCGGGTGGTCGAGGCCGGCGGCCGGGAGTCGACCAACTATCCGCTGGGACTTGTCGCGGGCCCGGTCGGCGGGCTGACGATGCGACTGAGCTATCGGCCGGATGTCTTCGACGCGGCCGAGGCTCAGGAGCTGATGCGGTGGCTGCTGCGGGTGTTGGAGGGGATGGCGGCGGATCCGCAGGGGCGGGTTGGCCGGTTGGGGGT
>NZ_JAAKZV010000504.1 GCF_011044975.1 Streptomyces coryli | reverse complement strand
GGGTTGCGGCGGGGCCGGGGCGTCCACGCTGGCGTGCGCCCTGGCGGTGACCGCGGCGCGAACGGGGCGGCGGACCATGCTGGTTGACGGCGATCCGCTCGGTGGCGGCATCGATGTGCTGCTGGGCGGGGAGCGGGCCGGTGGGCTGCGCTGGCCGGCCTTCGCCGAGTCGCGGGGGCGGATCGGCGGCGAGGCGCTGGAGGAGGCGCTGCCCGAGCTGCATGAGCTGCGGGTGCTGAGCTGGGACCGGGGCGACGCGGTCGCCGTGCAGCCCGCCGCGATGCGGTCGGTGCTGGCGGCGGCGCGGCGCCGGGGCGGCGTGGTGGTCGTCGATCTGCCGCGCCGGGTGGACGAGACGGTGGTGGAGGCGCTCGCCCAACTGGACGTAGGGCTGCTGGTGGTGCCGGCCCAGCTGCGTGCTGTCGCCGCCGCGCGGCGGGTGGCAGGGGCGGTGGGCATGGTGCTGGGCGACCTGCGGGTGGTGGTGCGCGGGCCCGGGGTGTCCGGTCTTGCGGACGAGGAGATCGCCGGGCTGCTGGGGCTGCCGCTTGCCGGTGAACTCCTGGCGGAGCCAGGCCTGTTGCAGGAGCAGGACGCCGGGGTGCCGCCGGGCGGCAGGGCCGCGGGGCCGCTGGCGCGGTTCTGCGACGCCTTCTGGGCGCGGGCGCTGCCGCCGGCGGCAGCGGGCGGCGGGGGTGTGGCGGCATGAAGGGCCCGGAGCTGCTGGACGCGGTGCGGCTGCGGCTGGCCGAGAGCGGCGCGGAGCCGACTCCGGCGCGGGTGGCGGCGGCGCTGCGCGAGGAGGGGCGGCTGCTCGGCGACGCCGAAGTGCTGGGCGTCGTGGGCGCGTTGCGCTCGGAGATGGTGGGCACAGGGCCGCTGGAGCCGCTGCTGGCGCAGCCGGAGGTCACGGACGTCTTGGTGACCGGCCCTGACGAGGTGTGGGTGGACCGCGGCTGCGGCGTCGAACGTACCGATGTCCGCTTCCAGGACGCGGCCGCGGTCCGCCGTCTGGCGCAGCGGCTCGCCGCGGTGGCCGGTCGGCGGCTGGACGACGCCCGGCCCTGGGTGGACGCACGGCTCCCGGACGGCACCCGGCTGCATGCCGTACTGCCACCGGTCGCGGTCCGCTCGGCGTGCCTGTCGCTACGGGTGGTGCGGCCGCGGGCGTTCAGCCTCGCCGAGCTGGCCGCGGCGGGCACGGTGCCGCCCGGTGGCGAGACGCTGCTGCGGCGGCTGGTGGCGGCCCGGCTGTCCTTCCTGATCAGCGGCGGTACGGGCACGGGGAAGACCACGCTGCTGAGCGCCCTGCTGAGCCTGGTCCCCGCCGACGAACGCATCGTCCTCGCCGAGGAGTCGGCGGAGCTGCGCCCCGCCCACCCGCATGTGGTCGGCCTGGAGGCCCGCCCGGCGAACCAGGAGGGCGTCGGTCTGGTCACCCTGCAGGACCTGGTCCGGCAGGCGCTGCGGATGCGGCCGGACCGCCTGGTGGTGGGCGAGGTGCGCGGGCCTGAGGTGCTGGATCTGCTGGCTGCTCTTAATACGGGCCATGAAGGCGGCTGCGGCACGGTCCACGCCAACGCCGCGGCGGATGTTCCGGCGCGGCTGGAGGCCTTGGGGGCGGTGGCGGGGCTGGATCGGGCTGCTTTGCACAGCCAGTTGGCGGCTGCGTTGGCCGTGGTGCTGCATCTCGTACGGGATCGGGCCGGGCGGCGGCGGATCGCGGAGGTGCGGGTGCTGGACCGGACCGAGGGCGGGCTGGTGACGACGGTGCCTGCTGCGGTGTGGGGGCGTGCGGGCTGGGAGCCGGCGGTCGGG
>NZ_JAAKZV010000503.1 GCF_011044975.1 Streptomyces coryli | reverse complement strand
CCCCGGGCCCCGGCCTGCCTGGGTACAGCTGTACCTACCCACCACCCCGCCCCCGGCAGCAGAATGAGCGCCATGCAGCCACGCGCGGAGCTAGGCGCCTTCCTGCGTTCACGTCGCGACCGGATCCGTCCGGAGGACGTGGGCTACGCCTCGGGTGCCGGGGCGCGTCGGGTGCCCGGGCTGCGGCGCGAGGAGTTGGCGCATCTCGCCGGAGTCAGCGTCGACTACTACGTACGCCTGGAGCAGGGGCGTAACCACAGCGCCTCGGACGCCGTGCTGAACGCCGTCGCGGACGCGCTCCGGCTGGACGCGGATGAGCGCGCGCATCTGTTCCGGCTGGCCAGGCCGCCGCGTCCGGGCCCGGGGCCGAGCTCCGGCCGCCCGCCGCCGCTGCCGCCGCTGCCGGCGGTGCGGCCGGGGGTCCAGCAGCTCCTCGACGCCATCGACAGCCCGGCCCTCGCGCTCGGCCACCGCATGGACGTGCTCGCCTGGAACCGTCTCGCCTGCGCCCTGATCACCGACTTCGCCCGCCTCCCGCCCGACCACCGCAACCTCGCCCGGCTGCACCTGACCGACCCCGAGATCGGCGCCCGCTACCCGGAGCGCGACTTCATCGCCCGCGAGGTGGTCGGCCACCTCCGCCTCGCCGCCGGGCAGCACCCCGACGACTCCGAGCTGTCCCGCCTGATCGCCGAACTCACCGTCGAAAGCGCCGAGTTCCGCCACCACTGGGCGCTGCACACCGTCAAGACCAAGTCGTACGGCCGCAAGCGCATCAACCACCCCGTCGCGGGCCCGCTGTCCCTCTCCTTCGAGCTGACCACCTTCCCCCAGGACCCGGACCTGGCCCTCTTGGCCTACACCGCGGCGCCCGACTCGCGGGAGGCGGAGGCGTTGCGGCTGCTGGCGAGCTGGGGCAGCTCCGAGGCGGCCCGCTGATATTTCGGCGGCAGCCGAAGAGTCCCGCGTGCACCATGGACGCATGCTGTCGCCGACCTCCCTCGCCCGCACCGCCGCGCTGCTCGCCGACCCCACCCGGGCCGCCTTCTGCCTCGCGCTGATCGACGGCCGCGCCTGGACCGCGGGGGAGCTCGCGCGGCACGCGGGGGTCGCGCCGTCGACCGCGAGCGAACATCTCGCGCGGCTGCTGGAGGGCGGGCTCGTCACGCTGGAGCGGCAGGGGCGGCATCGGTACGTGAGGCTGGCGGGGCCGGCGGCGGCGACGCTGGTCGAGGAGCTGGCGACGTTCGCGCCGGAGGCCGGGACCGGGGCCGGGATCGGGGCCAGGGCCGGGGGCACGGACAGCGGGCGGCCGCGCTCGCTGCGCGACGCCGGGCGGCGGCGGGCCGAGGCGCGGGCACGGACCTGTTACGACCATCTCGCCGGGCGCCTGGGCGTGGCCATCGCCGACGCGGCGCAGGACCGCGGGCTGATCGACCGGAGGGGCGGGCTCGCCCTCACCGAGCCGGGCCGGGACTGGCTGCGGCGGCTCGGGGCCGTCATCCCGCCGGACGGACGGAAGAGCACCCGCCCGCTGCTGCGCGACTGCCTCGACTACAGCGAGCGCCGGCCGCACCTGGCGGGCGCGGTCGGCGCGGCGCTGTGCCGGCGTTCGTTCGAGCTCGGGTGGGTGGAACGGATCGGATCCGGGCGGGCGGTGCGGGTGACCGCGGCCGGGGCGGCGGCGCTCGACGATCAACTCGGCCTGACCGAGCACACCTTGGCCGTACCGGCCGCGGCCTGAGCGCGCGGCGGGCACACCGGCAGCTCAACCGGCGGTCGGCACCGGCAGCTCGCCCGGCCGCCGGCACCGCCCGCTCACCGGCAGT
>NZ_JAAKZV010000502.1 GCF_011044975.1 Streptomyces coryli | reverse complement strand
CCGGGTGCCGGGGGTGGGCTGGGAGGGGCTGCTCGGGCAGTATGTGCGCGCCCCGGAGCGGGTGTTGTTCCCGCTCGCCGACGGCGTGTCGTACGGCGAGGGCGCGCTGATCGAACCGGCCGCGGTGGCCTGGCACACGACGCGTACCGCCGCCGTGGGTCCCGGCCAGCGCGTCGCGATCCTCGGCGCGGGGGCGATCGGCGCGCTGGTGGCAGCGGTCTGCCGGCTGCAGCATGTCGCGGAGCTGCTGGTGAGTGACGTGCGGGCGCAACGCCTAGACGTGGCGCGGCGGTTGTCCGGCTGCGCGACGGTGGACGCCGCGCGTGAGGACGTGGCCGCCGCGGGCCGGGCGGTGAGCGGCCCGGACGGCTTCGACGCGGTCGTCGTCGCGTCCGACCATCGTGGCTGCCTGGACGAGGCGCTGGCGCTGTGCCGGCCGCGCGGGACGGTGGTGCTGCTGCCGATGTTCGGGGCGCCGGTACGGGCCGACCTCAACCCGGCGGTGCTGGGGGAGATCGTCGTCCGCGGCGCCACGGTGTACACGCCGGGCGACTTCCGGGCGGCCGCCGACGCGGTCAACCGCCGGACGCTCGACGTCCGCCCGCTGCTCGACGGCGAGCCGCGGCCGCTGGCGCAGACTCAGGCGGCCTTCGAGGAGCTGGCGAGCGGGCCGGAGTCGATAAAGATCCTTATTGATCCGGCGCGTTGAGCGGCGGGGGAGGGCGGCGGGCATGCCGGACGAACACGTGCTGGCCACGTACGACATCGGGAGCTTTCTGCCGCTGGAGCAGGCGGCGGAGGTGCTCGCGGGCGAGCAGTCGACCGGGACCTTTGTGCGGGTGCCCGGCGAGACGGACGAGCTGCGGTGGCGGTTCGGCGCGAAGGTCGTCAAGGTCGAGGCGCTGCCGGACTCGGGCGGCGAGTCGCTGCCCGGCGCGCTCCGGCCGCCCGGCGGACCGCCGCGCCCGCATCGCGGGACGGTGCGGATCGCCTTCCCGCTGGCCAACTTCGGCCCTTCGCTGTCCAATCTGCTGGCCGCCGTGGCGGGCAACCTCTTCGAGCTGCGCGAGCTGGCCGCCGTCAAGCTCACCGGCCTCGAGCTGCCGCCGGCCTTCGCCGAGCGCTACCCCGGACCGCGGTACGGCATCGCCGGCACCCGCGAGCTCACCGGCGTCGCGCGCGGTCCGATGATCGGCACCATCGTCAAGCCGGGCGTCGGCCTCGGCCTGGACGCGCTGCGCGTTATGGTGCGCGAACTGGCCGAGTCCGGCATCGACTTCATCAAGGACGACGAGCTCACCGCCGACCCGCCGCACGCGCCACTGCGCGAGCGGGTGGCCGTGGTGACCGACGAGCTGAACCGGGCCGCCGACCGCACCGGCCACCGCCCGCTGTACGCCTTCAACATCACCGACGACCCCGACCGGCTGCTCGCCAACCACGACCTGGTCGCCGAGGGTGGCGGCCGCTGCGTCATGGTGTGCGCGCAGATCGTGGGGCTGGGCGCGGTCGCGCAGCTGCGGCGGCATGCCGCGCTGCCGATCCATGGCCACCGGGCTATGTCGGGGGCGCTGCTGCGGAGCCCGTATGTGGGCCTGGGTGCGGAGGCCTTCGCGGTGCTGGCACGGCTGGCGGGCGTGGACCAGCTGCATGCCGGGGGTGTCCGGGGCAAGTTCTACGAGACGGACGCGAGTGTGCGGCGGAGCGTCGACGCGATCTGGCGGCCGTTTCCTGTCGGGTTCCCCGGGGATTACGCGGCGCTGCCGGTGCTGTCGTCCGGGCAGTGGGCGGGGACGGCGCACGCTGCGTATGAACTGACGGGGACTGACGATTTGTTGGTGCTGGCGGGCGGGGGTATTCACGGGCACCCGGACGGTGCCGCGGG
>NZ_JAAKZV010000501.1 GCF_011044975.1 Streptomyces coryli | reverse complement strand
GGGTGGAGCCGCGGGGGGAGGGGAAGGCGATCTGGTTCGAGATGCACGAGGTGGAGGGGATTTACCTCTGAGGGATCGCTTCAGGTTTGATGGAGCTATGGCAATACGTGCACGTGTCCGCGCCCCCGAACTCGTCGGCAAGGGCGGCTGGCTCAACACCGGTGATAAGCAGCTTTCCCTGGCTGACCTGCGAGGGCGCATCGTCGTCCTCGATTTCTGGACCTTTTGCTGCATCAATTGCCTGCATGTCCTCGACGAACTCCGCGAGCTCGAGGAGAAGCACCGCGACACCCTCGTGATCATCGGCGTGCACTCGCCGAAGTTCGTGCACGAGGCCGAGCACGCCGCGGTCGTGGACGCGGTCGAGCGATACGGGGTCGAGCACCCGGTGCTGGACGACCCGGACCTGGCGACCTGGAAGCAGTACGCGGTGCGGGCCTGGCCGACGCTCGTGGTGATCGACCCCGAGGGGTACGTCGTCGCGCAGCACGCGGGCGAGGGGCACGCGCACGCCCTGGAGACGCTCGTAGCCGAGCTGGAGGCCGAGCACGCCGCGAAGGGCACGCTGCGGCGGGGCGACGGGCCGTACGTACCGCCGGAGCCGGAGGCCTCCGACCTGCGCTTTCCGGGGAAGGTGCTGGCGCTTCCTGGTGGCGGCTTCCTGGTCTCGGACACGACCCGGCACCAGCTGGTGGAGCTGGCGGCGGACGGCGAGACGGTGGTGCGGCGGATCGGGACGGGCTCGCGCGGGCTGGCGGATGGTGCCGAGCCCAGCTTCAACGAGCCGCAGGGGCTTGCGCTGCTGCCCGACGGCCGGGTGGCGGTCGCGGACACGGTGAATCACGCGGTACGGGCCCTGGACCTGGCCGGCGGCGAGGTGACGACGCTGGCGGGGACGGGGCGGCAGTGGTGGCAGGGGTCGGCGGTGTCCGGTCCTGGCCGGGAGGTGGACCTGTCGTCGCCGTGGGATGTGGCGTGGTTCGGCGACCGGCTGTGGATCGCGATGGCCGGTGTACATCAGCTGTGGACGTATGCGCTCGATACGGGCGAGGTGGCGGCCGCGGCGGGCACGACGAACGAGGGCCTGGTCGACGGGCCGGCCGCGGAGGCGTGGTTCGCGCAGCCGTCCGGGCTCGCGGCGGGGCTTTCCACGACGGCGGACCGGCTGTGGATCGCGGACTCGGAGACGTCGGCGCTGCGGTGGCTGGACGCGGACGGTGTGGTGCATACGGCGGTGGGGACGGGGCTGTTCGACTTCGGCCACCGGGACGGGGAGGCCGGGCAGGCGCTGCTCCAGCATCCGCTGGGCGTCACCGCGCTGCCGGACGGCTCGGTCGCGGTCTCGGATACGTACAACCACGCCCTGCGCCGCTACGACCCGGCTTCCGGTGAGGTGACGACGCTGGCCACGGATCTGCGGGAACCGTCGGACGCGGTGGTGGCGGACGGCTCGGATGTGGTCGTGGTGGAGTCGGCGCGGCACCGGCTGACGCGGCTGCGGCTGCCGGAGGAGGCGGTGCGGGTGGACGGCGTCGCGCACCGCACGCGGCGGGACGCGACGGAGGTCGCGCCGGGGCGGCTGCGCCTCGACGTCGTCTTCCAGCCGCCGGAGGGGCAGAAGCTCGACGAGCGATACGGCCCCGCGACCCGGCTGCTGGTGAGCTCCACCCCGCCGGAACTGCTGGCCTCCGGCGGGGGTACGGGCACTGAGCTGGGGCGGGATCTGGTGCTGGCGGACGGGGTGGCCGAGGGGGTGCTGCACGTCTCGGCGATGGCGGCGAGCTGCGATGACGCCGAGGGCGTCGAGTACCCCGCGTGCCATGTGCACCAGCAGGACTGGGGGGTGCCGGTGCGGGTGGTCGCCGGGGCGCAGGAGCGGCTGGGGCTGGTGCTGGCG
>NZ_JAAKZV010000500.1 GCF_011044975.1 Streptomyces coryli | reverse complement strand
CCGACACCCCCCACCAGCAACGCCACCCCACCAAGCCCCAGCAGTAGATTCGTAAACGCCCCCTCCGAAGCGGCCTTGGCCGCCAGCGCATCGGACGGATTCGACACCTCCACCTCCTGCGGCGCCTCCGGATTCACCGTCCGCGGCAGCAGATCCCGCACCGCATCGACCCGGTCATCGGCCGACCGCTCGTAAATCGACGTCGGATGCCCGTCAAAGCCCAGCAACCGCTCCGCCGCATCCCACCCCACCAGCGCCGACCGCTCCAGATCGGTCGCCAGCGGCAGCTTCCCCAGAATGCCGATCACGGTGAAGTACTGCTCCCCGATCCAGACCTGCTGTCCCGGTCGACTGATCCCCAGCCGATCCGCCGCCGCGTCACCAAGAACAACCGACGGATACTTCCCCGTCGCCTTGTTCAGCCACGTGCCTTTCCCCACCGACCCCTGCAGCGTCCGCAGCAGATTCTGATCCGCCGCATTCACCGTAAGACCGCCGCTCAGCTCCTCCGGGACATGCTCCGAGCGATACACCTTGTGGTCCATCGCCCCGATCGCGCCCACGTTCTCGACGCCGTCGATACGCCCCGTCATCCGCGCCGCCGCCTTCGGCAGCTTCGATTCCTCGCCGGTGAACATCGACTGCCCGGGCGAGACCACCAGCATGTTGGTGCCCAACTTGTCGAGCTGCCGCAGCAGATCCGCCTTCGACGACTCCGAGATGCCGACGACAGCGATCATCGTCGCGATACCGATCGCGATCCCCAGCGCCGACAAGCAAACCCGCACCGGCCGCCCCCGCAGCCCAGCCGACCCCACCTGCCACACATCCCGACCGGACAGCCGCGCCGGGACAAGTCCCTTACGCCTGCGCGGGCTCATACCGCACCACCCACCATCGCCGCCTGCGGACGCCGATCTTCAGTGATCAACCCATCCCGGATATGCACCTGCCGCGGCAGCACCTCGGCGATCTCCCGGTCATGCGTGATGACCGCGATCGTGGCGCCCTGCGCATTCAGATCGTGCAGCAGCTCCACCACCGCCTCGCCCGACGCGCTGTCGAGCGCCCCGGTCGGCTCATCAGCGAGGAGCAGGTCCGGCTGCCCGGCCACCGCCCGCGCGATCGCCACCCGCTGCTTCTGGCCGCCCGACAGCTCGTGCGGGCGATGGGTCGTACGGTCACCCAGGCCCACCCGCTCCAGAGCCTCCGCCGCCTGCCTGCGGCGGCGCGCGTGGGAGAGGCCGGAGTAGCGCAGGCCCTCCATGACGTTCGCGAGAGCCGTCGCGCCCGGCACCAGATGAAAGGCCTGAAAGATGAAGCCGATGTGAGCCGAGCGCAGAGCCGACAGCTCACGATCGGAAAGCGAGCCGATGTCATGGCCCGCGATCGCGACCGTGCCGGCCGTAGGGCGGTCCAGGGTGCCCGCGATGTGCAGCAGCGTGGACTTGCCGGAGCCGGACGGGCCGACGATGGCGAGGAGTTCGCGGCGCTCGATGGTCAGGTCGACACCTGCCAGGGCTTTTACGTCACCGGGGTACTCCTTGGTCACGCCGTGCAGGTCCACCACCGGCGTGGCCGGGTCCGTAAGGTCGCCGGTCATGTCTTCGGCACCCCGACCTTCATACCCGCCTTGAGACCGGGCCCCTTGACCTCGACGCGACCGTTGGCGAAAAGACCCAGCTCGACCTTCACGTCCCGGGCCTTGCCGCCCTCGACCACCTGGACGGCGAAGCCGCCGGAGGGCGCGGCGAGGAGAGACTCCACAGGAACATGCAGGGCGTTCTCAGCGCTCTCACCCTTCAGGTGCACGGTCACGGGGGACTTGTCGACGCCCTCGACCTTGTCGCCACCGGACAGCTCGACGTGCACCTTCACCTTCGGATCCTCCGAGCCGCCACCGCCCCCACCCC
>NZ_JAAKZV010000004.1 GCF_011044975.1 Streptomyces coryli | reverse complement strand
TGTATAAGAGACAGCCAGCCCCTGCCCGCCTGTTCAGGCGAGGCGCAGCAGCAGGACGGCGGCGTCATCGTCATTGCTCTGCGTGTCGTACGAGCTGAGCAGCCGGTCCCGCATCGCGTCGAGTTCACCGTCGGCCGCACGGGCGGCTGCGCGGCTGAGCCGCTCCATGGAGTGGGTGAGGTCCACGCCGCGCTGCTCGATCAGTCCGTCGGTGAACATCAGCAGCCTGTCGCCCGCGTCGAGCTTCGCCTCGGTGGGTTCTGGGCGGTGCATCTCCAGCCCCAGCAGCGGACCCTCGACATCGAGGTAGCCCGCCGTCCCGTCCTCCCCCCGGCACAGCAGCGGCGGGAGGTGGCCCGCGCTGGCCAATTCCATGCGACCCCTGGCCGGGTCGATGTGCGCGATGAGCATGGTGGCGGTGTAGCCGTCGTGCAGGCGGGTCAGCAGCCGGTCGAGGCGCCGCAGAATCTCGTCCGGGGAGTGGCCTTCGAGGGAGTAGACGCGCACGGCGTGCCACAGGTCGACCATCACGCGCGAGGCCGTCCAGGAGTGGCCGGCCACGTCCCCGATGGCGACGCACACCCGCTCATCGGTCTGCACCGCCGTATAGAAGTCGCCGCCGATCTGCACGACGTCGCATCGGGGCCGGTAGCCGACGGACAGCTCAAGCCCGGCGACCGGCGGCAGCGTCTCGAAGCCGGGCAGCAGGCTGCGCTGCAGCAACTGGGCGAGCCGACGCTCCTCGTCGTACGCGCGCATCGCCTCGGTGGCGCGGAGCGTGGCCTGCCGGGAGCCCCAGGTGCGGCGCAGCGCGGCGCGTACGGTGGCGAGCAGTTGCTCGGGGAGGACGGGCGAGAACAGATAGGCGTCGGCGCCCGCGTTGAGACCGTGGCAGTGGTCGGTGAGCTCGGTGGCGGCGGCCGAGATGTGTACGACGGGGATGTCGGCGGTGGCCGGCACCGACTTGATCCGGGAGCAGACGTCGAAGCCGCTCATGTCGGGCAGTCGCACGTCCAGCAGGGCCAGGTCCGGGAGCCGGGCCGGGTCGGACAGCGCCCGGAGTGCGCCGGATCCGTCCTCGGCCTCGACCACGTGATGGCCGTCGCGGCGCAGGACGGCGCCGACGGCGAAGCGGTTGGCTTCGTTGTCATCCACCACCAGGATGGTGGTCGGCGGCATGAAGGCCACAGCAGTACTCCACGCATCCGGGGGCCGGTCGTTGCTGCGCGCGGAGAGTACCGCGACGCAGAATTCAACCGTTCACACATTCACTCGTACGGGTGAATCCGCCCCGTCCGGGCACCGCCCCCCGCCCGCTTCCGCTAAGGGCTAGCGGCTGACCTCGCGTCCGGATTCGCGCAGGCGCGCTCCGAGCGCCTCGATCATCACGCTCGCGATGATCGCCTGTCCCGTCGCGGCGAAGTGGATTCGATCTTCGCTGAGCAGGTTCGGTCGGTCGTTCAATGGGTGAGCCCAGCAGTCGCCGACGGCCGCGCCGTACTCCGCCGCCAGCCTGCGCGTCACGTCATTGAGGCGCGCGACGCGGTCGCTGAAGTCGGGGAACGCCGGCACAACGAAGGCCCGGCCCAGGGTGAATACGCTCAGCTGAGCGCCCGTCCTCGCGGCCCATGCGTACATCGCGCGCAGGTCGTCCTCGATCCGCTCCCAGTCGGGCTTGCGTCGCATGATGTCGTTCGCGCCGCTGTTGAGGTGCAACAGATCCGGGCCGAACTCGTCGATCCGCTCCGCCTGCTCCTGGAGTGCCTGCGCGGTGGTCACGCCGACCCGCGCCGTATTGATATGGGCAAGGTCGGGATGGACTCGCCGCAGCGCGCGCTCCACCCGCGCCGGCCATCCCAGGGGGTCGTAACCCGGTGTCGCGTCCCCGACCCCGAGCGAAAGGCTGTCGCCGAAGACGCCGAATCGCCGCCACGGGGCAGCCGCGAGGATTCTCGCGCCCGCCTTCGGCGAGAGGACGTCGGGATCGGTGGCTTCGGTCAGGACCGTCGGCTGCATGGTCATCGCTTCCTTCACTCGTCCTCGGTCCGGTGGCTCTGCTGCGGGCGGATCCGGAGTGCGGTCGCCGCGCTGACGAGGACCAGCGCGGTGACGAAGATCCAGCCGTTCTGGAAGGTGTCACCGGTGTGCAGGCGGTCCTGGCTGCCCAGGATCGCCACCAGGCCGGCAACGCCCAGGGCGTAGCCCGCTTGGCGGGCCGTGTTGACGACCGCGCTGCCCGTGGCGGCCTCCGCCGGGGCGAGGTCGGCGGTGGCAGTGCCGATGAGGGTGGGCATGGCGATGCCGATCCCCACGCCGATGACGATCCAGCCGGGGAGAATGTCGGTGGCGTAGTGCGCTCCGCCCTGGGTGGCCAGGAGCAGCGAGCCGAGCGCGAAGATGGCGAGGCCGGCGGAGACGACGAACCTGGGCGGCACGTTCTTGGCCCAGCGCTGCGTGAGCGTCGCGAAGACCGGCACGGCCAACGGGCCGGGGACCAGCGCCAGTCCGGCTCGTAGCGGGCCGTAGTCGGCGGCGGTCTCGAGCCACAGGGACACGCCCAGGAAGACGGCGCCGAAGGCCCCGGTGAAGATCAGGGTCGTGACGTTCGCGACGGTGAAGCTGGGCACGCGGAACAGTCGCGGGGACACGACCGGGGCCGGGTGGGTACGGACGCGGTGGATCAGCACCGCCAGGGCGCCCACGACGATCACGGCGGTCGACAACATCTGCGCCGAACCCCATCCCCAGTCCTCGGCCCGCACCAGGCCCAGCGACAGCGCGCCGATCGCGACCGCAATGGCGACCGCGCCCACTGCGTCGGGAACCCGCGTGTGCGAGGCCGGCGCGCCCTTGGGGATCAGTCGTACGGCCATCAGATACGCGATCACGCCGATGGGCAGGTTGAGCAGGAACGCCCACCGCCACGAACTCTCGGCCAGCAGACCTCCGACCACCGGCCCGAGCGCGCCCGCGAAGGACGAACTCGTAGCCCAGATCTTCACCGCGCCCGCACGTCGCGACACGGGCAGCACGCTGAGGATCAGCCCGAGACTTGCCGGGGTCAGAATCGCCGCGCCGGCCGCTTGGGCGACCCGGGAGACGATCAGGACCTCCAGGGTGGGTGCTGCCGCACAGCCGATGCTGGCGACCGTGAAAAGGCCGAGACCGACCAGGAATCCCTGCTTACGTCCGTAGCGGTCGGAGAGGCTACCCGCCGGTATGAGGCACGCGGCGTATACGACGATGTAGGCGTTGAGCACCCAGCTGAGCCCGGCCAGCGAGGCTCCGGAGTAGGTCTCGCCGATCGATTCGAACGCCACGTTCACGATGAACAGGTCCAGCATGGTCATGAAGGCGGCCGCGCACAGCAGCACGGTGGTCCTGATGGCGGCCTGGGGCGAGACTTCGCCGGGGCCCTGCTTGATCCCGTCGGGGATCGCCGTATCAGTCATGTGGTGGGTCTCCTGTGAGAGTTGATGCGGAGGTAGTGCTCGACGATCTCGTCGCTCGTGGCCGACCACACGCCGGGGTGGTTCGTGACGTAATCCAGCGCCTGCTCGAGGTACTTGGTCCGGAACGGCTGGCCGATGACGAACGGATGCAGGGCCAGCGCCAGCACCCGGCCGCTGACCGCCGAGTCGGCGTACAGCTGATCGACCTGGTCCTTTACCAGCTGCACGAAGTCGGGTCCTGTCATGCCGTGCATCGTGAACAGGCCGAGGTCGTTGAGCTCGACCGAGTACGGCACGCTCAGCATCCCGGGGACGTTCAGCGGGTACGGCTGGTCGTCGTTGGTCCAGTCGAGCACGTACTCGAGGCCGAGCTCGGCGAGCAGCGCGGGCGTCCGGAACGTCTCGGTGAGCGCCGGGCCGAGCCAGCCGCGCGGGCGTCGCCCGGTGGCCTTCTCGATCGTCTCGACGACGTCGGTCAGGTAGGCGCGTTCGTCGTCCTCGGCCATCCCGGCCTGCAGTGTGGAGTTGTCGCGGCCGTGCGCGAGCCAGGCCCAGTCGCGGGCCAGGCCGGCCTCGATGATCTGCGGATAGTGCTCGCAGACAGCGGAGTTGAGCAGCGCGCTGGCGCGTACGCCATGCCGGTCCAGGGCCTGCATCACCCGCCAGATGCCGACCCGGACGCCGTATTCGCGCCAACCGTGGTTCAGCGGGTCCGGCACGAGGGCGGCCGTCGCCTCGTTCAGGCTGGTCGAGGGCGTGCCGAGCCGGAAGTGCTCGATGTTCAGCCCCACATAGAACGCCACCCGGGCGTCGCCTGGCCAGCTGAAGGGCGCCCGCTCAGTGATCGGGCTGTAGTCGTAGAGCTCGTTGTCTGACGGCATGCCTCACATGCTGCGCACGGGATCTTCCCGGAACGAGACCGATCTGCTCTACGATCGGTGCGCGAAGCTCACCAGTTCGGTTTCCGGGGGCGGGGGTGACACCGGTGCTGGAGCGGCATGAGATCGAGGCGTTCCTGGCCGTGGCCGAGGAGCTGCACTTCCGGCGCGCCACCGAGCGGCTCGGGCTGGCCCAGGGGCGCGTGAGTCAGATCGTCGGCCGTCTCGAACGCCGCCTGGGCGTCCCGCTGTTCACCCGTACCAGCCGCAAGGTCATCCTGACCCCCGCCGGGCAGCAGCTGTACGACGGTCTGGCCCCGGCCCACCAGCAGATCCAGGAGGCCGTCGGGAAGGCGCTGGCGGTGGGCAAGGGCGTGACCGGGACGCTGCGCGTGGGCTTCTCCTCGGCGTGGGCGAGTGACGCGGTGCTCAGGACCGCGGAGTCCTTCCGGCGCACGCATCCCGGCTGTCTGGTCGAGATCCAGGAGGTCCCGCTCTGCGACACGTTCGGCCCGCTCCGTGCCGGCGAGCTGGACCTGCAGCTCACCGAGTTCCCGATGGAGGAGCCGGACCTGGTGGCCGGACCGGTGATCTTCTCCGAGCCCCGGGCTCTGATGGTGCCCGCGGACCATCCCTTCGCCCGGCAGGAATCGGTCTGCCAGGAAGACCTGGCCCACGCCCCGCTGATCGCCGTCACCGGCGACAGCCCGGCGTACTGGACCGATTACATCTGGCCCCGCAAGACACCGCAGGGCAGACCCATCCCCCAGGGCCCCGCCTTCAGATACTGGATGGAGGTGCCCTCACTCGTCGCCTCCGGCCAGGGCGTCTCCATCGCGTCACTGCGCGCCGCCCGCTACTACGCCCGCCCCAGCCTCACCTACGTCCCGCTCCGCGACGCACCACCTCTCGACTACGGCCTGATGTGGCGGTGCGACGGCTACACCGCGCGGGTGCGGAAGTTCGGCGAAACCCTTTGCCGGATCACCCCAGGACATGCGGCCGAAGACCACGATCCGGCCTGACCCGCGAAGGCGGGCGGCGATCGGGTTGGTGGTCGGACGACTCAGGAGGCGGACGGCTCGATCTCTCCCGCAAAGACGATGACCTGGTCGATGAGGCTCCGCCGCAGATGGACGACGTCCGTTCCCGCCAAGCGGGGGCCTCCATCCGGCGTGGTGAAGACCCACTGGTACCGGGCCCACTCGTCAGGCATGTCCACCGCTGAGCAGCGCACCATCGTGCCGGTCCCCGCCGGGTGGTGCCGGATGTCCAGCACGAACCGCTCGACCGCCGCGATTCCCTCACTGCGACCCAACGGCCCCCAGAAGACCACGTCCGAGGTCAGGGCCTGGGCGAGCAGGGCAGTCACATAACTGTCGTCCGAGGCGTTGAACGCGGAGATGAACGTGTCGATCGCGGAGCATGCCGTCTCTTCCTGCATGCCCCAGTAATATCAGCCGTCGCGCGTGCGCTCGTCACAGCTCTATCCGTGCTGCTCCGTGTAGTGCGCGCGGAGCAGATCGGCGCCCCAGTCGTGGCGGAGGTGGCGCCAGACCGAGTGGGCGTGGTTGCCGTTGTCCTGGGTGTTGTCGTACTCGATGAGGAAGTCCGGAGCCCGGACGCAGTAGTAGTGCCGGTCGCCGGGTGCGAGGCCGCCGGCCCAGGCGAAGGAGAGGGCGTCCAGGCCACGCGCCACGGTGTCGGACCAGCACTCCTCCGCGTACGCCTCAGGCGCGCGGTCGAGGTAGCGGCGCACCAGGCGCTCGAGCAGCCGCTGCTGACCGGGGGCCATGTCGCCGTATCGCAGGCCGGCCGGCAGCAGGTCAGGATCGGCGAAGGGGTCCGCGCGGGTCAGGATGTCGTCCGGCGGCGCGGCGGCGAAGACCGCCGTCGTCCGCCGCCCGGCGTCCAGATCCGTGACCAGCTCCCGGGCCAGGTCCTCCTCCGGCCCCAGCAGCCGGCGGCCGGCCTGCGGCCCCTCCGCGATACGGGCCGGCTCCGCACCGATGAAGTGCGGCGTCACCCGAATCCCGGCCGCCGTGACCACGACATGGACGGCGAGGTGATGGCCGTTCATCCGCCACGCCCAGGGACCGTCGCCATCCGGGTCGCCCAGAAGCCGCACCCAGTACCGGTCGCCCCCCGTGCCACCGGCCATGGCGCGACGGTGCCTCTCCACCTCGATCGCCCCGCGCGCCAGCTCCGCCCCCGGCGCGCTGTGCGCCGCGGCCAGCAGCGCATCAACAGCCTCACGCTGCCGACTACCGAGCCCCTCGGTGGGCAACCCGGGCCGCGGCCCCGGCAGATACGTCCACTCCCGCAGCCCAGGCGCATCCAGCCGGGCGGGCCCCGCACACAACTCACGCACCTGCTCGGGCTCCAGCACGGAAAGCAGCGCATGCACCGCCTCCCGCATCTGCTCGGCTACCTTCGTCTGCCACCCGTCCACCGTTCCTCCTCCACCTCGCCGCCCGATGCGGCGACGCACGTGCTGAGGCGGTATCGCCCCCTGTGATCCATAGTGCGCCATCCGGCAGCGAAGGCACCGTGATTCAGTTCAGATCAAAGACGAGCACCGTGACCGAGTGGACCGGAAAGGCGTAGCAGCCGCCCGGCGTGGCGCACCGCCACCAGGACGAGCCATCGGGTTGTGGACATGACTGCCTTTGGGCTCGTAACACGATCACGATCCGGGCTTCTTGAGGCGCGTCTACGCGGCAGGGGTTCGGGTTCAGGCGTTGTAGCCGCCGTGGGCGTCCAGCACCGCGCCCGTGACGTACGACGCGGCGGGGCTCGCCAGGAAGGCGATCGCCGCGGCGATTTCGTCGGGGTGTCCCATGCGTTGCAGGGACAGCGAGCTGAGCAGGGCCTTGAGGGTGTCGGGGTCCGGCGGTTGCATGTCGCTGTCCATCAGCCCGGCTTCCACGACGTTGGCCGTGATGTCGCGGGGCCTGAGGTCGCGTGCGACCCCCATGGTGTACCTCTCGACGCCTGACTTGGTCGCCGAGTAGTCGGCGACGCCCGGGATGCCGACCCGGGAGCCCAGTCCGGAACTCACCGTGATGATGCGGCCGCCCGTGCGCAGCACTCGGGAGGCGGCCCGGATGACGGCGATCACGCCGAGGTAGTTGGTGGCGTGCATCCGGTCCAGTGCGGCGGTGTCGGCGTCCGGGTCGTCCACCGTGCGGCCCTGCTCCACCGAGATCGCCGCGTTGTTGACGAGTATGTCCAGGCCGCCGAAGTGCGCGACCACGTCGTCGATCAGCGCCGGCGCCCGGCTCGTGTCCGCCTGGTCGGACTTGAAGGCGACGGCCTTGGCTCCCTTGCCGTGCACCTCGTCGACGACGGCCTGCGCCAGCTTTTCGGAGCTGACGTAGGTGAAGGCGACGTCGGCGCCCTGCTCGGCCAGCAGCCGTACGGTCGCGGCTCCCAGTCCGCGCGACCCCCCGGTGACCAGGGCGACCTTGCCCGTGAGTGGCTTGCTCATTCTTCTCACCTCGTTGATTGACCCTTTCCGACAGTCGCAACGTTAATTGTTACGACAGCCGGTTGCAACCTTCACTGTTACGACTGCCGTATCATGAAGCGTGTGGCCGAGAGGAGGAGCCCATGAGCGCCAACAGCAGGCTGACCATCGCCGCCCACGCGCTGGCCTGGATCGGCCTCTACCAGGGCCAGGGCCATGAGGTCGCCACCTCCGAGCAGATCGCGACCAGCGCGAACACCAACCCCGTGGTGATCAGACGGCTGCTCGGCGAGCTGCGCAGGGCCGGGCTCGTGGAGTCCCGGCGGGGCGTGGGCGCCGGCTGGTCGCTGGCACGCGAGCTGGAGTCGATGACCCTGCTCGACGTGTACGAGGCAGTGGAACCCGGCCCGCTGTTCGCAATGCACCGCACCACCCCGGACCAGGGATGCGTGGTGGGTCACGGCATCCAGCCGGCAATGCAGAGCATCTACGAGGGCATCGAGGACACCGTGAGACACGAGCTGGCCCGCGTCACGCTCGAGAACGTACTCCGGGACGTACTCGCGGCACCTCGCTAGCCGCTCGATCTCTTCGAGAGCGAGGGGTCCCGCGCACGCGACACCCCCGCACAACGCCCGTGAATCAGTCCAGATCGAAGGCGAGCACCGTGACCGAGTGGGCCGGGAAGGCATAGCAGCCGCCCGGCGTCTCCACCGCTCGTCGGTGGCGCACCGCCACCCGGTCCGGGTCGCTCAGGCTGTTCGCGGCCAGCATGTCGTCCACCTCCACGCCCAGGTCGCGGACCTCGGCCACCGCCGGGAGACCGCCCGGGTCGCCGTCGCGGACGACCCGCGCCGACACCGCGGCATCGCGATGGCGGTTGACGACCGCGACGTGGAGGCGGCGGCCGTCGGCGGACAGCATGGCGCTCGCATCGAGGTGCGGCACGACGCCGAGCCGGGTGGCGAAGTCGCCGCCGGGTCCGCGATTGTCGCCCTGGCGGACGGCGGCGGTGCGGGCCGGGCCCTCGACCGTCGTCGGCAGCGCCACCGGTCCGGTGTGGTTCTGGTACAGGTCCCACACGTGATACGAGGCAGACTTCACCGCTCCGTTCGGCCGGGCGACGATCAGTCCGTTCGCGTTCACCAGGTTCACCGTGTTGGCCATCGTCACCGGCGCCGGCAGCGCGCTGGACCGATGCAGCGTGTGGAAGACACCCGCGTAGAACAGGGCGTCAGCGAGGGTTCGGGGACTGTAGCGGTTGACCCGTAGCCCCCGCGCTCCATCCGCCGGCGCACCCTCCGGCAGCTCGCGCACGCCCGTGCCACCGTCGGGTCCGGGGCACGGCTCTGGCCACTCGGCCGGCTCCAGATGGCGGATGTTCCACTCATCCAGCGCCAGCGCCGGCGGCCGCTCCAGCCCGGCCTCCGCCGACAGCTCGGCGACGAGATGCGCGTACTCCTCGATCCGCTGCTCGAAATAGACCGGCTGGGCGACCACCGCCTCGTAGTCATCGTCACCATGCCGCCCTGTGTACGAGTGCGTGGCGGCCCCGTACAGATGCAGCGAGAGATAGTCGATCAGCCGGCCCGTCTGCTGCAGCACCGGGCGCGTCCACTCCTCCTGCTGCCAGGGGCTGCCGCAGGCCACGAGCTTGATCTCCGGGTCGACCAGGCGCATGAAGCGGGCGTGCTCGCGCGCCGCCGCCGCGTATTCGGCCGCCGGGCGGTGGCCCATCTGCCAGGGGCCGTACGGCTCGTTGCCGACGCCCCAGTAGCGCACGCGGTACGGGTCCGGGTGGCCGTTGTCCTTGCGGCGGCGGGTGTAGGCGGTGTCGCCCGCGTAGTTGGTGTACTCGACCCAGCGCACCGCGTCGTCCACGCTGCGGCAGCCGTGCACCAGGAACGGCTCCGCGCCCACGTCCGCGCACCAGGCGAGGAATTCGTCGGTGCCGAAGCGGTTCGACTCCTCGCTCCCCCAGGCCAGCTCCAGCCGCCGCGGCCGGGCGTCGCGGTCGCCGATGCCGTCCTCCCAGTGGTACGGGGAGGTGAAGTTGCCGCCGGGCCAGCGGACGTTGGGAATGCCCAGCTCGCGGCAGAGGGCCAGCACATCCTGGCGGAAGCCGGCCCGCACCCCGGGTCCGCCGTCGGACAGCGGAGACCCGTCGTCGAAGACCCCGCCCTCGATGTTCCCGAAGAACGCCGACTCCAGGAAATGGCCGTAGATGTCGCGCTCGATACGACCGGCCGGATGCCGGGTGTCGACCTCGATCACGGCTTGTACGGGATGGGCTTCCGGGATCCGGCTCACGCGCCGACCGCCTCTCCTAGGGGCCGCTGCACAAGGCTTGTACAACGTAGTAGACAACGTGATACTTGCTGCCCGTGGACGTCAACCCCCGTGGTGTTCCCGCGTGGTTGACCCGGCGCCGGCCGTCGAGGACGAGACAACCCTGGAGCGCGCCCATGAGCATCGCGTCACTGAGCAGGCAGAAAGCCCCGCCGCCGGGCAAGGCCGAGGCGGCACCCCGGGACCGCGGGCGATCGCGCGTCACGCTGTGGATCTGGGGCTTCCTCACCCCGACGATCGTGCTGTACGGGCTTTACACCGTTTACCCGGTCGTCGCGAGCTACTGGTACTCGCTCGTCGAGTGGAACGGCTTCGAGGGCGAGAAGAAGTTCGTCGGGCTGCGCAACTACCAAGAGGTCTTCGCCGACCCGCTGTTCTGGAACTCGTTCAAGATCACGATGCTGTTCATGCTCGTGGTGGTGCCGCTCAAGGTCTTCCTGACCCTGTTCGCGGCGATCATGCTGAACTCCCCGAAGATGCCGATGCGCACGCTCTTCCGCACCGCGCTCTTCCTGCCCGTGGTCACCACGACCGCGATCGTCGGCGTCGTCATGCAGTTCATCTTCGACCCGTCGAGCGGGCCGGTGAATGAACTCCTGCGCAAGTTCGGCCTGTCCGAGGGCGTGAACTTCCTCGGCGGCTCCTCGACCTCGCTGTGGACCGTCTGCCTGGTCTACATCTGGAAGTGGTTCGGGATCACCCTGATCTACTGGCTGGCCGCCCTGCAGACCGTCCCCGACGACGTGTTGGAGGCCGCGCGGATCGACGGCTGCGGCCCCCGGCAGCTGCTGCGGCACATCACGCTGCCGCTGCTCAAGCCCTTCCTGATCATCATCACGCTGCTGTCGCTCGAGTCCGCGCTGAAGGTCTTCGACCTGATGCAGACGATGACCGGCGGCGGGCCCTACTACTCCTCCGAAGTCGTGGAGATCTACATCTACCGCTGGGCCTTCGCCGCCACCGTCCCGCAGCTCGGCTTCGCCTCCGCGGCCGCCGTGATCTTCGGGCTCTTCGTCTGCGTGGTCGGCGCTCTCCAACTCCTCGGCGTCCGGGCGGCGCAGAAGGCCAGAGGTGCACAGTGACCATCACCCGCGAACCGACCGAGGCCACCCGCACCGGCATGCTGCGGCGGCCACGGGCCCGTACGGACCAGGCCCGCAGCAACCGCTGGACCTGGCCCTGGATACTCCGCCGGCTGCCCTGGTGGACCGCGGCGCTCCTGATGGCGGGCGGCTGTCTGCTGTGGGTCTATCCCTTCGCCTGGATGGTCGCCGCGTCGCTGAAGTCCCAGCTGGAGATCTTCGGCTCCGGCCTCTCCCTGATCCCCGACTCCCCGGCCTGGGAGAACTACGGCCGCGCCTGGAACGACGCCGGCTTCGGCCAGTACATGCTCAACACGGTGATCGTCACCTTCGCGACGGTCATCCTGGTGGTGCTGCGCTGCGCGACGGCCGGCTATGTCCTGGGCCGCTACTCCTTCCGCGGCCGCAAGCTGATCATGGCGATCCTGCTGATCACCCTGGTCGCCCCGACCGGCTACACGATCATCCCGGTCGTCGACATCTCCATGAAGCTCGGCCTGCTCAACTCCCTCACCGGCATGGTCGTCGCGCTCAGCGGCAGCGCGCACGTGGTCGGCATCCTGCTGTACGCCGGCTACTTCCGGTCCATCCCGAAGGAGCTGCAGGAGGCGGCGATCCTCGACGGCGCCGGGTTCTTCACCATCTTCTTCAAGGTCATGCTCCCCATGGCCCGCCCGGTGACCGCCACGGTCGTGCTGACCACCTTCCTGGCGACCTGGAACGCCTACTTCCTGCCGCTGGTGTTCACGTTCTCCCGGCCCGAGCTGCGCACGCTCAGCGTCGGCATGACGGCGTTCGTCGGCGAGAACTCCACCGACTGGTCGGGCATGGCGGCGGCCGCGACGATCTCGCTGCTGCCGGTGGTCGTCCTCTTCATCCTCATGCAGCGCCAGTTCATCGACGGCATCGCGGGAGCGGTGAAATCGTGACCCCCCAACCCGCGCAGGCCGCGCCGAACATCCTGCTGATCTGCACCGACCAGCAGCGCTTCGACGCCGTCCAGGCCTACGGCAACCCGGAGATCCACACCCCCCACCTCGACCGCCTCGCCGCCCAGGGCGTGCTCTTCGAGAACGCCTACGTGCAGAGCCCGGTCTGCGGCCCGTCCCGCGGCTCGCTGATGACCGGCCGCTACGTGCACAGCCACGGCCTCTGGGCCAACGGCGTCCAACTCCCCGACCACGAGCGCCTGTTCACCCGGGAGCTGGCGGACGCCGGCTACGACTGCGGCCTGGTCGGCAAACTGCACCTGGCGGCCTGCTTCGGCGGCCGCACCGAACCGCGCCTCGACGACGGCCTGCGGGTCTTCCGCTGGGCCCACGACCCGTATCCGGGCTCGTCCGAGAACGCCTACCACCGCTGGCTGCGCGCCCGCCATCCCGGCCTGTACGAGGCGGCGACGGCCAAGGACACGGACGTCGACTTCGACTCGATGCCGACCGAGGCGCACTACAGCCACTGGATCGGCGACGAGACGGTGGAGTTCCTGCGCACCGGCCGGGAGCACGACAAGCCGTTCTGCTTCATCGCCAACTTCTTCGACCCGCACCACGGCTTCGGCGCCCCCGAGGAGTACGTCCGGCGCTACGACCCCGACACCCTGTCCCGGCCGGTCACCACACCGGACGAGCTCAAGTCCAAGCCGCCCATCTACACCGACGCCTCGAAGGAGTCCTACGGGGGCCATGCCAAGGGCTACGTCGCGTACACCCCCGAGGAACTGCAGGAGACCAAGGCCGCGTACTACGCCATGGTCACGCTCGTCGACGACGAGGTCGGCCGCATCCTCGACACCCTCGATGAGGAAGGGCTGACCGACTCCACCCTGGTCGTTTTCACCAGCGACCACGGCGAGATGCTCGGCGACCACCAGCTGATGCTCAAGGGCCCGATGATGTACGACTGCGCCGTCCGGGTTCCGCTTCTGCTGCGGCTGCCGGGCACGCTGCCGGCGGGGGTGCGCCGCCGCGAGCTGGTGCAGTGGATCGATCTGACGGCCACCCTCCTGGACGCCGCCGGCCTGCCGCCGCTCCCCCGCGGCCAGGGCGAAAGCCTGCTGCCGCTGGCCCGCGGCGACGCGGGCGCGGCCACCGACTGGCGGGACTGGGCGCTGTGCGAGTACCGCAACAGCGGCCACCCGTACGACCCGCCCGTGCACACCACCATGCTGCGCCGCGGCAACCTCAAGCTCGTCGTCCACCACGGCGACCCGGCCACCGGCCGGGCGCGCACCGGCGAGCTGTACGACCTGCGGGCGGATCCGCAGGAGCTGGTCAACCTGTGGGGCGACCCCCGTCACGCCCAGCTCCGTGCCGCGATGCAGGAGCGGCTGCTGGACGTCCTCGTCGCCACCGAGGACCGGACGCAGCCGCGCGACGCGTACTGGTGACGCGCCGCCCCCTCCCGCCCGACCGCATCCCCGTATCCCCGTATCCGAAGGGACACCGTGACCGACGCGCACCCCCACTCGCCCGCCACCGCCCTCCACCCCAGGCCGCAGTTCCAGCGCGACAACTGGACCGATCTCGGCGGAACCTGGCGCTTCGCCTTCGACGACGACGACCGCGGCGTGGACCAGCGCTGGTACGAGGTGGGCTCCGGCGGCCCCGACCCGTTCGACCGCACGATCGTCGTCCCGTACCCGCCGGAGTCGAAGCTCAGCGGGGTGCACGAGCCGGGCTTCCACCCGGTGATGTGGTACGAGCGCGCGGTGCCGGTGGCCGCCCCGGCGGCGGGCGAGCGGGTGCTGCTGCACTTCGGCGCCGTCGACTATCGGGCGACCGTGTGGGTGAACGGCCGCCGCCGCGGCGAACACGAAGGCGGCCAGAGCCCGTTCACCCTCGACATCACCGACGATCTCGACCCGGCCCTGGACGCGCAGTCCCTTGTCGTACGGGCCGAGGACCGGCCGCGCGACGTGACCCAGCCGCGCGGCAAGCAGACCTGGAAGGCCGAGCCGCACGCCGTCTTCTACGACCGCACCTCCGGCATCTGGCAGCCGGTCTGGCTGGAGCGGGTACCCGCCGTCCACCTGTCCCGGCTCGCCTGGACCCCGGACCTGGCGGCCGGAGCGGTGGTCCTGGACGCGGAGCTGAGCCGCGACCCGGACGGGCCGCGCACCCTGCGCGTCCGCCTCACCGGCCCCGACGGCGAGGTTCTCGCCGAGCGGTCCGGCCGCGTCGACCGGGACACGGTCCGGATGACGGTCGACATACCGGCGCTCGGCGGCCCGGACCGCCCCGGACTGCTCTGGTCGCCGGAGGACCCGACTCTGATCGACGCCGAGGTGGTGCTGGAGGAGATTCCGAGTGCGCCCGCGGACCGGGTGACCGGCTATGTGGGGCTGCGCAGCACCGGCTATCGCGACGGCTTCTTCCTGCTCAACGGCCGCCCGTACTACCTGCGGATGGCCCTGGAGCAGGGCTTCTGGCCGGAGTCGCATCTGGCGGCGCCCGGCGAGGAGGCGCTGCGCCGCGAGGTGGAGCTGATCAAGGAGCTGGGCTTCACCGGCGCGCGCATCCACCAGAAGGCCGAGGACCCCCGGTTCCTGTACTGGTGCGACCGGCTCGGGCTGCTGGTGTGGGGCGAGATGGCGAACGCCTTCGAGTTCTCCGAGCGGGCGGTGACCCGGCTGACCACGGAGTGGCAGGCGCTCATGCGGCGCGACCACAGCCACCCCTGCATCGTCACCTGGGTGCCGCTGAACGAGAGCTGGGGCACACCGCAGCTCACGGCATCCGCACAGCAGCGCGCCTACCTCTCCGCGCTCTACCACCTCACGAAGGCGCTCGACCCGACCCGCCCGGCGCTCTCCAACGAGGGCTGGGAGCACGCCGTCAGCGACATCTGGGGCGTACACGACTACACCCCGGACCCGGCCAGCCTCACCCGCCGGTACGGCGACGCCGCCGCGCTCGCCGAGACGCTGCACGGCGCCGGGCCCGGCCGCTGGAAGGTGCACCTGGAGGCCACGGAGCGGAACGGACAGCCGGTGGTGATCACCGAGTTCGGCGGTCTGTCGTATCTGCCGGAGGCCGGCCAGAAGTGGTTCGGCTACGGCACCGTCGGCACCCCCGAGGAGCTGCGGGAGCAGTTCGGCGCGCTGGTCGGCGCGATCCTGGACGCGCCCGGGGTGTCCGGCTTCTGTTACACCCAGCTCACCGACACCCGGCAGGAGAAGAACGGCCTGCTGACCGAGGACCGCCGCCCGAAGCTGCCGCCAGAGGAGATCCGCGCGATCGTGGCCCGGCCCAGCCGGGCGCTGCCCTCGGAGGCGGTGGACGCGCACCGCCGGACGGCCGCGCGCGCGGCCGGCGACGCAGGTGCCCCGTGACGGCCCCGGCCGCGCCGAACATCGTGCTGGTGATGACGGACCAGCACCGCGCCGGCTTCACCAAGGGCGAGGGCTTCGGCCTGGACACGATGCCGTTCCTCGACTCGCTGGCCGCGGCGGGGACGCGGCTGCGCCGCGCGTACACCACGGCCCCGGCCTGCGTCCCGGCCCGCACCAGCCTGCTCACCGGCCGCTGGCCGTCCGCGCACCGGGTGCGGCAGAACTCCACGCCGGAGGCGGTGATCCGCGGCGAGGACCTGCTGGATGTGCTGGGCGACGCCGGCTACCAGACGTTCTTCGCCGGCAAGACGCACATGTACCGCGGCAAGGAGGACTTCGACGCCTTCTCCGGCCCGTACTGGCATGTGAACGGTCCGGACGGGACCGACCAGCAGCGGGCCTTCGCGGAGTGGCTGAAGTCCATCGACCACGGCCCGACGACGGAGCCGACCCCGTTCCCGCTGGAGTGCCAGTTCCCGCACCGGATCGTGTCGGACGCGATCGCGCAGCTCGACGCGCGGGACCGGGACCGGCCCTTCTTCTCCTGGCTGTCGCTGCCCGAACCGCACAACCCCTACCAGGCGCCGGAGCCGTACTTCTCGCTCTTCGGTGAGGACGAGGTCCCGGAGCGCGCCTGCGGGCCCGAGGCGGCGGAGGCCAAGGGCGGCGCGTACAAGTGGCTGCGCGATCTGGTCGAGGAGAAGCGCCCGGGATACGACGCGATGTGGCGCCGCTACCGGGCCACGTACTGCGGCATGCTGCGCCTGATCGACGACCAGCTGCGCCGCCTCGTAGACCACCTCGAGGACCAGGGCGAGTGGGACAACACCGTGCTGATCTTCCTCACCGACCACGGGGACTACGTCGGCGACTACGGCCTGCAGCGCAAGGGCGCCGGCATGCCGGAGGCGCTGGTGCGCATCCCGATGGTGGTGCACGGCCCCGGCATCGACCGGCGCGACAACGCACGCGACTTCGTCTCCCTCGCCGATCTCTTCCCGACGCTGTGCGAGGCCGTCGGCCGGCCCGTCCCGCTGGGGGTGCAGGGCCGCAGCCTGTGGCCGATGCTCACCGGCGGCGACTATCCGGCGGAGGAGTTCGCCGACGTGTGCGCGGAGCGGGGCTACGGCGGCCTGCCGTATCCGGAGGACGCCCGCCCCGAGCTGCACTTCCCGTACGAGGGCAGCACGTACGACGAGCTCAACACCGTCACGCAGAGCGGCTCGTCGCGGATGCTGCGGCACGACCGCTACAAGCTGTACGCGCACGTCGACGGCACCGGCGAGCTGTACGACGTGGACGCCGACCCGATGGAGCTGGCCGACCGCTGGGACGACCCCGGGCTGGGGCACGTCAAAGCCGCGCTGCAGGCGCGCCTGCAGCGCTGGTCGCTCCGCCTCACCGACGACCTGCCGCGCGGGAACTACGACCCCAACCTCCCCCGGCACAACTGGCACCGGACGTCTCGGAGGAACTGATCATGACAGGACCGACCCGCCGCGAGTTCTTCGCGGCCACCGGCGCGATAGGCGCCGCCGCCATGCTGGCGGCGTGCAACACAGCGCCAGGAGGCAAGGCGACGCAGAGCAAGAACGGCCCGCTGACCTGGTGGGATCACACACCCAATCTCCAGGCCGCCAACAAGCGCAACTTCAAGGCCTTCCAGAAGAAGACCGGCCGTGCGGTCGAGTACACCCAGCACCAGACCGCGAAGATGGGGCAGGCGCTGCAGCTCGCCAAGCAGAGCAATCAGCGGCCTGACGTTCACTCTCTCGCCGGCCTCGGCAAGACGCCGACGAGCAAGCTCATCGCGGACGGCTGGTTCCGGCCGTGGGACATCGGTGAGGAGGCACTCGCCCGGCTGCCGAAGGGCGCGCTGGTGGACGGCGTGCACGTCTTCGGCGGCAAGCCGTACACGGTGCCGTTCTTCAACGACCGGCAGTACTGGACGGCCACTTGGTACAACAAGGACATGCTCGAGAAGGCGGGCGCGGAGCCGCCGACGACGTACGACAGCTTCCGCACCGCGGCCCGTAAGATCCAGAAATCCGAGGGCGGTGACACGTACGGCTGGATCTTCAATCTGAACCAGCCGGACCGCCTGGTCGAGCACATGGGCTACCTGGCCCAGGGTGCGGGCTTCCCCGGCAGTCACGGCAGCGGGTCGCAGGGCGGGACGCTCTTCAGGACGGGTGAGATCACCTACCACCACGACGCCTACGTGGATGCGCTCGAGTTCCTGCTCTCGCTGAAGAAGGACGGCCTGCTCTTCCCGGGCTCGTCCACGCTCGACGACAACACCGGCCGGGTGAAGTGGGCGGCCGGCGCGGCGGGCTTCTTCATCGACGGCCCTTGGTGCCCGGGCACGCTGTCGGGCGACGCCCCGCAATTCCTGGAGAAGCTCGACGTCGCTCCGCTGCTGGTGCCGGAGACCGGCATGCCGGTCCAGGTCCACCGGCCGGTGCAGGGCGGCATGTACTGGCTGAACAAGCAGACCCAGAAGGCCGATGACGCCAACGTGCTGCTCGCCGGCCTGACCACGCAGCAGTACTACGTCGACATCGCCAACGGGATGGCCCAGCCGCCCCTCGACATCTCCGCGATCGACAAGGCGGACGTGCACCCGGCCTGGAAGAAGCTCGTGGGCTGGTTCCAGGAGCAGGCGTTCTACGCCCCCATGCCGATGCGGAAGAACCCCGAGATCGACAAGGTCTGGGCCCAGGACGGCGGCATCGACCCGGACCTGGGCCAGGTCATCCAGGGCCTCTTCAGCGGCGACCTCTCGAACCCGCGCAAGGAGCTCAAGAGCCTCAGCGACCGGGCCTCGAAGAACCGCGAGAAGTGCCTCGCCAAGGCGAAGAAGAAGGGCGCCAAGGTGGAGCTGGACGACTTCGCCTTCCCGGACTGGGAGCCCGGGAAGGACTACACGGCGGACATGTACAAGAAGGCCTAGCTCACGGAAGCGTGGTGCGGAGCAGGGCGTCGAGGGTCGCGGCCTGGAGGTCGCGTTGTACGGCCGCGGCCTCCGGCAGTCCGGCGAGGTTGTGGACCTCGCCGGGGTCGGAGGCCGTGTCGTGCAGCTCGGTGTACGTGACGCCTTCCGCGTGTGCGATGGCGAGCTTGTGGCGGCCGTCCGTCACCGTGGAGAAGCCCTCGCCTTCGGCGAAGACATGCGGGTGGCCGGTGTCGTCCATGGGGCGGCCGTCGCAGTCCGCGTCCGGCGGCAGCTCTGCCGCGCCCAGCAGCGTCGGGTAGACGTCGACGAGGCTGGTCAGGCGGTCGCTCCGCTCACCGGCGCCTGCGCCGCCCGGGCGGCGGACGATCAGCGGCACCCGCAGCACGTCGTCGTAATAGCAGCGGTTCTTGCCCCAGAAGCCGTGATTGCCGAGCATCTCGCCGTGGTCGCAGGTGAAGATCACGACCAGGTCATCGCCGAAGCGCTGCTCGGCCGCCGCCAGGATGCGGCCGAGCTGGTCGTCGATCAGGGCCACGTTCGCCGCGTAATGCTTGCGCAGCCGCCGCCAGTACTCGGGCTCGTTGTGCCGGTCGCCGCCGCCTTCAACCCTGCCACCGGACGGGCCGTGGAAGCTGCGGTAGTGCAGGCGGGAGGGGTCGGTCCACTCCTCGGGGTCGATCCGCGGCTCGCCCAACTCGGCCTCGTCCACCCGCTCCAGATACTCCGCCGGCGGATCGAACGGGAAATGCGGCCCGCTGAAGGAGATCCACCCGAACAAGGGACGATCGTCGGTGTCGTCCGCCTCCGCGATCCACTCCACCGCCTTCCGTCCCACCCAGCTGTCCGGGTGCCACTCCGCCGGGCCCGGAAAGGTGAAGACCTTTCGCGCCTCGCGGTTCCAGACCGCTTCCCGGTACGCCGCCAGGTGCCCGGCCGCCTCCAGCTCGCGTGCGTAGTCGTCGCGGAACCAGACCGAGACCTGCTTGTCGTCCTGGAGCGCCAAGTGATCGATGCCGAGCTTGCGGTAGTGCTCGTGGAAGTCGTCGTACGGGAGGGTGGCATCCGGTCGCGTGCTGTCGTACGGCACGGGCGCGAAGTGGCACTTGCCGACGTGCCCCACCTCGTATCCCGCCTCGCCGAACCCTCGGTACAGATTCGGCAGGTCGGGCGAAAGCCACGCCTCCTCCCGGAAGTTGCTGTACGCCCGGTGGTTGCGCGGGTAGCGGCCCGTGAGCAGCGAGCTGCGGCTCGGCAGGCACCACGGACTCGCCGTGTACGCCCGGTCGAAGACCGTCCCCTCCCCCGCCAGCCGGTCCAGATGCGGCGTCGCCACCGCCCGGCCCCCGTAACAGCCCAGCGCGTCCCGCCGGAGCTGATCCGCCGTGATCAACAACACCGCGGGCCGCTTCCCGGGCATCCCGCCACCTCCTGGGCTCGTGTGTGCAGTTGGCCTTGCCACCGGTTCTATTACGTTGTACACATCGCTGTAAACACCTCCTGCCTGAGGAGTTGCATGACGGCTGCAGCGCCGCGCACCCGCCCGAATGTGCTGATTCTGATGAGCGACGAGCAGCGCTGGGACACCCTCGGCCACGCCGGAAATCCCGCCGCCCGCACCTCTCATCTGGACGCTCTCGCGCAGGAGTCCACGTCCTTCGACGCCTGCTACACGCCCTTCCCGCTGTGCTGCCCGTCCCGCACCAGCCTGTGGACCGGCCGCATGCCACGGCACCACCACGTCCTCGGCAACTGGCGCGCCATCCGCCCCGACCTCGCCGACGGGGGACTCGCCCAGGCCTTCCGAGCCGCCGGCTACCACACGCTCTACTGCGGCAAGTGGCATGTCCCGGGCACCACCCCGCAGCGCATGGGCTTCGCGGACACCGCCGCGATCCCGGCCGTGCTGAACGGCAAGGACCGCGGCCGCTACATCGAGCCGTACCGCGCCCACGCCTCCGGCCTCGGCTACGACCTGCTGGACGACCACATCGAGAACCTCACCGCGGCCGACGCACACGCCCTTCGCCAGACCCCGCACCGCGGCACGGCACGCATCCCGTACGAGCACTTCCTCGAGCCCTGGCAGACCGGCGAGTTCTTACGAGCCCTCGACCGGCGGCCCGACGACCAACCCTGGCTGGCGGTCTGCTCGTACAACGCCCCGCACTTCCCGATGATCGTGCCCGAGCCGTACGACCGGATCATCGACCGCGAACGCATCCGGCTGCCCGCCGGCCTGGGGACAGCCGGCGCCGGCAAGCCGCGCGAGGTCGCCGACTCGGGGTTCGCGCACCGCTACGCCGGGCTCGACGAGCACGGCTGGACCGAGCTCATCGCCCACTATCTCGGCCTGTGCGCCCTCATCGATACGCAGGTGGGGACGGTCCTCGAGCACCTGCGCCGGTCGGGCGACCTGGACCACACCATCGTCGTCTTCACCTCCGACCACGGCGACATGATGGGCGCCCACGGCCTCATGGAGAAGGGACACCTCCTCCACTACGAGGAGGCGCTGCGCGTCCCCCTGCTCATCCGCCACCCGGACGCGACCGGCGGCGGCGTCCGTACGAGCAATCCCGTCTCCGTCGTGGACGTGGCCGCCACCCTCGCCGAGCTGGCGGGGGTGCCCTGGGACGAAGCGGACGACGGGATCTCCGCGGCGGCCATGGTGGGCGCCCCACACGCCCGCGCCACGCGGGCGCATGTGACGTCGGAGTCCGTGCTGTACGGGATGTCGGCCGACGCCGCGGGCCAGTACGTGGATCCGGCCACCTGGGACCCCGCCACGGACGCCCTCAACCTCTCCATCCGCACCCCGCAGCTCCGCTACATCTACCGCTCGCGCGACATCGACGAGCTCTACGACCACACCGACGACCCCCACGAGCAGCACAACCGCGCCGCCGGCCCGCAGTACGCGGCGCACCGCGCCGAGCTGCGCCGGCTGCTCGCCGAGGAGGTCGCCGACGTCTTCGGGACAGTCGCCGCCGGCCTCACCCCTGACAAGGCCTATCAGCTGGAGGAGCAATGACCGCACTGAGCCGCCGCACCCTGCTCAGCGCCATCGGAGCCGCGGGAGCGGCCACCGCGCTGGGAGCGTGCAATACGGCACCGGGCTCCGGCAAGAACTCCGCCGGCGGCGGGAACACGCTGAAGTGGTGGGACCACTTCAACCCGCTGCAGGACCTGCACAAGGAGGTCTTCGCCCAGTACCAGAAGGACACCGGGATACCGGTGGAGTACACGCCGCAGCAGACCGGCAAGATGGGGCAGGCGCTGCAGCTGGCCCGGCAGAGCAAGCAGCTGCCGGATGTGCACACCAACGCCGGGTTGCAGCAGCCGCTGCAGGCGCTGATCAAGGCCGGCTGGTACCAGCCGATGGAGCTGAGCGACAAGGCGCGCGCCCGGCTGCCCAAGGAAGAGTTCGTCGACGGAGTCAACGTCATCGACGGGAAGGTGTACAGCTTCCCGCTGTTCGACCTGCGTCAATACTGGGCGGCCACCTGGTTCAACAAGGAGCTCGTGGAACAGGCGGGCCTCGATCCGGACAGCCCGCCCGAGACGTACGACGAGTTCCGGAAGGCTGCCCTGGCCGTGCGGACCAAGGGCGGCGGAGACGCGTATGCCTGGATGCTCGCCCTCGGCCAGCCGCCGCGGCTTCGCGAGCAGATCGGGTTCATGGCCCAGGCAGGCGGCTTCGAGGGGCACAACCTCGACGGCATCCGCTACCGGACAGGGGAGTTCGCCTACCACGACGATGCGTACGTCCACGCCGTGGAGTTCTGGCTGTCGCTGAAGAAGGACAAGCTTCTGGTGCCCGGCACCGAGTCGTTCGTCGACAAGGATGCGCGGGCACGCTGGGCGGCCGGCAGCGCCGCCTACTACTTCGACGGGCCGTGGTGCGCCGGCGTCGTGACGCGGGACCTGAAGCAGTTCACCGGCAAGCTGGGCGTCGGACCGATGCTGGTGCCCGACAAGGGCAAGCCGGTGACGGCCTACCGGCCACCGCAGGAGGGTGTCTTCTACATCTCGGGGCATTCGAAGCGGGTACGGGACGCGAGCAAGCTGCTCGAGTACTTCACCATGCCGGAGCACTACGTGAAGCTCGCGGCCAAGATGGACCAGCCGCCGCTCGACCTCTCCGCGATCGACAAGGCCGACGTGCACCCGGCATACAAGAAGGTCGTCGGGCTCTTCCAGGACGCGGTCTTCAAGGCCCCTGCGCCCGCCAAGCGCAACCCGGACGTGGCCATGGTGCAGGCGGAGCAGAAGGAGATGCAGCCGCAGCTGGGGGAGGTCGTGCAGGGACTGTTCAGCGGCGACCTGACCTCCGTGCGCGGCGAGCTCAAGAAGCTGAGCGACCGCAGCGAGAAGAACCGCGAGCAGGCGCTGGCCGCCGCGAAGAAGAAGGGCGCGAAGGTGGACCTCGAGGACTGGGCCTTCCCCAACTGGGAGCCGAGGAAGGACTACACGGCGGACATGTACGAGAAGGCGTAGCTCACGGAAGCGTGGTGCGCAGCAGCGCGTCTAGCGTGGCCGCCTGCAGATCGCGCTGTACGGCGGCGGCCTCCGGCAGCCCGGCGAGGTTGTGGACCTCGCCGGGGTCGGAGGCCGTGTCGTGCAGCTCCGTGTGCGTCATGCCCTCGGCGCGGGCGGTGGCCAGCTTGTGGCGGCCGTCTGTCACGGTCGTGAAGCCCTCGCCCTCGGCGAAGACGTGCGCGTGTCCGGTCTCGTCCACGTGCCGGCCGTCGCAGCCGGCGTCCGGCGCCAGCCCTGCCGCGGCCCGTAGCGTCGGGTAGACGTCGACCAGACTCGTCAGGCGATCGCTCCGCTCCCCCGCCCCGACGCCGCCCGGGCGGCGGACGATCAGCGGCACGCGCAGCACGTCGTCGTAATAGCAGCGCAGCTTGCCCCAGAAGCCGTGGTTGCCGAGCATCTCGCCGTGGTCGCAGGTGAAGGCCACCACCAGGTCGTCGCCGTAACGCTCCTTCGCCGCGGCCACCACCGCGCCCACCTGGTCGTCGATCAGCGCCACATTCGCCGCGTAGTGTTTGCGCAGCCGCCGCCAGTACTCCGGCTCGTTGTGCCGGTCGCCGCCGCCCTCCACCCGTCCCTTCGACGGACCGTGGAAGCTGCGGTAGTGCAGGCGCGCGGGATCGGTCCACTCCTCGGGGTCGATCCGCGGCTCACCCAGCTCCGCCTCGTCCACCCGCTCCAGATACTCCGCCGGCGGATCGAACGGGAAATGCGGCCCGCTGAACGAGACCCACGCGAACAGCGGGCCGTCCCCGGTCGCACGCGATGTGATCAGCTCGACCGCTTTGCGCCCCACCCACGCGTCCGGGTGCCACTCCGCCGGGCCGGGGAAGGTGAAGACCTTCCGCGCCTCCTGGTCCCACATGGCCTTCCGGTACGCGTCCAGGTACCCGGCCGCCTCCAGCTCCGCCGAGAAGTCGTCGCGGAACCACACGGAGACATGTTTGCCGTCCTGCAGCGCCAGGTGATCGATGCCGAGCTTGCGGTAGTGCTCGAAGAAATCGTCGTACGGGAGCGTGGCGTCCGGCCGCGTATTCCCGTACGGGACCGGCGCGAAGTGGCACTTGCCCACATGGCCCACCTCGTAGCCCGCTTCCCCGAACGCCCGGTACAGATTCGGCAGTTCAGGAGACAGCCACGCCACATCCCGGAAGTTGCTGTACGCCCCGTGGTTGCGCGGATAGCGCCCGGTCAGCAGCGAGCTGCGGCTCGGCAGGCAGGTCGGACTCGCCGTATACGCCCGGTCGAAGACCGTCCCCTCCCCCGCCAGCCGGTCCAGATGCGGCGTCGCCACCGCCCGGCCCCCGTAACAGCCCAGCGCATCCCGCCGCAGCTGATCCGCCGTGATCAACAACACCGCGGGCCGCTTCCCGGGCATCCCGCCACCTCCTGGGCTCGTGTGTGCAGTTGGCCTTGCTCCCGGTTCTATTACGTTGTACACAGCGTTGTACACACAACGGCAGTGAACCCGCTACCCCGGAGGGGACGGATGCACCGACGTACAGCGCTCGCCACCGCACTCGGCGGCTTGCTCGTGTTCACCACCATCGCCCAGGCGGCACCCGCCGCCCCTCGCGCGGAAGCGGCCGACGTCACGATCACCGTCGGCACCGAGGCGACCGCCGCCACCGTCCGCGATCAGATCGTCGGCGCGAATCACCGCTGGCCGCGCGACGGGCTCGGGATGTGGGACACCGCGCGGAACGAGCCGTCGGCCCGCATGGTCGAGCTCGCCAAGCAGACCAGGCTGAAGCTCGTCCGCTATCCCGGCGGCACCGTCGCCAACCTCTACGACTGGAAGCGGGCCATCGGCCCGCAGCACAAACGCGGTTGCCAGGTCGGCGGCGGCTTCGTCGGCGGGGGCGGCGAGCCGATGGACAGCCGGTACGGGCCGGACGAGAACGAGCGCTTCGTCGAGGCGATCGGCGCCCGCACCACCGTCATGACCAACGGCACCACCCAGACCCCGCGGGACGCCGGCGACTACGTCGAGTACATGAACGCCGAGGTCGGCGCCAACCCCAACGGCGGCACCGACTGGGCCAAGGTACGCGCGGACAACGGCCACCAGGGCCCGTACGACGTCCGCGTATGGGAGGTCGGCAACGAGCTGTACCTCCCCAACCAGGCATACTGGCGCGCCGAGAACCTCGACACCCGGCTCCGTCAGTTCGCCTTCGGCGGCACCCAGCGGCAGCAGGACCAGCCGCTCGGCTCCGCGTGCGACCACCGGCCGGAGGCCGGGAAGAGCGACGGCTCGGCCGGGCAGGAATTCCAGGTCTGGTATCCGCCCGTGGTCCCCGGCAGCGCGACGGTACGGGTCGGCGGCGAGGCCTGGCGCCGGGTCGCCGACCTCGGTGCCGCCGCGTCCGACGCCGCCGTGTACGAGCTGAACGCCAAGACCGGGCAGGTGCGCTTCGGCGACGGCACACACGGCCGTATCCCACCCGCGGACGCCCCGATCCGCGCCGACTACGACTCAGGGCCGCACGCCGGATTCACCGACTTCTACGCGGCGATGAAGAAGGCCGACCCGTCGATCTCGGTCTGCTCACCCTGGGAGAAACCCGCCTTCGTGCAGCTGATGGGCCGCGAGCACGCGTACGACTGCATCGGCCCGCACCTCTATCTGAACCGCGCGGTGGCCGGCACCTCCGCCGAGATCCACGACCGGTTCATGCCGGAGGCGGACAAGGTCGTGGACGGGGAGCTCGACGCGCTCGAGGCCGCCATCAAGCAGTACGGACCGGGCGGCGACAAGCGGCCGTTCCTCGAGGTGAGCGAGTACGGGACGATCAACTCCGGCAATCCGGACGATGCCCCGGCGGGATGGGCCGGGTCGATGACCAACGTGCTCATCCAGGCCGGACACGTCATCGGCATGGCCGACCACAGCGTGCCCCTCGCCATCTCCTCGAACCTCAACGCCGACCGGCCGGTGGCCGGTGAGCTCTTCGGCGGCGCCCCCGACTTCACCGACACCGGACGGGCCCGCATGCTCGGCCTGGTCAGCAAGCTGGCCGGTTCGACGCCGGTGCAGCGCGAGGTGCAGAACAACCCGCAGGCCACCGGCGGCGGCTATCCGGCCCTTCGGGTGCTGAGCACCCGCGCCGAGGACGGCACGGTGCGGCTGCTCGTACTGAACCGGGACCGCGAGCAGGCCGTGACCGCCGGCCTCGCCCTGCCGCCGGGAGCCGGGGGCAAGGCGAAGGTGCACACCCTCAACGGGGCCGAGATCTCCAGTTACAACAGCGCGGATGACCCCGACGCCCTCAAGGTGACCACGGCCGAGAAGGATGTCGGCGGCGGTGGCCGGCACACCTTCCCCGCACATTCCGTCACGCTGTTCGAGGTGCCCGTGTGAGATGACGGGGGGGGCGGGCCCGCCGGTGCGGACCCGCTCCTCCCAGTGCAGAATGCTTCGAGTCGGCGGGGTCCCGCCTGTTCGGCGGGGTGCGGAGGAGTGCGGCAATGAGCGCAACAATCAAAGACGTGGCCAAGCTTGCGGGCGTGTCCATGAAGACCGTGTCCAACGTCCTCAATGGCTATCCGCATCTGACGCCTGAGACCCGGGGCAAGGTGGAGCGGGCGCTGGCAGAGCTGAACTACCGGCCCAACATCGCCGCGCGCAACCTGCGCAGCGGCCGCACCGGCCTCATCGCGCTGGCCGTCCCGACGACCATGAATCCGTACTTCGCCGAGATCGCGCACCTGATCGTCAGGGAGGCCCAGGACCGCGGCCTGACCGTGCTGATCGACTGCACCGAGGGCGATCTGGAACGGGAGAAGCACGTCGCCGAGGGTTTCCGCAGTCAGCTGCTGGACGGCATGATCCTGCAGCCGTGGTCGCTGTCCGCCACGTATCTGCGCAACCGCGCCGACCGCACCCCGCTGGTGCTGCTCGGCGAGCGCAAGGTCCAGTCCGCGGACAGCGTGGCGATCGACAGCAAGGCGGCAGTGGCCGCGGCCATCGAGCACCTGGTGGGCCTCGGCCGCCGGCGGATCGGCGCCATCGGCCCGCCGCTGACCAAGCGCACCGGCGCCCCGCCGGAGCCGCGACGGCGGCACGCCGGCTATCTCGCCGCCCTCACCGCGGCCGGGATCGAGCCCGATCCCGCGCTGGTCGCCCACCACCAGCCGAACGCCCCGCACGACGTCACCGAGGCCGTGGTGGATCACCTCCTGGCGCAGCCGGACCCACCGGACGCCATCTTCTGCTTCAACGACCGCACCGCGCTGGCCACCCTGCGCGAGCTCCGCACCCGCGGCGTCCGCGTGCCGGACGACATCGCCGTCATCGGAGTCGACGACGTCGAGGGCGCGCGCCTGTCGACCCCCTCGCTGTCCTCCATCGCACCGGACAAGCAGGGCATCGCCCGTACGGCGGTCAATATGCTCACCGAACGCATCGAGGGCGCCAACCGCCCGGCGCGGCAGGTGGTCGCGGGATTCGAGGTGATGGCGCGGGAGAGCACGGTGGGCACGGATGCCATGGAGCGTGCTGGCGGAGGCTGATCGTCATCTGCCTGGATCAGTCGCGGATGATCCTGGTGGCGCGGACGGCGCCGTGTTCCAGGTTCCAGTTCTTGAGGATGGTGGTGTAGTCGCCGCCGGTGATGAGCTTGTCGAAGCCGCTTGTGAGGGCCTTGCGCAGCGTGGTGTTGGAGCCCTTCACCGCCATGCCGAGCGGGCCGGCGTCGGTCAGGTCGGCGGCGGGGAGGTGGAATTCGCCGTCGGATTCCTTCGCCTGCACGACGGCGAACGGGAGGTCGCTGACCACCGCGTCGATCGAACCCTTCTGGAGCGGCTCGGGAAGGTCGAAGATGCTGACGTTGGTCACCTTGATCGGGTCAGGGCCGCACACCTTGTAGGAAATGTCGCGGAGTGCGTCCTTGTCGTCATCTTCGAACGGGGCGACCTTCAGGCCGCACAGGTCGTCCCACGAACGGATCTTGCTGGCGGTCTTCCACCGGGCGTAGAGGGTGTGGGCGTAATCGAAGTAGTGGATGAAGTCGACGCCCCTCCGCTCCTTCGCGTCGAAGGTGGAGAACTCCGTGCTCGGCATCACCACGTCGTAGTCTCTGCCCAGCGCGTCGAACGGGTCTCCGGGGCCGAACATATCGATGCCGACGACCTTCACCCGCAGACCGAGCCGCTCCGCGAGCGCCTTGGCCAGCTCGGGGTCCGGGCCGATCCAGTCGCCCTCCTTCGGGCCGGGGCTGGCGTCTTCCAGCCAGCCGCTGTCGCTGGCGGCATAGGTGAGGTGGTGTGCGCTGCCGCTGCGGTCGCCGCTCACGGCGACGGTGAGGGTGCCCGGCTGCACGAGGTCGAGCTTGTTCTTGGCATCCGAGCCACCGTCCCCGCCGTCGCCGCCGGTGTCGCCCAGGGAGTACGCCGTGATCGCCACCAGCACCGCTGCCAAGACGGCAGCCCCGGCGGTGAGCCATGCGCGCCTGCGGCGGGGCGCGGGAACAGGGGCGGCGGGCGGTGCCTCGGCGGCGGGCTCGGACGGCTGCGCCGGCTGCGCGGCCGGTTGCGGGGCCGGCTGCGGGGTCGATTGCGACACCGGCTGCGTGGCCGTCAGCGTCCGCTCCTCCGCCTCGGCGAGCGGAGCCGTCGCCAGCCCGCCCGCCTCCGCCGCCGCACCCAGCATCTCGTCCAGCCGCGCCGCCGACGGCCGAGCCGCCGGGTCCCGCACGAGCAGTTCAGCCAGTACGGGCGTCAGCGCCCCGGCCCGTACCGGCGGCGGCACCTCACCGTCGAGAACCGCCGCAAGCGTGGCCAGCGGAGTGGTCCGGCGCAGCGGGTTGTGGCCCTCCACGGCGACGTACAGCAGCATCCCGAGCGACCACAGATCCGAGGCGGGTTCGTCGTCCGTGCCGCGGATGCGCTCGGGGGCGAGGTAGTCAGGGGTACCGATGAGTTCGCCGGTCGCGGTCAGCGACGCGGAGCCGACCGCCGGGTCCACCTGGCCGGTGCGCTGGAGCGCCGCGATGCCGAAGTCGGTGAGGACGGCGGCGCCGTCCGGGCGCAGCATTACGTTGGCGGGCTTGACGTCGCGGTGGCAGATCCCGGCGGCGTGTGCGGTACGCAGGCCGGCCAGCACCTGGCGGCCGATCCGGGCGGCCTCCGTCGGCGGCAGCGCCCCGTCGGCCAGCCGCTCGGCGAGGCTGCGTCCCGGCACCAGCTCCATCACCAGCCACGGATACGCGGCTTCGCCGTCGTCGACGACGTGATGGATCGTCACGACATTCGGGTGGCTGATCCGGGCCAGCGCCCGCGCCTCGCGCAGCATGCGTTCGCGCAGCACCCGGGAGGCGGCCGAGCCCTCGGGGGCGAGTTCCGGTGCGAGCGGGCGGACCTGTTTGAGCGCGACCTCCCGGTCCAGCGCTTGGTCCCGCGCCCGCCATACGGTGCCCATCCCACCGCTGCCGAGCCGCTCGAGCAGCTCGAAGCGTCCGTCGACGACCTGCCCGTCCCCGCCCTCGATCATGGTGGGAGAGTAGCGAACTGCCCTGTGCTCAGGCAGGGTTATTGATCCTGACTAATGTTCCAAAGCACGCCCCGCACCGGCATGCTGGTCGCCGAGCGCCCCCGCACCGGCCGAAGGATCACAAGGATCACGCCCACACCTGGCCCAAGGAGTTGAGCCGGTTCATGAACCCCCACACCACCGTGCTGGAGACCCTCGCCCGCACCGAAGCCACCCAGGCAGTCGGTCCGTCATGACCATCGCATCCCGCATCGGTCCGCTGCTGCCCACGCGCCTCACGGGCGCGCTCGCGCACTGGATGTATCCGCGCTTCGAGCCCGAGCTCGCCCGGCTCGGCGACTTCTGCCCGCCCGACTGCGACCTCGCCCTCGACGTCGGCGGCTGGTACGGGCCGTGGACGCGCCGGCTCGCCCCGCGCGCCCGCAAGGTAGTCGCCGTGGAGCCGGTGCCGCACCTGGCCCGGAGTCTGGCCGCGGCCACGCCCGGTAATGTCCGCGTGGTCGAGGCAGCGGCCACCGACCGCCCGGGCACGGCCCGGCTCTGGCTGCCGGCCGGGGACCGCGGCGACCGCGGCGTGTCCTCCCTGGTGCGCCGGGACATCCACGCCAACGCCCTGGACGTGCGGTGCCTGACCCTCGACGAGATCGCCAACGCCGAGACCGGCCGCGTCGACTTCATCAAGATCGACGTGGACGGCAACGAACTCCCCGTCCTGCGCGGCGCCCAGCACCTCCTCACCCGGGACCGCCCGGCCCTGATCGTCGAGCTGGAGGCCCGTATCCAGCCGCTGGAACCGGTCATCAAGCAGCTGGCGGACCACGCCTACCGGGGCTGGATACTGCCCGCACACGCCTGGGTCCCACTGGACCACTTCGACCTCGCCCGCCACCAGGCCGCCACCGCCCACCTGGCCCAGCGGGGCCTGCTCCGCCGCGTGGGCCCCTTCCGCGGCCCGCGCTACGTCAACTCGGTCCTGTTCCTGCCAGACGGCCGCCGCCCCGGCGAACGGTCCCCGCGCAGCCGCGGGGCCTACGCCGACTGAGCGGCCCGGGAGGCGGCCGTCCCGCAGGCCTCAGCCTCCCGTCCCCGTGAATCGCCCGACCCAGTACGCCGTCCGGTCCAGATACGCCGTCTCCGCGTCCGCGCCGGTCCGCCCGTACGCGCCGTCGTACGTCTCGTAGCCGTGGCCGGCGGGCGGGGTGCTGTCCGCTGGTTCGATGATGCTGCCCTCATGCCATTCGTTGAAGGACGTCACCGAGACCCAGGTCGGTGAGCCGCCGATCGACGGGTCGAGGGCGTTGTTCCATTGTTTGTCGTAGGCCGCGCCGTTGTCGCGGGTCAGGGTCGGGGTGGTGTTGCCGGGCACGGCTCGGTCGTCGACATAGCCCGGGGCCACCGAGGGCGCCCAGATCAGGTTGTTCGCCTTCGCGTAGTCGCCGGCCTGCTTCCAGCCCGGCGCCGTGGCGCCGGCGATGCCGTCGTAGGTGTACATCCCGGAGAAGTGGGCGATCTTGGTGGTGTCCGTCGTCTGGGCCAGGACGATGCTGTCATCGGTGACCTGGTCGAGCGCCGACCAGTCGGCGATCTTCAGGGACTCGAAGACGTAGTACGCGCCCTTGTTGCCGTGCGCCGCGTCCCGGTAGAAGGCCGGATGGCCGCCGTACGTGTCGTTGATGTAATTGATGTCGGCGACTGTCGAGGCGGCGGTGCGATCGCCGTACGGCTCCAGGTGCCAGGCCACCTTCACGCCCTCCTTCGCCGCGGCGTCCAGCACGCCGCGGGCCAGCCCGTCCTCGTAGCCGCCGCGGCCCCACCAGCTGTAGACGATGACGCCGGCGCCGGAGCGCCGCACCCACTTCATCTGCTCCGCGACGGCGCCGGCGAAGTCACCGGAGTCGTACGGGCCCAGGGCCGGGTAGAAGTTCGCGCCGATGTCGTCCGGTGGCGTGCGGCCGCCCTGCTGCCAATGGCGCCAGCTGCCGTGCCCGGCCGGGCTGCCGTACCACGGGTAGTAGAAGAGGTGGACGTCGGACGCGAGCGCCTTGGGCGTGCTCGCGTACGTCACGGTGAAGGTGTCCACGTCGAAGAGCGAGCCGGAGCCGCCGCGGAAGGTCAGATACAGCGGCCCGGTGCCGCCGCGCAGCGCCGTCCCGACCGTCGTGAACGTCTCCCAGCTCCCGGTCTTCGGCACGCTCACCGAGCCCAGGACGGTGCCGGTGGCGGAGCCCGACCGGACGTCGATGGTGCCGCCGGCGCCGGCGGAGGAGACCCGGGCGTTGAAGTGCGTCGCCCCTGCCGCCGGGACGGACGCATAACCGGCCCAGTCGCCGTTGTCGATATAGCCGAGGGTCTTCCCGCCGCTCGCCGGGCCGTGATTGGCCACCTGCACCCCGGAGCTCGAGGTGTACGCCTCGCCCTCGACCGTCCGCTTGCTCTCCCCGGCGGGCGGCGCGCAATCGGCCGGCGCCACGCCGGACGCGTACCGCAGCGCACCCAGCAGCTCCGCCCGGAAGGCCGGATCCGCATACGACTCGGCCGTATGCCCGAGACCGGTATAGAAGGACCGGCCGCTGCCCTGCCGGTGGCACCAGGTGATGGGGTGGTCGCCGCCCATCTCGCCACCGCTGTAGGAGCTTTCGTCGAGGCTCTGCAGGACGTGCACCGAGGAGCGGGGGTTGGCGCGGTAGTTGTACCACTCGTCGGTACGGGTCCAGGTCGCGCCCAGGTGGGCGGTGGCCGGATGGCTGCGGTCCTCGTTGACGACCTTGGCCTGCTGGATGGCGGGGTGGCTCTTGAAGCGGGCGCCGACCAGGTCGCCGTAGTACGGCCAGTCGTATTCGGTGTCGGCGGCCGCGTGCACGCCGACGAAACCGCCGCCGCCGTCGATGCGGGCCTGCAGCGCCGATTGCTGGCTGTCGTTGAGGACGTCGCCAGTCGTCGAGAGGAAGACGATCGCCTCGTAGCCGGCCAGGTTGCCGGGGGTGAAGGCCGCCGGGTCCTCGGTGGCGGTGACCGTGAAGTCGTTCGCCGTTCCCAGGGCGCGGATGGCGTTGATGCCGGCGGGGATGGAGTCGTGCCGGAAGCCGGCCGTGCGGGAGAAGACGAGGACGTCGAACGAGGCCGCGGCGTCGGTCACCGGGGCCGCGTGCGCCGGGGCCGTCGGGCTCAACAGGCCGGCGGCGACGGCCAGCACGGCGGCGGTGGCACCGCGGCGTAAGGATCTGAGCTTCATCATGTGCTGCTCCTGTCAGCGGCTGACGGTGAAGGTGTCGATGTCGAACAGCGACCCGGTGCCGCCGCTGAAAGTCAGATAGACCGGCCCGGTGCCGGCGCTCAGCCCGGTGTTCACCGTCGTGAACGTCTCCCAGCCCCCGGTCTGCGGCACACTCACCGAGCCCAGCACCGTCCCCGTCGCCGATCCGGCGCGGATGGTGACGGTGCCGCCGGCACCCGCCGACGACACCTTGGCGCTGAAGCTCTTGGCGCCGGTGGCGCTGACGCCCGCGTAGCCGGCCCAGTCGCCGTTGTCGATGTAGCCGAGGGTCTTGCCGCCGCTCGCCGGGCCGTGATTGGCCACCTGCACCCCGGAGCTCGAGGTGTACGCCTCGCCCTCGACCGTCTGCGTACTGGAGGTGAGGGTGAAGGCGTCCAGGTCGAAGAGGTTGCCCTGGCCTGTCGGGCCGCGGAAGACCAGGTAGAGCTCGGCGGTGCCGGCGGGTGCGCCCGCGAGCGGGGCGGTGACGTCGGTGAAGGTCTCCCAGCCGCCGGTCACCGGCACGGTGGCGGTGCCCAGCAGGGTGCCCGTCGGCGAGCCGGCCCGGACCTCGAGCTTGCCGCCGGCGCCGCCGGAGGACACCCGGGCGCTGATGCCGTTGGCCTTGCTCAGCTCGTACGGCTTGAAGGCGATCCAGTCGCCGTCATCCGTATAACCCACGGTCTTGCCGCCCTCGGCGGGTGCGTGGGAGGCGAGCTGGACGCCGGACTGGCCGGTGAAGTGCTCGGCCTGGCGGTGGCGGGGCTGCAGGACGTTCTTGCTGTGCCCGGTCAGGCCGCCGGCGTCGGTGTACGAGGCGTCGAAGACGCCGTAGAGGTTTGCGGCGGCGTCGTGCTCGCCGTCCTTGGGCACGGTGAGCGTGCCGGAGCAGCCGGTGGTGCTGGTGATCTGGTGCTCGTGGCTGTCGTGGCCGAGGAGATAGGTGAGCTTGACCTTCGAGCAGTCGATCTGGCCGTCCTCGGGGTCGCTCGCCGTAATGGTGAAGGGCACGGTGTCGCCGAAGGCGAAGAGGGCGCCGTTCGCCGGGGTCTTCAGGGTCACGGTCGGGGCGGTGTTGCCGACGGTGACGACGAGGCTGGCGGTGCCGGTCAGGCCCTGCGGGTCCTTGACCGTCAGGGTCGGCTTGAAGGTGCCGTTGGCGGTGTACGTGTGCGACGGATTGGCCTCGGTGGACTTTGTGCCGTCGCCGAAGTCCCAGGAGTAGGTCAGGGCGCCGCCCTCGGGGTCGGAGCTGCCCGCGGAGGAGAACTTCACGGCGAGCGGGGCCTGGCCCGAGGTCTTGTCGGCGGCGGCTTTGGCGACCGGGTTGCGGTTGGCGCCGCCCAGGTACTCGATGCGGTACAGCGCCTGGTTGCCGCCGCCGGTGCCGTAGTCCAGGACGTACAGCGCCCCGTCGGGGCCGAAGTCGCTGTCGATGATCTGGGTGCCGCTCCAGGGGAAGTCCTCGATGGTGCCGGGCGAGCCGTCGGCGTTCACCGTGACCGCCTTGATCCACTTGCGGCCGTACTCGGTGGCGAAGTAGCGGCCGTCGAGGGACTGCGGGAATTTGACCGTGGAGCTGGAGCCCGCGTCGTAGCGGTAGACCTCGCCGCCCATCGGGGACTCGGAGCCGCTGCCGAACTCCGGCGGGGAGCCGGCGTCGCCGCCGTAGCGGATCCAGGAGGACTTGGCCGCCGGGAGCTTGCTCTGGCCGGTGTTGCGCGGGGAGTTGTTCGTCGCGCCGCCCGCGCAGTCGTACTTGGCGCCGGACGGGCCGCTGGGGAAGGTGTACTCGGTGTAGGTCTCGGCGGCGGAGTTGGTGCCGGTGCAGTACGGCCAGCCGTAGTTGCCCGGGGCGGTGATCCGGTCGAACTCGACCTGGCCGCTGGGGCCGCGGCTCGCGTTCGTGGTGCCGGCGTCCGGGCCGTAGTCGCCGAGATAGACCGTGCCGGTCGGCTTGTCGACGGACATCCGGAACGGGTTGCGGAAGCCCATCGCGTAGATCTCCGGGCGGGTCTTAGCGGTGCCCGGGGCGAAGAGGTTGCCGGCCGGGACGGTGTAGCCGCCGTCCGCGGTGGGCTTGATGCGCAGCAGCTTGCCGCGCAGGTCGTTCGTGTTGCCGGAGGAGCGCTGGGCGTCGAACTGCGGGTTGCGGTCGGCGCGTTCGTCGATCGGCGTGTAGCCGCTGGACTCGAAGGGGTTCGTGTCGTCCCCGGTGGTCAGGTAGAGGTTGCCGTTCTTGTCGAAGTCGATGTCGCCGCCGACATGGCAGCACTGCCCGCGGTCGTTGGCGACCTCGAGGGTCACCTTCTCGCTGGCCAGGTCGAGGGTGCCGTCGGCTTTGAGGGTGAAGCGGGAGAGGTTGAGGTGGCCCTTGTACGGCTCGAAGTCGGCGGCCGAGCCGGAGGTCGGGGCGTCTCCCGCGGGGGTGTTGAGCTTGGGCGAGTAGTACACCCACACGTGCCGGTTGCTGGCGAAGCCCGGGTCGGCGGCGATGCCCTGCAGGCCTTCCTCATCGTGGGTGTAGACGGCGAGCTTGCCCGCGACCTTGGTGTTGCCGGCGGCGTCGGTGAAGCGGACGGTGCCGTCGCGGGCGGTGTGCAGGACCGACCGGTCGGGGAGCACGGTCAGGGACATCGCCTCGCCTATTTCGGCGGCTCCGGTGGCGAGTTGGACCTGCTGGTAGTCGGCCGCGGGGATCGCCGCGGGCTGGGCGCCGGGTGCGTCGGGCATGGCGGTGGCCGGGGGTCCGGCGGCCGCGGCGGCGCCCAGCAGCAGGGCGAGGACGCAGACGACGGAACGTAAGGCATGAGGGCGTGCGGGCATGGAGCTTCCTCCTGACGTGCTGGGGAGAGGTCAGGCATGGCGCTCTGCAGAGAAATTACATGCGTGTGCCAACAAATTGCGGCTCTGGGCTGGCGAGTTGCATGCTGTCGAGCCCGGCGCAATTTGTCAAGCGCGTGTCAAAATAACGGAGTGCGGACGACCACAAGCGAGCCGGAGCTCGGTCCATGGTCGTCCGCTGATCTCAGAACGTCAGCTTCACGCTGTTGATGTAGCCCGTGTCCTGGGCTTCCACATCCTGCACCCGCAGCTTCCAGGCACCGTTCGCGGCCTCGCTGGAAGCGTCGACCGTGTAGGTCGCGATCACGTTGTCCGCCGAGTCATTGCTGCTCGAGTTCTTCAGGCGGTACGGCGTGCCGTCGGGGGCGAGGAGATCGACGACCAGGTCGCCGCGCCAGGTGTGCCGGATGTCGACGGCCACCTTGAGCGCCACCGGCGCGTTCCCGGTACGGCCGGCCACGGTCACCGTCGAGGTCACGGCCGCGCCGTTGTCCGGGATACTGACGTCGGTGGTGTTCTCGTACGTGTCGCCCGGCGGTACGGGCGTGTCCGCCGCCAGCGACCACACCGTGTGGGCGATCGCGTCGCTGTTGCGGTCGAGCGCGGTGTCGTTGATGTTCGACGTCGTGTCGCAGGACGAGTGGTAGCAGCGGTCGAAGGCCTGGCCCGCGGTGCCGCCCCACTTCTGCGCCTGGGCGCTGGTCTTGGTGCGGCTGGCGCCGGTGAAGAGGCCGCCGACCGGGATGCCGACGTTCTTGAAGGAGGCGTGGTCGGAGCGGCCGTCGCCCTCGGTCTCGATCTCGGTGGGGACGCCCAGGCCGGTGAAGTACTCCTTGAAGGTCTTCTCGATGACGGGGTCGTCGTCGTAGACGAAGTAGCCGGGGTTGGGCGAGCCGATCATGTCGAAGTTCAGATAGCCGCTGATCTTCGAACGTTCGGTGGCGGGCAGGCTGTTGACGTAGTTCTTGGAGCCGATCAGGCCCAGCTCCTCCGCGCCCCACCAGGCGAACCGCAGATGCTTGGCGGGTTTGAGCTGTTCGCGGGAGACGGCCAGGGCGGTTTCGAGTACGGCGGCCGATCCGGAGCCGTTGTCGTTGATGCCGGGGCCGCTGCTCACGCTGTCGAGATGGGCGCCTGCCATCAGGACCTGGTTGGCGTCGCCGCCGGGCCAGTCGGCTATCAGGTTGTAGCCGGTGGCGCCGTTCGAGGTGAACTGCTTGACGCTGGTGGTGAATCCGGCGGCGTCCAGCTTGGCCTTCACGTAATCCAGGGAGGCCTTGTAGCCGGGGCGGCCGTGGGCGCGGTTGCCGCCGTTGGCGGTGGCCACGGACTGCAGTTGGGACAGATGCGCCTTGACGTTGGCGAGCGGGATGTCGGGGGCCGCGAGCGTCGGTGCCGCCGGGGCGGCGAGGGCCGTGGGCGCGGTGGCCGCTAACAGGCCGCCCATGGTCAGGGCGATGACGCCTGCGGTGACCCGTCTGCGGCGGTGGGGCAGAACGGTCCTGCTGGGTCTCATGGTGGTCTCCGGGGTGTGTACGGAAACGGTCGCCTGATGTTCGATCTGAGGCGTGAGACCGTCAAGGTGCAGAACCGGTCAGAAACCGGACGCGCCTGTTCGCATAGCGGACGCTCGCAGCGGACTACTCACCCGCCCCGCCGCGCCCGCCGCCCGAGTCGCGCCGCCGCCCCCTCCAGCAGCGTCTCCAGCACCTCCGGATACGCGCTGCGCGTCATCCGTCCGGCCAGCAGCGGCGCCGTGGCGGCGATGTGGGGATGGGTGTCGGCGGGGAGGCGGGCGTAGGTGGAGTCCCACATCTGCTCGTCGGTCTCGCGGACTTGGTCGGTGAGCGTCAGGGCGCCCGCGTCCAGGGCGGCGAAGGCCAGGCTCAGGTCGATGAAGGCGTGGTAGACGCCGACGGCGTCCTGATCCGGGAAGCCGGCGCCGCGGAGGATGCCGAGGATCGTCTCGTCGACCTCGATCTCCCGGGGACGGCCGGTGACCCGGCTCGCGGTGAGCACGGCGGCCTGCGGATGCGCGAGGTAGGAGGCGTGGATGGCGAGCCCCAGCGCACGCAGGTCGGCGCGCCACTCCCCCGTGGCGCGCCAGCCGTCGAGGGCGTGCCCCATCAGCTCATCGCCGATCGCCCGGGTCAGGTCGTCGAGACCGGCGAAGTACCGGTAGAGCGTGCTCGGATCGGCGCCGAGCGCGACCCCGAGCCGCCGTGCGGTCAGCCCGGCGCTGCCGTGCTCGCGCAGCATCCGCAGCGCCGTCTCGACGATCAGCCGCTCGGACAGCACGGTGCCCTGCCGGGTCGGCCGCCGCCGGCGCCGCTCCCCCTCCCGTACGACCTTCTTCGCCATCGCGCCCCGCCCTCCCCGTTTCTTATGCCAACGGCGTTGACCTTAACGGGTCGGGTCGCGTTGCATCGAGTCACCTCGACCAGGCAGCTCCGCAACGAAAGGTGTGTGACATGCGCGTACTCCTCGTGGGCGCGGGCGGCGTCGGTACCGCCATCACCCGGATCGCGGCCCGCCGCGACTTCCTGACCCACATGGTCGTCGCCGACCACGACCCCGCCCGCGCCGAGGCGGCCGTCGCCGCGCTCAAGGACTACGACGGGCACGCGGAGCGCTTCTCCGCCCGGCACCTCGACGCCTCCGACGAGGAGGCCGTGCGCCGGCTCATCGCCGAGACCCGCTGCGACGTCCTCCTCAACGCCGTCGACCCGCGCTTCGTCATGCCGCTGTTCCGCGCCGCGCTGGCCGCCGGCATCCACTACCTGGACATGGCGATGTCGCTGTCCGCGCCGCACGCCACCCGCCCGTACGAGAACTGCGGGACGAAGCTCGGCGACGGCCAGTTCGCGCTGGCCGAGCAGTGGGACCGCGCGGGCCGGCTGGCCCTGGTCGGCATGGGCGTGGAGCCGGGTCTGTCGGACGTCTTCGCCCGGCACGCGGCCGACGAACTCTTCGACGAGATCGAGGAGATCGGCGTCCGCGACGGCGCCAATCTGACGGTCGAGGGCTATGACTTCGCCCCCTCCTTCAGCATCTGGACCACCATCGAGGAGTGCCTCAATCCACCCGTGATCTACGAGAAGGACCGCGGCTGGTTCACCACCGCGCCCTTCAGCGAGCCGGAGGTCTTCGACTTCCCGGAGGGCATCGGCCCGGTGGAGTGCGTCAACGTCGAGCACGAGGAGGTGCTGCTCATCCCCCGCTGGGTCGACGCCCGCCGCGTCACCTTCAAATACGGCCTAGGCGACGACTTCATCGCCAAGCTCAAGACCCTCCACGCACTCGGCCTCGACTCCACCGCCAAGGTCACCGTCCCCGGCGCCGACGGCCGTCCCGCCGAGGTCTCCCCGCGCGACGTGGTCGCCGCCTGCCTCCCCGACCCGGCGGCACTGGGCGACCGTATGACGGGGAAGACGTGTGCAGGCACGTGGGTCAAGGGCACCAAGGACGGCGCCGCACGCGAGGTGTACCTCTACCACGTCGTCGACAACGAGTGGTCGATGCGCGAATACGGCTGCCAGGCCGTGGTCTGGCAGACCGCCATCAACCCGGTCATCGCCCTCGAGCTACTGGCCGGCAGCACCTGGACGAGCACCGGGGTGCTCGGCCCGGAGGCACTGCCGGCCCGGCCGTTCGTCGACCTGCTGGAGGAGTACGGGTCGCCGTGGGGGCTGCGGGAGGAGGGCTAGGGCCCTTCTCTTGGATCAGCTTGCTGATTCGCCCTGCAGGTCGTGACTGCGCTGGAAGCTACCGGGCCGTTGTGTCATGCCCGCTCGGGGGCGCAGGTTGGCGGGTCAGGCGTCGGTGGCGCGGAGGTTGGCGATCTCGGCGGCGATTCGCTGGACTTCCTGATCGAGGCGGTCCAGCCGTGCCGTGTTGTCCTCCGGGGCAGCGTGGTCGGTGGTCCAGGGGTTGTCGAGCAGGCGCTCGACCTGCTGCTGCACCAGTCGATCGCTGATGCCGAGCACGCTGAACACGTCATGCAGCGGGGAGTCCTCGGCGGCCAGGGCGATCACCACATGTTCCGTGCCGAGGTGCTGGTGCCGCATTTCCGCGGCCACCTTGTAGGCGGCGGTCAGTACATCGACGGCATCCGGCGCCAGTCGGCTGTGACCGTCGGTGGCTGCTGCCGCGCTCTCTGGCTGCGGTTCCGGCAGCTCGATCCCGAGGGCTGTAAGTGTGCGGGCTCCGAGGTTCTCGCCGTGGCGGGCGATCGCGCCCGCCAGGTCGAGGGCGGTGACATCTCGGCCCTGCCTCGCCTGGTCGGCCTTGGCCCCGTCCAGGATGGCGCGCAGGCGCGGTGTGTACGGCGCCTGTCCCTCGGACCGCAGCCGTTCCAGCGCGGACAGTTCCCGCTGGAGCGCCGCCTGGCAGATCGCCGAGATCGACAGTCCGGCTGCTCGCACGGCGCGTTCGAGGTCGTTCGGCAGATAGACGTTGACTTTTCCCATGACACCCCAGACTATACCCCCATGCATAACCCCATCGATAACCGCATAGTGCACCCCCTCCGTGAGCTGGCCGCGGACCCGCAGGCCCTCGCCGACCGACTGGCCAGCCTGCCGCACATCCCGGGCGTTCAGACTGCGGGCGTCCTCGACGGTGCAATCCGGACTGGGGTCGCCGGCCTCACCGACCTGGAGTCCGAGCAGCCCGTACTGCCCCGCACACGGTTCCGCCCTGGCTCCATCACCAAACTGCTCACCGCCGGCCTCGTGGTGCACTGTGCCGACAAGGGTGAGCTCAGCCTGGAAGATCCCGTCTCCCGCTACCTCCCCGGCCCGTGGCCCGACGACCTGCGGCTGCGTCATCTGATCGGACACACCAGCGGCCTGGACGCCGGTGATCTCTTCCTCGACACCGGTGACAGCGACGACCGTCTCGCCCGTTACGCCGACCACCTGACTACCGTCGGCTCGCTCTTCCCGCCCGGCACCGCCTTCTCCTACTGCAACGGCGGCTTCGTTCTGGCCGGACGCATCCTCGAACTCGTCCTCGGCCAGCCCTTTGAGCACGCCCTGCGCACCCGCGTCCTCGACCCGGCCGGCATGGCCAATACCAGCTTCCTCCGGGACTCCGAGGCTGCCCAGGACCCGGACGCGGCCCGGGGCCACGACGTCCGCGACAGCCGAGCCCTGCCGCTCCCGCTCCCGGTTGGGGACCCGATGTGCACGCCGTCGCTCGCTCCGGCCGGAAGCACACTGGTCACCACCGCCGCGGACCTGGCCCGATTCACCCGCGCCCACCTGGATGAGCCCGGCACCGAGATCATGCGGGCCCTTCAGGTCCCGGCGCCCGGCGGCGTGCCCACCATGCGCGGGCCGGGCCTCGGCTGGATGCTGTGGAGCAACGCGCGGTACTCCAGCGTCCGCATCGGAGGCGCCTACCCTGGCCAGTCCGGCATTATCACCGCCGACCCCGAAAACGGAGCCGCGATCGTCGTCCTGACCAACTCCCGGCAGGGCATTGACGCCGCCACTTCCCTCCTCGACCCTCCCACTCCCTCACACCACCACGCCCACGAGTCCGCCGCATCGAACCTCGACGGCTACACGGGTCGCTATGCGTCGCACGTCACTCCCCTCGACGTCCAACGCGTCGGCGACGGACTGCTCGTGCGGGCAGCCGGACTGCCAGACCTCACCCTCGCCCCGCAGGACCGCCTCACGTTCACTTCACCGGCCGGGCCGGTGGCATTTTTCGATTTCGATGATGATGGCCGCCCCGGCTACCTGCGCTGGCGGATGCGCGTATGGCGACGCATCCCCTGACCCCATGCCGTCTGATTGTCCGCTGTCAAGGCCGAACATGCCTTTGACGGACGGGCAGTGGGTGCGGCTCGAGCCACTGCTTCCCGATCGCGCGCCCACTCGGGGCGGCCGGTGGCGAGATCACCGGCAAGTGATCGATGCGATCGCCTGGAAGTTCCAGACCGGCTCGCCGTGGCCGCAACTGCCTGAGCGATACGGTTCCTGGAAGGGCGTATACACACGGCTGCGGAACTGGGCGATAGACGGCACCTGGCAGCGAATCTTCACCGCATTGCTGGCTCAGGCAGACGCCGAGGCGGATCTGGAGTGGGTGGTGGCCGTGGACTCCACCGTTGTGCGTGCCCACCAGCACGCCGCCGGGGCCCGCAAGGAAGGGGCCCTGGAAGGCGAACCAAATCACCATGCGTTGGGCCGGTCACGCGGCGGCCTGACTACGAAGATCCATCTGGCTGCAGACGGACGATGCCGGCCGCTGGCCTTCGTGCTCACCCCCGGCCAGGCAGGGGACGCCCCTGCCTTCGAGCAGGTCATGGCGGCCTTACGGGTCCCGCGCGTCCATGGGAGACCGCGAACGCGTCCGGATGTGGTCCTGGCGGACAAGGCGTACTCATCCCGCGCCATTCGCACGTACCTGCGCAGACGCGGGATTCGTGCGGTGATCCCCCTACCGGCTGACCAGCAAGTCCACCGCAAACGTCGGGGCAGCCGTGGCGGCAGACCACCCGCCTTCGACCGCGATGCCTACCGACAGCGCAACACCGTCGAACGGTGCATCAACCGCCTGAAACAGTGGCGCGGCATCGCCACCCGCTACGACAAGACCGCAACCATCTACGGCGCTGGACTCCTCATCGTCGGCATCTTCCTGTGGTCCATCACCTGATCCAAAAGAAAGGCCCTAGCGCTGGGCGCCTACGACATCGACAAACCAGCGACGGCCTCCGCTGCCCGGAGCGTGTCCCTGCCGAGAGGCTGAAGGTGAATCCGCGTGCAGAGCAGTGCCGTCTTCACCCGCTCGATCACGCCCCACTCCCAGGTGGCCACGGGATCGAGCCCCGTCCGGGCGGCCAGCCAACGGGCCCGCTCGAAGGGGTCGCCGGCGAGCAGCTCGACCGGGTCTCCACGCATCAGGACACCGAGGTCGTACTCGGCCTCAGCAAGGACACCGTGCGGATCGATCAGCTTGAAGCCGCCATCGCTCTGCAGCGCGTTCAGCTGGTGCACGTCGCCGTGGACCACTACGGCTTTCTCGTCGCGGTGCGCTTGCTCCCGCCGTCGGGCCGAGGCGAGGGCGTGCTCGACCGCCTTCTCGGAACAGGGGTGATCGAGTTCCTCCCACAACCTCACAATGAAGTCGGCGAGCCACCGGGCCTTCTCGGCACCGGTGGGCAGCCCGCAGCCCGGCGCGGGCCGCCAGATGTGCGCCGCCGTATCGCAGAGAATCTCGAGGCGACGCGCGAGCGGCAGGCCGAGCTCGAACATCGGCCGCCCCAGTCGTTCCATGAGCAGGGCGTCCCGGTCGGCGTCATGCCGGTAGAGCGCCGGGCAGCCTTCTCCTCCAACGATGCGGAGCACCATCGCCTCGTTGGAGGAGTCGTTCCCCAGGCCCGGCACCAGCACCTTGAGAATCGCTGCGGCTCCGTCCGCCCGGGTCGCTTCGGCCACATAGGCCCCGGACCCGCCCGTGTACGGCCGCCCCACGCTGATCGACCAGTCGGCCTCGAGGCTCGAGACAAGCGCGGGCAGGCGCTCGAGCCAGTCTTCGGCACCGGCTGAGCGAGCCATGTTGCGTACGGCGTCCGGTACTTCGATCACTCCTGCAGTGTCACATCAAACAGCTGGAGGGTGACGGCGGCGGTGCCGAGTGGGGGCACGTTGACCGGGATCGCTCCGTCCGGATCCAGGGCCAGTTCGGTCGGGGCGAGGCCGAGGTAGTTGGTGTTGAAGGCGCGGGTGATGGTGAAGGGTGTGGTCAGGCGGCAGGGTGCCCTCGCCCGGGGCGGTGAGGCCGACCAGGCCTACGCCGGAGTCGTCCACCGTCAGGAAGTGCTGCTGTGCCGGCGGCTCGGCCTCGGCTGCGGCGCGGGCCCGGACCGGTACCAGGGGGTGGCCCGTGACGGCTGCCGTGCGGGCGGCCAATTGCTCCCCGCTTACGGGCGTGCCGAAGGTGGCGGCGTAGACGGTGGCCGGTTCGTGCTGCGGCAGCGACTGCGGGTACGGGATGTAAGGGATGGCGATGCCGCCGAGCTGGAAGAGCGGGGTGTCGATCGTGGCGAGCACGGCGTGGTGGGTGCTGTCGCTGAGGCCGGTCCAGCGGCGGATGGCGCGCATGTGGGTGGCAGACCCGGGCACGGTCTCCAGCCCGGTGCCGGTGACGCCGCCGGTGGCCGAAGTACGCGCTCCCGTTGGTCAGCGTCGCGGACTTGTCGATCCGGTTCGCTATGTCGATACGGGCGGCGTCATGCGGCAGGTGCACGGTCACGCGTAGGCGGCGGGTGCGGGCGCAGCCTCCCGCCGTCAGGGCGGCCGCGCCGGCGGCCATCCCGGCAAGGAAGCGACGCCGGGCAAGTGGCCCGGCCGCGCTGCTGGTCCTGCTCCCGTGCTGACATTGATCACCTTTACGGAATCGGGCCACCTTCCCTGGAAAACCCGGAGTTGCCCGCTGCGTATTGTCAGTACGTTAACGACACCATTCCGGGAACATCAAGAGTTCAACGATAACGGAGCGCATCCTGGGATCCGCTGCTTGATAGCTTTGCCGGTCAGACGCCTAAATGCGTCGCCGGTCTCCCTGCTCCAGCTCGTGAATCCTTTCCGCCAAGCATTGTTATCGTTAACGAGCATCCTGAAGCCGACCAAGGAGCAGCAGTGCCCGTCCCCGCGTCTCGTTCGTACGATCCCCACCCCAGCTACGAGCCGGTCGAAGGCCAGGTAGTGGCCGGGTGGGCCGCCGCTGTCGCCGATCTGCCGCCCGGCCCGCTCCTCCTGGCCGTCGACGGTCCCGCGGCCCTGGACTGGGCGGTGCTCGCCGACGGCCTCGCGGCGGCGCTGCGCGCGGCGGGACGCACGGCGACCTCGCTGGACATCCGCGGCCACTACGCGGCGGCGGCCCACGAGCGGCTGACCGCGCAGCCCGTCCCCGCCGACGACACCTTCTTCACCCCGCTGTCCGAGGCGCAGGTCGCGGACCTCTTCGACACCGTCCCACAGCCCGGACGTCCGGCCGCCGACACCGTCCTGGTGGTCTTCGGACCGGGCGCCTCGCTCTGCGGTCCCGATGTGCTCTGGTACGCGGACCTGCCCAAGCGGTACGCCGAGGGGGCGATCACCAAGGGCGACCTGCCGGTCGGCGTGAATCTGGGACGTCCCGGCGAGCCCGGTGAACTGCTGCGCCTCTTCTACACCGACTGGCCGGTCCTGGACCGGCACCGCGACGCGATCGCGGCCGGCGTCGAGCGCTGGATCGACATGCAGGACCCGGCCGCGCCCGCTTCGGTACGCGGCGACGCGCTGCGGGCGACCTTCGCGCACCTGGCCGGGGGCCCGGTGCGCACCCGCCCGTACTTCAACTCCACGCCGTGGGGCGGGCAATGGGCGGCGAGCGAGCTGGGCTTCACCCCGCAGGCCGGCAATACGGCCCTGGGCTACGAGCTGATCGCCCCCGAGGCGGGCGTCCTCATCGGCGCGGCCGGCGGAGCGCAGGTCGAGGCCCCGTTCCAGCTGCTGTGCGTGTGGCACCCCGAGGACATGCTCGGCGAGCGAGTGCACCGCCGGTTCGGCACCGCGTTCCCGATCCGGTTCGACTACCTGGACACGATGGGGGGCGGCAATCTGTCCCTGCACCTGCACCCGCAGGAGCAGTACATGCGGGAGGTGTTCGGCTGGCCGTACACGCAGCACGAGACGTATTACGTCACGGCCTGCGAGCCGGGCGCGAAGGTGCTGCTCGGGCTCACCGAGGAGGCGGATGTCGACACCATGCGCCACCAGGTGCAGGATGCCATTGCCAAGGGCACGCCGATGCCGGTCGAGGACCATGTCCAGAGCCATCCGGCCACGGTGGGCCAGCTGTTCATGATTCCCGCGGGCACCCCGCACGCCTCCGGCGCGGGCAACCTGGTGCTGGAGGTGAGTGCGACGCCGTATCTCTACTCGCTGCGCTTCTACGACTGGCTGCGCCAGGACGCCGCCGGCCACTCCCGGCCGCTGCCGTACGAGCACGGCTTCGCCAACCTGGACACCACCCGGCGCGGCGAGGACGTGACCAAGGACCTGGTCCAGCAACCGCGGACGCTGCGCGCGGGCGAAGGGTGGCGCGAGGAAGTGATCGGTGCGCTTCCGGAGATGTTCTGCGCGGTGCACCGCCTCGTCGTGGCGCCGGACGCGGACATCGCCGACGACACCGAGGGCCGCTTCCACCTCCTCAACGTCGCCGCGGGCGAGGGCGCCGTCATCGAGACCCACGACGGCCGCACCCACTTCCTGGCCTTCGCGGAGACCATCACGGTGCCCGCCGCGACCGGCGCCTACCGCGTGCGCGCGGTGGGCTCGGGCGAGGTGCGGATCGTCAAGGCCCTGGTGGTAGAGCCGTGACCGCGACCTCCGTGCGGGGAGCGCTCGCGCCCATACCCGTACTCGAGGTCGGCGGGACCCATGTGACGGCCGCACTCGTCGATCCCGCAAGCAGCCACCCCATCGCGTCGTCGGTGACGCGCCGGCCGCTGCGGGCGCACGCCGCGGCCGACGGCATCCTCGATGCCATCGCCGACGCCGCGCTGGAGCTGCCGGCCGGCCACCGCCCGCACTGGGGCGTGGCCATGCCGGGGCCCTTCGACTACGACACCGGGATCGGCCTCTTCACCGGCATCGGGAAGTTCGAGTCCCTGTCCGGCATCGATGTCGGCGCCGGCCTGCGGCAGCGGCTGACCGGCCGGGCCGAGCGGCTGCGCTTCCTCAATGACGCCGACGCCTTCGCGATCGGCGAGTACCGGGCCGGCGCCGCCGCCGGTCACGACCGGGCGGTCTGCCTGACGCTCGGTACGGGCGTGGGGTCCGCGTTCCTGTCCGCCGGCCGGCCGGTGCACGACGGCTCCCGGGTGCCGCCGAGCGGGCATGTGCACCATTTGACCGTGCACGGCCGCCCCCTGGAGGACACCATCTCGCGCCGCGGCATCCGCACCCACTACGCCAACCGCACCGCGCCGGCCGACGCTCACGACCTCCCCGACGTCCATGAGATCGCGGCGCGCGCCAAGCAGGGCAACGCCTGCGCGGCGGAAGCCTTCCGCTACGCTTTCGACGCACTTGGCCAGGCCCTCGGCCCGTGGATCGAGCGCTTCGAGGCCACCGCGGTGGTCGTCGGTGGTTCCATGGCCCGGTCGTGGGACCTGGTCCACCCGGCGTTCGCCACCGGACTGGCTGCGGCCGGCGGCGCGGACGTGCCGGTGCTGCCCGCCAGGCAGCCCGCGGAGGCACCGTTGATCGGAGCCGCCCACTGGGCGCAGGACACACCCGGCGCCCGATGACCACCGGGGCGCCGGAACCGGCAGGCAGAGGAAGGGACAGGGTCATGACCGCTCGCCGCGGCGGTGGGCCGACCATGCATGACGTCGGCAAGCTCGCGCAGGTCAGCGCCATGACCGTGTCACGCGTGCTGAAGAACGACCCCGGCGTCTCCGAGGCGACCCGCGAGCGGGTCTTCGCCGCGGTCGACCGGCTGGGCTACCGGCGCAATCAGACCGCGCGCAGCCTGCGCCTCGGCGGCAGCGGCATGATCGGTCTGGTCGTCACCAACCTTGCCAACCCGTTCTATTCGCGCCTCGCCCTCGGCGTCCAGGAAGTCGCCACGGAGTACGGCTTCCGCATGCTGCTCAGCAACTCCGCCGAGCAGGCCGAGCGCGAACCCGACCTGATTGACGACCTCATCGACCACTCGGTCGAGGGCCTGATCGTCGTTCCGACCGGCAGCCGCCAGCAGCACCTGGCCGATGCCATGCGGCACGTCCCGGTCGTCCTCGCCGCCCGGCCGCCCGCAGGGCTCGACACCGACTGCGTCCTGGTCGAGGACTTCCACGGCGCCCGCGAGGCCACCGCCGGCCTGCTGGCCGAGGGACACACCCGGATCGCCTTTCTCGGCAACCCGCCGGCGCTCTACACCGGCGCCGAGCGGCTGCGCGGATTCTGGGCGGCGCACGAAGAGGCCGGCATCGAACCAGTCCACGACCTCATCCGCCAGGGCCTGGTCGACGCCGGTACGGCGGAGCGGGCGACCCGCGAACTGCTGGAACGGGACGCACAGCCCACCGCGCTGTTCTGCACCAACAACCGCATCAGCCAAGGCGCGATCCGGGCTCTCTACAAGGCGGAGACCACCCTCCCCGTCGCCGGCTTCGACGACTTCGACCTGTCCGACGTCCTCGGCATCCCGCTGACCGTCGTCTCGTACGACGCGGACGAGATCGGCCGCCAGGCCGCCCGCCTGCTGATCGACCGCGTCGCACAGCGCGACGCGGAGCCGCCCGCCTCCCGCCGCGTCACCGTCCCGACCCGCGTCATCCGCTACGGCGCGTAACCCGAAGGCCGACGATGCACTTCCCCACCACCGTCAAGGACAACCCGGTCATCCACGAGGCGGTCCGCCGCCTCGACGGCCTCGGCGCCCCCCGCTTCGGGGAGACGCTGCTGCGCTGCCTGGACGACACCCTGGCGCGCACCATCCGGCCGATGCCCGACGGCACCGCGTTCGTCGTGACCGGCGACATCCCGGCCATGTGGCTGCGCGACTCGTCCACGCAGCTGATGCCGTATCTGGCGCTGCTACGGGACGACACCGCACTGCAGGAGCTCCTGCTCGCCGTGCTGCGGCGGCAGTTCGGGCAGATCGCCCACAACCCGTACGCCAATGCCTTCAACGCCGAACCCTCCGGGCAGGCCCACGATCAGGACGACCTCTGCGACGACCCGTGGGTGTGGGAGGAGAAATACGAGGTCGACTCCCTCGCCTTCCCGCTGCTGCTCGCCCATCGCTTCTGGGCGGCGACGGGGCGTGCCGACCACCTGCCGCAGGCGGTCCAAACGGCGCGCACCGTCGTCTCGCTGTGGCGCACGGAGCAGGACCACGAGCACCGATCGGCCTATCGCTTCGTGCGCTCGGACGGGCCGCCGACCGACACCCTGCCGAACGCGGGGCGCGGCACCCCTGTGGCCCGTACCGGAATGACCTGGAGCGGATTCCGGCCCAGCGACGACGCGTGCGACTACGGGTACAACGTGCCCGCGAACCTGTGCGCGGCGGCCGCCCTCGACGGCGTGGCCGCGATGGCGGAGCACGTACGGGAGACCGAACTCGCCGCCGACGCCGCGGCATTGGCGGCCGAGCTGCGGGCGGCGGTCGGGCAGCACGGCACCGTGGATCATCCCGAGTACGGCCGGATCTATGCCTACGAGGTCGACGGGCGCGGTAATGCGCTGCTGATGGACGACGCCAACATGCCGAGCCTGCTGTCGCTCCCGCTGGTGGCGAAGATCCCGCCGGGCGACCCGCAGTACCTGGCGACCCGTAAATTCGTGCTCTCCCCGGCCAATCCGACCTGGTATCGCGGAACGGCCGCCGAGGGTGTCGGCAGCCCGCACACCCCGGACGGGCACATCTGGCCCATCGCGATCGCCGTCGCGGGTCTGACGAGCGAGGACCCGGCCCGGCGCCTGGAGTCGCTGCGCATGCTGATCGACACCGACGCCGGTACGGGCGCGATGCACGAGTCCTTCCACAAGGACGACCCGCACCGGTTCACCCGGCCTTGGTTCTCCTGGGCCAACGCGATGTACGCGGAACTGGCCCTGGACGTGGCCGGGCTCGGCACGCGTTCCCTGTGGCTCGCTGACGAGTAGCGCGCACCGGGTCTCAGCCCGTGCCGCGCCACCGCAGCACCTCCAGCGCGGCGCCGATGGCGATGACGTCCTCGGCCAGGGGCCGGGGCAGCAGCCGGTCGGCCTGGGCCAGGCGGCGGAGCAGGGTGTTGCGGTGGATGTAGAGGCGGTCGGCGGCGCGGGAGGCGTTGCACTGGGCGGCGATGAAGATCCGGGCCGCCTCGCGGATGCCGGGCTCTGCGCGGGCGAGGTCGCCGAGGACGCGGCGGACGAAGCTGTCGGCGGCCTCCACGTCGGAGGTGGCCAGGGCGATGAGCTCCACTTCGTCGTGGGTGGCCAGCTGCTGGGGTGAGGCGAGGCGGGCGAGCATCCGCTGGACGGTGAGGCTGTCGAGGTGGCTGCGGCAGAAGCCCGCCAGGTCAGCGCCGGTGGAGCCGATGGCCGCCCGTACCCCCGGCTCGGCGGTCAGCTGCTCGCGCAGCGCGCCCGGATCCGGGCGGCCGTGCAGCCACAGCCAGCGGGTCGCCTCGCCGGCCAGCACCGTCAGCGGGTGCGGGTCCGCGGCACTGGCGGCGATCAGGTCGGTGACCCGGCCGAGGGCAGCGGCGTCGGCGTGCGGCTCCTCGGTCCAGACGATGGCGGCGGTGTGCCGTCCCGCCAGCCGGTAGCCGAGGCGCTGCTCGGCCCGGTCCCGTGGCAGCGGCGCCCCGTGCAGCAGCAGGCTGACGGTCTCGCGGCGTTCGGCGTGGGTGGCCTGGGCGAGGTCGTCGCGCTGTTCGGCGATGAGGCCGGCGACGGCCGCGATCGTGTCGTCGACGAAGGTGGTGATCGAGCGGCAGGAGACGTCGAGGAGTTCGCGCAGCTCGCCGACGTCGGAGGTGAGGGAGAGGCAGAGCTCGGTCCAGCGCCGGACGGCGACGCCCTGGCCGGCCCGGTAGGCGTCCAGGCCGCTTTCGTTGAACCCGCGGCGCACCAGCTCGCGGGCGACCGCCACCGGTACATCGCCGGTGTTCGGCGCGACCCGCTCGCCGGGCCGGTCGACATTGGCCACGGCCCAGAAGTGCAGGTTCGCCCGGTTGGCGCGGCGGGTGGCGGCCGCGAGTGCCGGGTCGTGGCTGAGCTGCCCGCGCTGCGGGCCCGAGAGGGTGGCCTCGTCGAGCTCACGCAGCCACTCCTCCGGCGGGTCGAGCGCCAGCCGCGCGCCCTCCCGGATCAGCTCGCGTATCCGCGGTGACGGCGGCTCCCAGGACATGGCAGCAGCCTAGCGAGGCGGGGCATATTGCTCCAGAGACTCTGCTTGCTGGTGCAGTTTGCACCTGGCGGGCGCGACGCCGATCACCGGACAATGGTCACTGCCGCGCCGCCGCCACTGATCCTCCGTCCGTACGGGAGCTGACACCCATGTCTTCGCAAGCCGCCGCCACCGAGCTCGACGTGCTGATCGTCGGCGCCGGCATCTCCGGGATCGGCGCCGCCCACTACCTCCAGCGCGAGCACCCGCGGCGCACGTACGCGATCCTCGAGTCGCGCGGCGCCCTGGGCGGCACCTGGGACCTCTTCCGCTACCCCGGCATCCGCTCGGACTCCGACCTGCACACCTTCGGTTACGAGTTCAAGCCCTGGCGGGACAAGGACGCGATCGCCGACGGCGACAAGATCCTCGCGTATCTACGGGAGACGGCGGAGGAGCGCGGCATCGACCGCCACATCCGCTTCCACACCAAGGTGATCAGCGCGGACTGGTCGGCGGAGCGGGCCCGGTGGACCGTGGTGGTGGAGCGGGCCGACACCGGCGAGCGGTCCACGCTCACCTGCTCCTGGCTGTTCTGCGCGGCCGGCTACTACCGCTACGACGAGGGCTTCACTCCGCACTTCGCCGGGCGCGAGGACTTCCGCGGCCGCATCGTGCACCCGCAGCACTGGCCCGCCGACCTCGACTACACCGGCAAGCGCGTCGTCGTCATCGGCAGCGGCGCCACCGCGGTCACCGTGGTGCCGGCGATGGCCGCCACGGCCGAGCACGTGACGATGCTGCAGCGCACGCCGAGCTATGTGATGCCGGTGCCGGCCGGCGACAAGATCGCCGAACGCCTCAAGAAGGTCCTCGGCGACCGGCGCGGCCACGCCCTCGCCCGGCGCAAGAACATCCTCAAGCAGGCCGCCGTCTGGCGCTTCTGCCAGCGCTTCCCCAAGACCGCGCGCAAGCTCATCCGGCTCGCCAACGTCAAGGTGCTGCCCGACGGTTACCCGGTCGACGAGCACTTCAGCCCGCCGTACGACCCGTGGGACCAGCGGCTGTGCGCCGCACCGAACGGCGATCTCTTCCGCGCCATCCGCCGCGGCCACGCGAGCGTGGTGACCGACCGGATCGACACCTACACCGAGACCGGCCTGCGACTCGCCTCCGGCCGCGAGCTGCCCGCCGATGTCGTGGTCACCGCCACCGGCCTCAACGTCCAGGCCATGGGCGCCATCACACTGAGCGTCGACGGCCGCCCGGTCGACCTCGCCGACACGGTCGCGTACAAGGGCATGATGCTCTCCGGGGTGCCGAACTTCTCCTACGCGATCGGCTACACCAACTCCTCCTGGACCCTGAAGGTCGGCCTGCTCTGCGAGCACCTGTGCCGGCTGCTGGCACGCATGGACGAGGGCGGCTATGACACCGCCTGCCCGGAGGTCGCCGACCCGGGCATGCCGCTGCGCCCGCTCCTCGACTTCCAGGCCGGGTACGTCCGCCGCGCCGTGGACCGGCTGCCCCGGCAGGGCGACCGCGCGCCGTGGCTGACCTCCATGCAGTACACGAAGGACGTGAAGCTGCTGCGCAAGCTGCCGGTGGACGACCCGGAGCTGCGGCTGTCGCGCAGCCCGGCGCACGCCGCCGCTGCCACGAAGGCCGGGGTGTGACGGGCGTGGCGCACATCCCGCTCGACTGGAAGCCGGACCTGCTGGACGGCTTCCAGCAGCACACCTTCGACCTCGGCCGCGACCCCGACGGCGAAGGCACGGCGGCCGCGGTGCTGGTGCGCAAGGAGCCCGACGACGCGGTACCCGTACGCGGCGCCGTCCTCTACACCCACGGCTTCTCCGACTACTTCTTCCAGACCGAGCTGGCCGACTTCTTCGCCGCCCGCGGGTTCGCTTTCTACGCCCTCGACCTGCGCAAGTGCGGCCGCGCCCGGCGTCCGGGTCAGACCGCCCACTACGTCAGCGACCTGGCCCGCTACGACCAGGAGCTCGACCTCGCCGTCGCGGCCATCGCCGCGGAGCACCCGGATGTGCCCCTGCTGCTGGCCGCCCACTCCACCGGCGGCCTGATCCTCCCGCTGTGGCTGCAGCGCCGCCGCGCGGCCGGCTCGCCGGCCCCGGTCTCCGGCCTGATCTTGAACAGCCCCTGGTTCGACCTGCAGGGCGGCGCGGCGCAGCGCGGCCCGGTCACCCAGCTGCTGCGGCTGGCGGCCAGGGCGGTCCCGCTGCGCGCGCTGCGGCTGCCGGCCAGCCCGTACGGCGACACGCTGCACCGGAGCCGCACCGGCGAATGGGACTTCGACCTCGAACTCAAGCCGCTGCAGGGCTTCCCGGTCACCGTCGGCTGGCTCAACGCCATCCGCCGCGGCCACGCCGCCCTGCACCGGGGCCTCGACATCGGGGTGCCGTCGCTGATCCTGCGCTCGGACCGGACCCATTTCTCCACCCGGTACTCGGAGTTGAGCGACCGCGCCGACCTGATCCTGGACGTCGCGCAGATCGCCCGCTGGGCCGGCTGCCTCGGCGGCGAGACCACGGTCGTCCCGGTCCCCGGAGCCCGCCACGACGTCTTCCTCTCCCGCAGCGACGTACGCGCACGCGCCTACGACGCGGTCGACACCTGGCTGCGGCAGCGGGCGTGGGCGTCCTCCTGAGGACGGCCCCGGCTACGGCAGCGCCGGTGCGTGCAGCCAGCAGGCGGCGGGCCCGAAGTCGGGTTCCCGTACGCCGCACACGTCCATCGCGTGCGGGCAGCGCGCGTGGAACCGGCACCCTGAGGGCGGGTCGGCCGGGTCGGGGACGTCCCCTGGCAGTTCGGCGGGCAGATTACCGAGGGCGTCGGGGTGCGGGATGGCGCTCAACAGGGCCTGGGTATACGGGTGTTGCGGATCGTTCCAGACCGTTTCGGTCGCGCCGACCTCGACCATCTTGCCGAGGTACATGACCGCGATCCGGTCGGCGATCAGCCGGACCACGGACAGGTCGTGGCTGATGAAGAGCAGCCCGGCGCCCGAGTCCACGGCCAGATCGCGCATGAGGGTGGCGACCTGAGACTGGGCCGAGGCGTCGAGTGACGAGATCGGTTCGTCGCCGATCAGCAGGCGCGGGCTGGCGGCCAGGGCGCGGGCGATGGCGACGCGCTGGCGCTGGCCGCCGGAGAGCTCGTGCGGATGGCGGGCGGCGAAGTCTCGCGGAAGGCCGACGCGTTCAAGAAGGTCGGCCGGCGTGCCGGGGCCGCCGCCGGCGCGCAGGCCGTCGGCGATCTGGTCGCCGGCCCGGCGTCGCGGGTTCAGCGAGGAGTAGGGGTCCTGGAAGACCATCTGGATGCCGGTCAGCGTTCTGCGCCGCAGGCCGAGCGGGGTGACAGCGCGGCCGTCGAAGGTGATGGAGCCGCCCGCCGCCGGGTGCAGCCCGCAGACGGCGCGGGCCAGCGTCGACTTGCCGCACCCCGACTCGCCGACCAGGCCGACGACTTCGCCCTTGGCCACCGTGAGGCCCACGCCCGCGACCGCCCTGACCGTGGGCCGCCCGGGGGTCCGGTGCTCGACGACGAGGTCGTCGATGCTGAGCAGGGTCACGGCAGGGCCTCCAGCAGCGAGCGGGTGTAGGGATGGGACGGCGCGCGCAGCACGGTGTCCCGCGGGCCGGATTCCACGACGGCGCCGGAGCGCATCACGCTCACCTCGTCGGCGATCGCGGACATGACGCCCAGATCGTGGGTGATGAGCATGATGGCAAGACCCAGCTCGTCGCACAGGCCGCGCAGCAGCCGCAGGATTCCGGCCTGCACGGTCACGTCGAGCGCGGTGGTGGGCTCGTCGGCGATGAGCACCTGCGGATCGCAGGCCAGCGCCACCGCGATGGCGATGCGCTGCCGCATGCCGCCCGAGAACTGGTGCGGGTAGCGCGTCAGCGCCTCCGCCGGGCCGGGGATACGGACCTTGGCCAGCAGCTCTGCGGCGCGCTCCCGCGCCTCCGCCCTGCTCAGGCCCAGATGCGAGCGCATGTGCTCGGTCAGCTGCCGGCCGACGCTGAGCATGGGGTGCAGGCTGGTGGCCGGGTCCTGGAAGACCATGGCGATCTCGTTGCCGCGCACCCGGCCCAGGTCCTTGTCCGGGAGCCCGAGCAGGTCCCGCCCCGCGAGTTCGACCCGCCCGCTCGCCACCGCGCCGTGCGGCAGCAGGCCGAGGACGGCGAGACCCGTCATGGTCTTGCCGGACCCGCTCTCCCCGGCGACCCCGTGCACCTGCCCCTTCTGGACATCGAGGTCGACGCCGCGCAGGATCTCGGTCCCGCGGATCGTCACCCGCAGCTCGGTGATCGTGAACGTCACAGCGCACGCTCCTTGATGGCGCGGGCCGTACGGGGATCGAGCGCGTCGCGCAGCGTGTCGCCGAGGAAGTTGAACGCCAGCACCACGGTCAGGATCGCCAGCCCCGGGAAGGTCGCCACCCACCAGCTGTCGAACACCTCCACCCCCGACGCGACCATCGCCCCCCACTCGGCGGACGGCGGCTTGGCACCGAGGCCCAGGAACGACAGGCCGGACAGCAGCAGCAGCGCCGTACCCATGTCGAGCGTGGCCAGCACCAGGATCGGCCCGGTCACGTTGGGCAGCACGTCCACCCGCAGCGAGCGCCAGGTCGAGAAGCCGAGCAGCCGCCCGCTGAGCACGTATTCCTGCCCGCGCACCGCCAGCACCAGGCCGCGGCTGACACGCGCGTACGACGCCCAGGCCACGACGAGGACGGCGAGCACCGCGTTGCCGAGGCTGGGGCCGAGCGCGGCGGCCACCACCATGGCCAGGATGATCGTCGGGAAGGCGAAGACGAGGTCGGCCAGCCGCATGATCGCCTCGTCCGCCCACCTGCCGAAGTACCCGGCGATGGCGCCGAGAAGCCCGCCGATCAGCACCGAGAGGGCGACCAGCAGCAGGGTGAGCGGGAGCGATACCCGGGCCCCGTACACGACCCGGCTGAGGATGTCGCGGCCGAGCTGGTCGGTGCCGAACCAGTGCCCGGGCCCCGGCCCGGCGAGGCGCGGCAGATCCTGGGCGAGGGGATCGTGCGGCGCCAGCAGCGGCGCGGCGAGAGCGATCACCACCCAGGCGAGCGCCATGATGCCGCCGGTGACGGCCAGCGGCCGCCGCCAGGCCTCGGGGAGCCGCCGCCACGCTTGGGGTAGCCGTCTCAACGCAGCCTCACTCGGGGGTCGATGACGCCGTACAGGACGTCCACGATCAGGTTGATGACCAGGTAGACGATGCCCACGACCAGGCCGACGCCCATGATCGCGGGTAGGTCGAGGGTGGTGGCGCTCTTGTACGCGTACTGGCCGATGCCCGGCCACGCGAAGATCGCCTCGACCAGGACGGTGCCCGACAGGAGGCTGCCGAACGCCAGCCCCGCCACCGTGATGATCGGCACCAGCGCGGAGCGCAGCACGTAACTCCTGAGGATCACCCGGCGGGGCAGTCCCTTGGCCCGGCCGGCCCGGACATGGTCCTGGCCGAGCACCTCCAGAACGGCGCTGCGCGTGAAGCGCGTCAGCAGCGCGATCGTGTAGAGCGACAGCACCAGCGCCGGCAGGATCAAGTGGCCGAGCGCGCTGGCAAAGACGTCCCACTGGCCGGCCAGCGCCGCGTCCACGGTGTGCAGCCCGGTGACGGACTCCGGCGCGCCGAGTCCGGGGTCGACGCGGCCGCTGCCCGGGGTGAGCTGCAGGCGGTAGAAGAAGACGTAGAAGGCCAGCAGCGCCAGCCAGAACGTCGGCACCGAGATGCCGATCAGGCTCAGCATCCGCAGCGCGTGGTCCGCCGGACGGTCCCGGCGCAGCGCCGCGATCATTCCGAACGCCACGCCCAGGACCAGCGACACCACGATCGCCACGCCGGCCAGTTCCAGCGTCGCCGGTACGAATTCCGCCAGGTCGTCGCCGACCGGCCGGTGGGACTGCTGGCTCATGCCCAGGTCGCCGTGGAGCAGCGCCTGAAGGTGCATCAGGTACTGCTCCGGGGGCGACTTGTCGAGCCCGTGCTCGGCCCGCCACTGCGCCACGATCGTCTCGTCGCCGAGCGCCCGCTGGCCCAGGTTCGCCGCCACAGGGTCGCCCGGCACCATGTTGGTCAGCACGAACGTCACCAGCGTGATGCCCCAGGCCAGCAGGACCGCGATGAGGACCCTGCGGGCGAGGAAGCCGGCGAACGGGCGGAGCCGCCGGACCCGGTCTCGAAGCGCGGTCACGTCACTTGGCACCGAGGTCGGCGACATCGACGGTCCACACCGGGTGGTACTTCAGGCCGGTCACCGAGGTGGCCGACACGATGTTCTGGCTGGGCTGGATGAGCGGGATGAAGGGGCCCGAGTCGTTCAGCTCGGTCTGCATGTCGTGGTAGGCCTGCCGGCGCTCGGCCTCGCCGAGCACCGTGGCGGCCTTCTCGCCCGCGTCCTCCACCGCCTTGTCCGTGCCCGGCTTCCAGCCGACGCGCTGGCCCACGGGCTTGCCGGGCAGGAACACCAGGTAGTCGCTGGGGTCGGGATAGTCCGGGCCCCAGTACCACAGGCCCATCTCCTCCTTGCCGGTGCGGTAGTTGTCCGCCGCGGTGGAGATGGGGGCGGGCGCGAGATCGACGGTGATGCCGACATCCTTGAGGTTGGACTGGATGCGCTCGGCCAGCGGCTGGAAGGGCAGGCCGTTGACGGTGATCTCGCTCGGGTATTCCAGCTTGACCTTCGGATTCTTCAGCCCGCTCGCCTTCAGCGCCGCCTTGGCGCCCGCCACATCCCGTTTGGCGGCCTGGTCCTGCGGGAGTGCGCCGAGGATCTGCGAGGGGATCATGCCCGGCGCCTGCACCGAGCCCGCGCCGGCCAGTTCCAGCAGCCCCTGGTAGTCGACACCCTTGCGCACCGCCTCCGCGAACTTCGGGTTCGGCGTGGTCTTGCTGACCGACTTGTTCCGGGTGGCGTGCAGGTAGATCACATTCGCCGACGCGGTCTTCAGCACCTCCAGGCTGCCGGCCACGGTCTTGACCTGGTCGCCGGAGAGGTTCAGCGCCACCTGGCTGTCGCCGCGCTGCACGTTGAGCTTCTGCGTCGCCGCCTCGACGTTACGGATCACAACCTTGCCGTAGGCGGGCTTGCGGCCGTAGTACTCCGGGTTCGCCCGCAGCACCACCTTGCTGCTGACGCTCAAGGACTCCAGCTTGTACGGACCCGAGCCGGCCGACGCGGAGTTGAGGTACTTCTCCGCCTTGTCCTTCGGGTCGGTGGTCCCGCCGTGCTTCATGACGACCTTGCTGTTGAGGATGCTGAGCACGGGGTTCGGCAGGATGTACGGCAGCGCCGGGTTGGGCACCTTCGACGTCATCGTGACCGTGGTGGCGTCGGTCTTGGCCACCTCCACCCCCTCCAGCAGGAAGGACGGGGTGCCCTTCATGCCGCGTACGCGATTCAGCGAGAAGACCACGTCGTCCGCGGTGAGCGGCGATCCGTCGCTGAACTTCACCCCCGAACGGAGCTTGAGCGTCAGCACCTTGCCGTCGTCCGACAGCTCGAACGACTTGGCCAGCGCCGGCACCGGCTTCTTCACATCGGAGCCGTCGAAGGTGAGCAGCGTGTCGTAAAGGGCCTTGTTGACGAACATGCCGGTCGTCTCGTACATCCGCCCCGGGTCGGCCGTCTTGAGATCGAAGGACGTGTCGATGACCAGCGTCCCGTCACCGGCCGCCGGTGTGCGCGAGCCGTCACCGGAGCAGGCGGCAAGCGGCAGGGCGGTGGCGAGCAGCAGGGCCGTCAGGTTGGTACGGGTCGCCATGGGAGGACCTCCAGGTCGGACGGCAGCGCATCCAAGTTGAGGCTGCGAACGCTAGGGCAGCCGCCGGGGCGCCTCTTCGGACCGTCGTACGAAGGGAGGCGTCCCGGTATGTGCGGGCGTCCAAAGGGCACTTGGCGGTGCCGACGGGGGCACGCCGCCCGGCCGGGTTCATCCGCCCGCACCAATCGATGGCCGGGATTTCGTCCGGCCGTCCTTAGCCAGGGGGTGCCGGCGCCGGTGACGATGTCGGCTCCCGGAAGCAATGCCCGGGTGTACGTCCCTGCCGGCCTCGCTACGAAAGGAACCCCATGCTCCGTCGTTCCAGAGCTGTCCTCACCGCGAGCATCGCGGCCATGGTGATGGTCGCGGCACCGGCTGTGTCCCAGGGCGCGTCCCCGGACACCGCGACGAAGAACGACGCCGTCCAGCGGGTGCTGGACCGAGCGGTGAGCGAGGGCGGGGCCCCCGGCATTCTCGCCGAGGTCAAGAAGGGCTCCGCCCGGTGGTTCGGCACCGCGGGCGTCGCGGACACCTCGTCCGGCCGCAAGCTGACCTCCCGCGACCGCTACCGGATCGGCAGCACGACCAAGACGTTCACCGCCACGGTCCTGCTGCAGCTGGTGGGTGAGGGGCGACTCAGCCTCGATGACACCGTCGAGAAGTGGCTGCCCGGTGTGGTGACGGGCAATGGCCACGACGGCGGCGCGATCACCGTGCGGCAGCTGCTCAACCACACCAGCGGCATCTTCAACTACACGAACGACCCGGACATCCTGGCCAAGCTGGTCGGCCAGGGCTTCCTCGACCACCGCTTCGACAGCGTCAGCCCCGAGGAGCTCGTCAAGACGGCGATGAGCCATGCGCCGGACTTCGCGCCAGGCACGTCGTGGGCGTACTCCAACACCAACTTCATCCTCGCCGGGATGCTCGCCGAGAAGGTGACGGGCCGCTCCCTCGCCACCGAGGTGACCCGCCGCATCATCGTGCCGCTCGGGCTGTCCAACACGTACCTCCCGGGCCGCAGCACGAGCATCTCCGGGCCGCACGGCAGGGCGTACTCCAAGCTCATGGTGGCCGACCCCGCCGCCCCGGTGCACGACGTGACCGAGATGAGCGCGACCTGGGCCGGCTCGGCCGGAGACATGATCTCCACGGCGGGCGACATCAACCGGTTCTACAGCGCCCTGCTCAGCGGCCGGCTGCTGCGTGCCGCCGAGCAGAAGGCGATGTTCACCGCGGTGCCGACCGTGAACTGGATACCCAACACCGCCTACGGCCTCGGCATGATCGCCCAGAAGCTGTCCTGCGGCGTGCAGGTGTGGGGCCACGGCGGCACGATCCACGGCTCGCTGTCGTGGACGATGGGCCAGCGCGACGGATCGAAGCTCGCCAGCGTCAACATCAACGGCGACTGGGTCGATCAGGGCGGCATCTCCACCGCCGCGATGGAGGCGGTCTTCTGTCCCGCCTCGGGCGCCCGCACCGACATCGGCGGCGAGCCCGCTGCCGACCGCCCGGCGACCCGCCCCCTGCAGCTCTCCTGACCGGACACCCGCGAGGCGACCTTGATTCAGCACCCCACATGGCAGATCCACGCGTTCGTACGGGAGGAGGTGTGAGCGACATCGTCGAGGCGGCCGCGGCGGCGTCCGACCTGGCTCAGCGACGGTCCGGCGTGGCCATCAGGCAGCTGTCGCGGGAGGCGGAGTTCCGGGCCGCCTGCGATCTGCTCGACCGGGTCTGGCGGCCGCCGCCGGGCAGCCCGCTGATCACCATGGCGCTGCTGCGCGGCTTTCAGCACGCGGGCAGTTATGTGGCCGGCGCGTACGAGGCGGACCGGCTGATCGGTGTCTGCATCGGCTTCCTCTCGGACGCCGGGCTGCACTCGCACATCGCGGGGGTCGACGCGCGGGCCCGCGGCCGTAACATCGGGTTCGCGCTGAAGGTGCACCAGCGGGCCTGGGCGCTGGAGCGCGCCCTCACCAAGGTGACCTGGACCTACGATCCGCTGGTCAGCCGCAACGCCTACTTCAACCTCGCGAAGCTGGGCGCGGTGGCCGAGGAGTATCTGCCGGACTTCTACGGCGTCATGGACGACGGCGTCAACAAGGGCCAGGGCTCCGACCGGCTGCTCGTCGGCTGGAACCTGGCCGATCCCGCCGTCGCCGAGGCCTGCGTACGGTCGCACCATCAGGCGCCGGTGCCACCGGATGCCGTGGCGGGGCTCGACGCGGACGCGGACGGGCTGCCGGTCCGCGGACCGCTCGACGCCACCTGCCTCAGTGTCCGCGTCCCGTCCGACATCGAGGCACTGCGCGGCGCGCGGCCGGCGGTCGCGCAGGCCTGGCGGTCGGCGCTACGGGATATCCTCGGCGGCCTGCTCGCCGACGGCGCGGCCGTCACCGGATTCACCCGCGACGGCCGGTACTTCGTCGAGCGGAAGGGAGACCGATGAGGACGGACGACGTACCGCGGATACGGGCATGACCGGGCGGGAGCAGGCCCCGCTCGGCCGCGTCCTCGCCGACCTGGGCTCGACCTTCATCGTGTCCACGGTCGGCGAACCGGACCCGGCCCGGCCGGTCGGCGGCGTGCTCATCCACGACCCGCAGGACGCCCCGGCCCGGCTGCCGGGGGCGATCGTCCTCGGCGTCGGCGTCTACGGCGCGGACGAGGTCACCACCTTGGTCGAGCGGGCGGCCGGGCTCGGCGCGGCGGCCGTGATCGTACGGGCCCCGGTCGCCGTGGACGCCAGGGTGGAGGCGGCCGTCCGCAAGGCCGCGATCCCGGTGCTCGGGCTGATGGCGGGGGCGTCCTGGGCGCAGGTCGCCGCGCTGCTGCGGTCGATGCTCTCGGTCGGCGAGCTCGTCGGGGAGCCGGCCGAAGAGCCGCTCGCCGGCGACCTGTTCGCGCTGGCCAACGCGATTTCCGCGCTCCTCGACGGGCCGGTGACCGTCGAGGACCGGGACGGCCGGGTGCTGGCCTTCTCCAGCCGCCAGGAGGAGGGCGACGAGGCCAGGATCGCGACGATCCTCGACCGCCAGGTCCCGGCGGAGAAGCTGCGGGCCCTGGAGGAGCGCGGTGCCTTCCGCTCGCTCTACCGCAACGACGAGCCGCTGTATCTGGAGGGGATCGCGGCGAAGCCCCGGGTCGCGATCGCGGTCCGCGCGGGCGGGGAGATCCTCGGCTCCATCTGGGTCGTGGTCAAGGGTCCGCTGACCGGGGACAGCGAGCGCGCGCTGAGCGACGCGGCGAAGGTCGCCGCCCTGCATCTGCTGCGCCGCAGGGCGGGCGAGGACGTGGGGCACCGGCTCCGCGCCGACCTGCTCGCCACCCTCCTGGAGGGCGGCGAGGGCGCGCCGGGGGCCGCCGCCAGGCTCGGTCTGTCCGCCCAGCCCGCGTGCGTGCTGGCCCTGGCGGCGACCGACACCGCTCCGGCCGCCGACCGGGTGGTGGCCGCCGACCGGATCGCGGGCGCGCTCGCCCTTCACCTCAACGCGATCCACCCGCGGACGGCCACCGCCACCCTCGGCGGCGTCACGTATGCGGTGCTGCCCGCCGCGTCGGACGAGGCGGCCCGCCGGGTCGCGGCGTCCTTCCTCGAACGGCTCGGCGACCGGGCGTCGGCCGTCATCGGAATCGGCGGCGTCGCGGCCAGACCCGAGGACCTGCGCCGCTCCCGCGCCGAAGCCGACCGGGCGCTCCGGGTCCTGCGCGGCCGCCGCCCTGACCTGCGTACCGCCGGCCTTGCCGCCGTCTACGTGGACGCCCTGCTCCTCGAACTCGCCGACCGGATCGCCGCCGACGGCGGCCCGCCGGACAGCCCGATCGCCCGGCTGCGCACCTACGACGCCGAGCACGGCACGACCCTGACCGAGACCCTCGCCGCCTGGCTCGACGCCTTCGGCGACGTCATCTCCGCCGCGGCCGCCATGCACGTCCACCCCAACACGTTCCGCTACCGCCTCAAACGCCTCGCCACCGTGTCCGGGCTCGATCTCACCACCCCCGAAGCCCGCTTCGAGGCGATGCTCCACCTGCGGCTCGACCCCTGACCGCCCGTCCCCTCGCAGATCAACGACGAAGATCGACCCGTCCGCCATAGTGGGACGATGGTCATGAACCACGATGAAGCGCCCGTGCTGGACGCCCTCGCCGAGTATCACGCCGCGGAGCGGCTGGGTTTCACGCCTCCCGGTCACAAGCAGGCCCGGGGCGCGGATCCACGGGCGCGGGCGGTGCTCGGGGACGCCGTGTTCTACGGGGATGTGCTGGCCAATGGCGGCCTGGACGACCGGCTGACCCGCGGGCGCGTACTGAAGCGGGCCGAAGCGCTGATGGCCGACGCGGTCCATGCCGAGCACACCTTCTTCTCGACCTGCGGCAGCTCGCTGTCGGTGAAAGCGGCCATGCTCGCGGTCACGTGCACCGGGCGCAGCCTGCTCGTCGGCCGGGACGCGCACAAGTCGGTGATCGCCGGGCTCATCCTCTCCGGCGTCGAACCGGTGTGGGTCGAACCCGCCTGGGACGCCGAGCGGCACCTCGCCCATGCCCCCACCCCGGCCGCCTTCGACGACGCCTTCACCCGGCATCCCGACGCCGACGGCGCGCTGGTCACCAGCCCCACCCCGTACGGCAGCGCGGCCGATCTCGCCGCCCTGGCCGAGGTGTGCCACCGGCGCGCCAAGCCGTTGATCGTGGACGAGGCGTGGGGTGCCCACCTGCCCTTCCACGAGCAGCTGCCGTCCTGGGCGATGGACGCGGGCGCGGACATCTGCGTCACCAGCATCCACAAGATGGGCAGCGGCCTGGAGCAGGGCTCGGTGTTCCATCTCCAGGGCGACCGCATCGACGTGGCGGAGCTCGCCTCCCGCGCCGATCTGCTGGGCACCACCAGTCCCAACGTCCTGATCTACGCCGGCATCGACGCCTGGCGCCGGCAAATGATCCAGCACGGCACCGACCTCATCGGCCGGGCGCTGGAGCTCGCGGCACGGACGCGGACGGCCATCGAGGGCATCGACGGCTTCCACGTCAACGACCGGGACGACTTCTGCGGGCCCGGCCGGGCCGCCGACTTCGACCCGCTGCCCGTCGTCATGGACATCGGTGCCCTGAACGTGACCGGCTACCGGGCGGCCGACTGGCTGCGCACCCACCACCGCGTCGACACCCACCTCTTCGACCACCGGCGCATCAGCGCCCAGATCACCCACGCCGACGACGAGGCCACCACCGGGCGTCTGCTGACCGCGCTGCGCGATCTGGCCGCGCACGCGGATGAGTTGCGCGGCGGCCCCGAGGTCGCGGTCCCCTCCCCCACCGGCCTGCGGATGGAGCAGGCCATGCTGCCGCGCGACGCCTACTTCAACCGGCACACCGACGTTCCCACCTCGCAGGCCGCAGGTCGTATCGCCGCCGAGATGATCACTCCGTACCCGCCCGGCATTCCGGTCGTCGTCCCCGGTGAACGGCTCACCGCTCCGGTCCTGCGCTATCTCACCACCGGCGTCGCGGCCGGCATGCATCTGCCGGACGCGGCGGACAGCCGGCTCGACACTGTCCGCGTCGTGGCCGAGGCGGCGTAACGCTCCTCAGCCCGTCTCCTCCGGCACCCGCCCGGGCAGGGCGGTCAGGTGCGGCGGATGCAGCGGCTGCACGGTGGGGCTCGCGGGCGCCGTGGTCAGGGCGTCGTCGGCGCCCGGCCACCATCCGGAGTCGCCCTCAAGCTGCTGCAGCAGCACGCCCTCGCGGATGGCCCACGGACACACGGTGGCGCCCGGCAGGCCCATCAGCTTCAGCGCGGTGTGGCCGACCAGCGCGCCGGCCAGCGCCTGCCGGGAGCGCGCCTTCGAGATGCCCGGCAGCTGTGCCCGCTCGGCGGCCGACCGGCCCGCCAGCTGGCGCAGCGCACGGCGCAGATCCTGCCGTTCGAGACGCCGGGTCGCGAACGGGCCTTCGCGGCCGGGCGGGGCGCCGCAGAGCCGGGCCAGCTGCTGGAACGTGCGGGAGGTGACGACCGCGCTGCGCGGCGCCTCCCAGCGGATCCGGGCGGCGACGTCACGCAGCTGATGGCGTACGTACCGGCGCAGCTCCTTGAGCGCGTGCGGGCTGGGCGGGTCGGCGTCGCCGAGGTGTTCGCGGGTCAGCCGTCCGGCGCCCAGCGGCAGCGAGACGGCGAAGTCGGGCAGCCGGCCGCGGCCGAAGGCGACCTCGAAGGAACCGCCGCCGATGTCGAGCATGACCATCGGCCCGGCATGCCAGCCGGTCCAGCGCCGGGCGGCGAGGAAGGTGAGCTCGGCCTCCGCCTGGCCGGGCAGGGTGTGCACCTGCAGCCCGGTCCGCTCGCGCAGCTCCTGCAGCACCTCCGAGCAGTTGGGCGCGTCGCGCACCACCGCGGTGGCGAACAGCAGCGGCGTGCCCGCGCCCCAGGCGCGCGAGGTCTCCGCGGCCTCGGTGACCGCCTCGGCCAGCCGCCGCACGGCGTCGGCGCCGAACCGGCCGTCCGGCTGCACCTGTTGCGCCAGCCGCAGCCGCCACTTGGCGGTGTGCACCGGCAGCGGTGCCCCCACGTCCGCATCCGCGATCACCAGACGCACCGTATTCGACCCGATGTCCACCACACTCAGCCGCATGGTCAACTGAGTACCCTTTCGGACCGCCGTGAAGCAGTGACGTTCACCTCGCCGCCCCCTGCCGTTACCGGTCGCTTCCCGGCGGTGTCGCGTGCTCCGCACAGGATCCGCCGTATGTCCACGCTTACTCGTGTCACAGCTGCCAAGGTCCCTGTCACCGGTGCCGCGATCGCCGCCGCGCTGCTCGCCACGCTCGCCGTTCCCGGCGCCGCGGCGGCGCTCCCGCAGCATGCCGGCCAGCCGGCCGCGCACGCCCGCACCCACATTCCGTTCACCGAGGCCACCGTCGAGCAGGGCGACGACGGGTCGTACACCGTGAAGTGGAGCGCCCCCGGCGTCCGGAAGGTCGCCGTCCGCGCCAACGGCAGGACCGTCGCCCGCGGCGACGGCCACGACTCGGTCGTCGTCCGCGGCCTGCCCGCCGCCGACCGGCAGTGGTTCGACATCGTGCCCGACCACGGGGGCTCGCTGCGCCTCGCGGACCGGCTGATCAAGCTGGAGGGGACGGTCAACTTCCGTGACGCGGGCGGCTATCGCACCCGCGACGGCCACTGGGTGAAGATGGGCGAGATCTACCGCTCGGACTCGCTGGAGAAGCTGACCGAGGCCGACCTCGCCAAGCTCGAGCGTCTGGGCATCCGCGCCGTCTACGACCTGCGCATGAAGTCCGAGCGCGCCCAGGCGCCGGACAAGATACCGGCGGGCGCCGAGCACATCGTCGCCGACGTGCTGGCCGGCTCCGACACCTTCACCGCCATGCCGAAGACCGCGGCCGAGGCGGAGCAGATGATGATCGACGGCGAGAAGTTCATGGTCAGCGGCGATACCGCGCGGACCGCGTACGCCTCCGTCTTCTCCGGCATCCGCGACGAGGACGACCGCGCGGTGCTGTTCCACTGCACGGCCGGCAAGGACCGCACCGGCTGGTCCGCGGCCGCCCTGCTCATCGCGCTCGGCGTCCCGCGCGACACGGTCATGAAGGACTACCTCGCCAGCAACGACTACCGCCGCGCCGCCAACGAGGCCGCGCTCGCCCAGCTGCCTCCCGAGCAGGCCAAGATCTACAAGCCGCTCCTGGACGTCCGGCCCGAATACCTGAACGCAGGCTTCACCGAAGTCCAGGACACATACGGCTCCTTCAGCCGGTACGCGAACAAGGCCCTCGGCCTCGACACCCGCGAACTGCGCGACCTGCGCAAGGACCTGCTCCTCGGCTGACCGGACGGAGCAAGGGCTAGGCGCTACAGGGCGGCTCGGAGGGCCGGCAGGAGTTCCTTGCCGGCCCAGGTGAAGAAGTCGTCCTGGTGGTCGCCGCCGATCTGGACGAGGGCGACCTCGGTGAAGCCGGCCTCGGCGAAGGGCCGTACGGCCTCCACGAACTCCGAGACATCGCTTCCGCACGGGATGGACTCGGCGACCTGGTCCGGCGTCACCAGCTCGGTCGCGCCGGCGAAGGAGACGGGGTGCGGGAGCTCGGCGTTGACCCGCCAGCCGCCGGCGAACCACCGGAACTGCTCGTGGGCGCGCTTCACCGCGGCCTCCCGGTCCGTGTCGTAGCAGACGGGAAGCTGCCCGACCCGCGGCTTTCCGGCGCCGCCCGAGCGGTCGAAGGCGTCGAGCAGCTCGGCGCGCGGCTCGGTGGCGATGACCAGGTCGGCGCGGCGGCCCGCCACGGCACAGGAGGCAGGTCCTGACACGGCGATACCGATCGGCGGCGGGGTGTCGGGCAGGTCCCACAGGCGGGCCCGGTTGACGTCGAAGTGGCGGCCGCGGTGGGTCAGCTCCTGGCCGTCGAACAGGGCGCGGATGATCTCGACGGCCTCGTCGAGCTTCTCCAGCCGCACCCCCGCCGACGGCCATCCGCCGCCCGTGACGTGCTCGTTGAGGTTCTCCCCGGAGCCGAGGCCGAGCCGGAAGCGCCCCTCGGAGAGCAGTTGGAGCGTGGCGGCCTTTTGCGCGATCACCGCCGGGTGATAGCGCGTGGTCGGGCAGGTCACGTACGTCATCAGCGGGAGCCGCGAGGTCGCCTGCGCGGCGGCGGCGAGCACGGCCCACGCGTACGGCGAATGGCCCTGCTCCTCCAGCCAGGGGAAGTAGTGGTCGGAGGTGACGGAGAAATCGAAGCCCGTCTCCTCGGCGGCGACCGCGTGCCGCACGAGGTCACGGGGTCCGGCCTGCTCGGTCATCATCGTGTAGCCGATGCGCATGTTCGCCTCCAGCGCGTAGGGGTTCACAGGGTCATGGGGTCTTGTTGTCGTCAGTCGCGCCGGGTGCCTCGGTGTGCCGCTTGCGTGCCCAGGCCGGGAGGATGAGCCAGCACAGCACGTACCAGGCGACGATCGCCGCGACGAGGACCGGGGCCACCGAGTCGTGCATCGCGATCCGCAGGATCAGGAGCAGCGCCGCTGTCAGCGTGCACAGCAGCAGGATCAGGCCCGCGAGGGTGAGCCGGGAGGCCCAGAGCACCGCCTGCGGCTTGATCCTCCGGCCGCTGACCAGGCGGTGGAAGGCGACCGGGCCGATCAGCGCACCCGTCGAGGCGGCCCCGAGGACGACCGTGGCGATATAGATCATGCGATTCGTGTCGGACAGCTCCGCGAACCGCGGGGTGAACACCACGGTGAGCAGGAAGCCGAAGAGGATCTGCACACCGGTGAGGGCCACCCGCATTTCCTGGACGAGCTCCGACCACTGCCGGTCCGCCCGCTCCTCGATGGTCTCCGACCGCCCGCGCGGCGCCTCGTCCGCGACAGTGGTCGCGGACTCGTCGTCGGCTCGGCGGGCCGTGGTCATCGCATGCTCCAGAACCGGTTCGGGGCGGGTCGTCGGGCGATGTGCTGCGGACGGGTCCTGGGGACGGGCACGCCTCGGCAGGTGATCGCTCGTCCGGCGGGTGCCCAGGCAGGCCGATGGCACGCGCCCGATTCCCGCGTCCCGTCCATCGTGACCCGGGTTCGCCCCGACCTCCACCTGGGCCCCTCATACGTGCACCGCGCCCGCGGCCTCGCGAGAGTGGACGGCATGAGGGCACTGACCGGCAGGGGCTGCGTCGCGCTGCTGGCCGCGCTGGCCGCTCTGGCCACCGGCGCTTGCGGCGCAGGCGGGCAGCAGCGGACGGCGGATCCTCCGGTACGGCAGCGGGCCGCCGCCGCCACCGAGGACGGCTTCCAGCGGCTCGCGGAGCGGGTGCAGGGCTGGGTGGCGAAGTCCTGGCCGCGGGCCGGCGAGGTGTGGCCGGGGGCCGACTACTCCCGCCGGGCGCTGATCCTCGGCGACGGCAAGCACGCCGCCGTCGTGGACACCAAGGGCGTCGACCGGCTCGGCGAGGCCGAGCTGCGCCGCGCCGGCGTCGAGGTGCCCCAGGTCGGCTACGAGAAGGTGCGCTGGCACGGCCGCGAGGCGGTCGTCTGGAACACCGCCACCACCGGAGAGACCGGCACCGACGCGGCCCGCGACGCCTACACGACGGGCACGCACGAAGCCTTCCACTTCTACGAGCAGCGCGCCTTCGACCCCGGCAAGCAATGGCCGGTCCTCCGCGGCGACCTGGGCCGCCGCTCCACCCCGTACCCCCTCAAGGCCCAGCCCCGGCTCCAGCGCATCATGCTCGCCAACGAGCTCCTCGCCGCGGCCACCGCCCGCGACGCCGCCGGGCGCGAGCGGCACCGACGGGCCGCCGCGTACTGGCAGCAGCAGTGGGCGAAGGACAGTCCGGGCGAGCGCCGCGACATCCGGGTCACCGACATCGCCGAGGGCACCGCCGAGTACTTCACCACCGTGATGACCTCCCTGGCCGAGGGCAAGCCGCGCGGCGCGGGCCTGAAGCCCCTCGACAGCCTCGTCGCCATCGACACCGAGAGCTACCGCATCGGCGCCGCCGCGGGACTGCTCGCCGACGCCCGCGGCAGCGACTGGAAGAAGGCGGCGGAGACGTCGGGCAGGACACCGGCGCAGTTCGCCCTGGCGGGCGCCGAGCCCGAGCCGCAACAGGAGCCGGAGAAGCTGCGCGCCACCCTGGAGCGGGAGCAGAAAGAGGGCGCGGCCAAAGTGGACCCGCTGCTGCGCCCGCTGCGCGCCGGCTACCGCGACCGCGACAAACCCCTGCTCCTGCTGCCGGAGTCGGCCGCCACCGGCAGCACCTACCAGGAGGACTCCTTCGCCATCAGTGGCATCCCGTACGACGCGACGACCGGCTACACCCGCACCTACCGGACCAAGTCCGGCGGCCGGATGCAGCTGGACAAGGCGACCGTCCTCGACGGCGCGGCGGCGGGCACCGAGGGCGTGCTCATTCCCTTCGATCCCGAGGCGGCACAGACCCGGCTCACCGGCGGCAAGGTCGCCTTCGCGACCAGAACGGCACAGGGCACCGTCGCGGTGGAGAAGAAGACCGACGCCGGGACCGGGCGCACGGTCTACGTGGCCCACTGACCCAGCTTCAGGCGATCAGGCCCGACTGATGGGCCAGCAGGGCCGCCTGGACCCGGCTCGACGTGTGGGTCTTGTCGAGGATCGCGGCCATGTGGGTCTTGACCGTGCCCACGCCGATGCCGAGCCGGTGTGCGATGTCCTGGTTCGACAGGCCGTGGCCGAGCATCGTCAGGACCTCGCGTTCGCGGTCGGTCAGGGCGGCCAGGCGGGCGGCCGCCGGGGTGTCCGTGGGAGTGCCGGACGCCGCCGGGGCGCTGCCCCGCAGCATCCGGCGGATCACCGCGCCGGTGACGCCGGGTGAGAGCACCGCGTCGCCCGCCGCGGCGGCCCGTACCGCGCTGATCAGCTCCTGCGGGCCCTCGTCCTTGAGCAGGAAGCCGGCCGCCCCGGCCCGCAGCGCGCGCACCACGTTCTCGTCGTCGCCGAAGGTGGTGAGCATGACCACCTGGGGCGCCGGATCCAGGGCGACCAGGCGCGGGATGGCCGCCAGGCCGTCGAGCACCGGCATGCGGATGTCGACGAGGGCGACGTCGGGGCGGTATCCGGCGGTGAGCGCGACGGCCTCCTCGCCGTTGGCGGCCTCGGCGACGACCTCGATGCCGTCGGCGTGGCTGAGCACCAGCTGCACGCCGCGGCGGATCATCTCCTCGTCGTCGGCGAGCAGGACGCGGATCGGTGGCGTCATCGTCTCCCCCCGGAGGTGTCCGTGGCCGAGGGCTCGGTGACCATGGGCACGGTGAAGTGGTCGATCTTGATGAGCTTGTCATCGCGGAAGCAGTAGCGGGCGACGGGGAAGAGTCCCTCGCGCGTGTGCGCCTCCTCGTCCCGGCCGAAGCCGTAAACGCAGCTCGTGCTGTCCGCGGGCCGGGCGGGTTCGCGGCCGCGGGCGGCGGCGCGGATCGCGTCCTGGTCGCCGTAACCGAGCTCCTCCACCCGCTGCTTGGACATGCCGACGCGGATCTGGTCCGGCTGCCCGTACACGGGCTGCGGCTTGGCCTGCTCCACCAGGATCACGCCGAGCATCATCGTGACCGCGACGCCGGCGAGCCCGAGCAGCGCGGTGAGGACGCTGCCGACGCGGTGCTGTATCCCGGACAGGGCCGTCGCGCCGCTGCCCAGGCCGGCGTCCGGAGCCGGACGGCGGCCGGTCTCGGCGGGGTCCGGGACCGCCGGCATGACGGCGTGCACCTGGAAGCCGCCCTCGGGGCGCACCCCCGCGTCGAGGCTGCCGCCGAGCAGCTCGACGCGTTCGCGCAGGCCGGTCAGGCCGCGCCCGGTGGACAGCTCGGGACGGTCCGCGGGGAAGTCGGGCGGCTCGTTGCGCACCCGCACCGCGACCTGGTCTTCGGTGTGGGTGACGGCGACCGTGACCGCCGCGCCGGTGGCGTACTTGTGGACGTTGGTGAGCGCCTCCCGCACGACGCGGTGCACCGCCCGGCGGACCTGCGCGTCGCGGCGGTCGAGGTCGGGCCCCTGCCAGTCGAGCTCGATCGGGGTGCCGGCACCCCGCGACTCCTCCATCAGCGCCTCGAGGTCGGCGCGGGTGCCGGTCGCGTCGGTGAGCGCCTCGGTGCCGGTGTCGCGGCTGAGCGGGCCGAGCACGCCGAGGATCTGGCGCAGCTCGTGCATGGCGTCGCGGGCGGCCTGGCGGACGTGCGCGGCGCTCTCCCGGAGCCGCGGCTCCTGGTCGCGCAGCGCCATTTCGAGGCCCCCGGTGTGCACGGCGATCAGGCTGAGCCGGTGGCCCACGAGGTCGTGCATCTCGGCGGCGATCCGCGTGCGCTCGGCGCTGCGGGAGGCGTCGCCGGCCAGCCGCCGCGCCTCCTCGGCCGCCGCGGTGCGCTCCTGCAGCGCGGTGACGAGGCGGTCCTGCTGGCCGGCCGAGATGCCGCCGAGGCCTGGCACGCCGATGGTGGTGGCGGCGAGGACGGCGCCGAGCGCCAGCCCGTAGCCGTGCGTGCCCAGGCCGGTGTAGGGGGTGCTGACGGTCGCCGTGGCGACGGTCAGCAGGCTCGCGCCGAGCAGCAGCAGCGTGCGCCGGCGGGGGTCGGTCAGCCGCCGGGCGGTGGTGTACGCGATGACGGCGGCGATGAGTCCGTAATACGGAACCACCCCGAGCAGCGCCGCGAGGCCGAGCAGGGACACCGTGGGAAGGCGGCGGCGGATGACGAGCAGCAGCAGGGCCAGGAGGGTCAGCGGGATCAGCAGGCCGGGGGTGAAGCCGTTCGCCAGACCCGCCATGGCCGCGAAGGTGCCGACCGCGAGGATGCCTCCGCCCACCGCCTCGGCGGCGGCCCGCCACCAGAGACGGCCCTGCTCACCGGGCGCGGCGAGGACGGATGCGAGAGGCGGCATGCCGTCCAGTATCGGATGGCGGGAGCGATGATCCGGTGCACCTCGCGGGGGATGCGGGTGGCGGCGCCTCTGCCGAAAGGCAGAGGCACACAGGAGGACCGCTCCCCCGCTCCCCGTCCTTTGGCAGAGGCCGCAAGCACACCCTCGGAGTGACGATTTCGGCAGGTCAGCGGGGCGAGGCTGGACGCACCTCGTCACCGCAGTCCTCCCGGGAGTCCTCATGTCGTACGCCCCTGCCCGCCCCGCAGCCCCGACCGGCACGGCCGCGGCCTCCGCCACCGGCCTGACCAAGGTCTACGGGTCGGGCGAGACCCGGGTCGTGGCCCTCGACGCGGTGGACGTCGCGTTCGAACGCGGCCGCTTCACCGCCATCATGGGTCCTTCCGGCTCCGGCAAGTCGACGCTGATGCACTGCATGGCCGGACTCGACACGGTCTCGGCCGGCTCGGCGCGGATCGGCGAGGTGGAGCTGGCCCGGCTCGGCGACCGGGAGCTGACCCGGCTGCGCCGCGACAAGATCGGCTTCGTCTTCCAGGCCTTCAACCTGCTGCCCACGCTCACCGCGTACGAGAACATCACGCTGCCCGCCGCCATCGCGGGCCGTACCCACGACCGGGCCTGGTTCGAGCGGGTGGTGCACGCGGTCGGGCTCGCGGACCGGCTGGGTCACCGGCCGGCGCAGCTGTCCGGCGGCCAGCAGCAGCGGGTGGCGGTGGCGCGGGCGCTGGCCTCCCGGCCGGAGATCATTTTCGCGGACGAGCCGACCGGCAATCTCGACTCCCGCTCCGGCGCCGAACTGCTGGGCTTTCTGCGGGAGTCGGTGCACAGCCTGGAGCAGACCGTCGTCATGGTCACCCACGACCCGGTGGCCGCCGCCTACGCGGATCGGGTGATCTTCCTCGCGGACGGCCGGATCGTCGACGAGGTGCAGGCGCCGAGCGCCGAAGCGGTGCTGGACCGGATGCGGCGGTTCGAGACCGGCGAGCGCATCAGCTGAGCCCGTTTGTCCGTACGCCCGCCCGCACACCCACAGGACCCACCCATGCTGCGAACAGCCCTGCGCAACGTCCTCGCCCACAAGGCCCGGCTGATCATGACCGCGCTCGCCGTCATGTTCGGCGTCGCCTTCGTCTCCGGCACCCTCGTCTTCGGCGACACCGTCGGCGGCGCCCTCCGGGGCGCCTCCGCCAAGAACCTCGACGGCGTCGCGGTGGCCGTCGGCCACGAGCCCCCGGCAGGCGCCGAGACCGAGCCCGGCAAGACCCGGACGGCGCTCGACGACGCCCTCGCCGCGAAGATCCGCGGCCTGCCCGGCGCCGGCTCCGTACGCCCCTCGGTGAACGGCCACGCCGCCCTCGCCGCCAAGGACGGCAAGCCGCTCGGCGCCGACACCCCCTGGCAGAACCTGGCGGCCAACTACGTATCGGGCAAGGACGGTGGCGACCCGCGCTACCCGCTCGCCCGCGGCCGCGGTCCGGCCGCCGTGGGCGAACTCGCACTGGACGCGAAGACGGCCGAGAAGGCCGGCTACCGGATCGGCGACACCGTCCGCTTCGCGACCACCGGCCCCACGCTGACGAAGAAGCTGGTCGGCCTGGTCGGCACCGACGATCCGCGGGTCACGGCGGGCGGCACCCTGGCGCTCTTCGACACCGCGACCGCGCAGCGGATGTTCGTCTCCCCCGGCCACTACGACGAGATCGTCGTCGGCGCGCGCCCCGGCACCGACCAGACGCGCCTGGCCGCCGACGTACGGGCGCTGCTGCCGCAGCAGGGCGCCACCGTCAGCACCGGCGCGGAGCTGGCGCGGGAGCAGGCGGCGGTGACCGAGCAGAGCACGAAGGCGCTGACCCAGGCGCTGCTGGTGTTCGCCGGAATCGCCCTGTTCGTCGGCGTGTTCATCATCGCCAACACTTTCACCATGCTGATCGCCCAGCGCACCCGCGAGATCGCGCTGCTGCGCGCGGTCGGCGCGTCCCGGCGGCAGGTCGTACGCTCCGTGCTGATCGAGGCCGCGCTGCTCGGCCTCGGCGCGTCCGCCGCGGGCTTCGTGCTCGGCCTCGGCATCGCGACGGCGCTGCCGCCCCTGGTCAACTCCGCCGGCGCCGGGCTCCCGTCCGGACCGCTGGTCATCTCGCCGGGCACGGTGTTCGCCGCGCTCCTCGTCGGCGTCGTGGTGACGGTGCTCGCGGCCTGGCTGCCCTCCCGCAAGGCCGCGAGGATCGCCCCGGTCGAGGCGATGAGCAGCGTCGACGCCCCGCCGGCGGTCCGCGGCCTGGTGCTCCGCAACGTCCTCGGCACGCTGACCGCCGCCCTCGGCCTGCTCCCGATGGGGTACGTGGCCACGCTCGCGAAGACCGACGAAGCCGACCTGCTGGCGGCGCTGTTCGGGGCAGGCCTGTTCATGCTCGGACTGATCATGCTGGCGCCGCTGCTGTCCCGCCCGGTCGTCGGCCTCGCCGGCCGGGTCACGGCCGCCGTCTTCGGCGTCAGCGGCAAGCTCGCGAAGGAGAACGCCCTGCGCAATCCGCGCCGCACCGCCGCCACCGCCTCCGCGCTCATGATCGGCCTGTGCCTGATCACGGGCCTGACGGTGTCGGTGAACTCCGCCCAGCGGGCGGTGGCGGCCGAGGTGACGGCGGGCAACGCCGCCGACTACCGGATCACCAACTCCTCGATGGACGGCGGCCTCCCCACGGACACCCTCGCCAAGGTGGAGCAGGCGCCGGGCGTGGCCACCGCCGCCCCGCTCGCCTCGGCTCCGCTGGAGATCGGCAGCGGCTTCGGGATCGTGAACGGCGCCGGCATCAAGTCCCTCGCCCCGGTCACCGACCTGCACTTCACCCGCGGTTCGCTCGGCGCCATCGGCCCCGGGGAGCTCGCGGTCTCGCAGGAGTTCGCGAAGTCGGCCGGGCTGGCCGTCGGCGACACGGCGAAGGGCCGCATCGGCAGCTCCTTCGCCCCCGGCGGCGCCGAGCCGGTCACCTTCAAGGTCGTCGGTATCTACGAGCCGAACCGGACCGTCGGCGACGCCCTGGGCACCCTCACCGACGTCCTGCCGCACGCCACCGGCAAGAAACTGGATACCGTCCTGATCAAGGCGACTTCGGCGGACCGGGATCTGACGAGCGGGCTGCGCACCGCGCTGGACAACAGCCCGCTGCTCAAGGTGCAGGACCGGGACCAGATCATCGCCGCCGAATCCGGCGACGTCGACACCGTCCTCAACATGATGTACGGCCTGCTCGGCATGTCCGTCCTGATCGCCGTCCTCGGCGTCATCAACACCCTGGCCATGTCGGTCTTCGAACGCACCCGGGAGATCGGCATGCTGCGCGCCATCGGCCTCGACCGGGCCGGGGTCAGGCGCATGGTCCGCCTCGAGTCGATCGTCATCTGCGCTTTCGGCGCGGTCCTCGGCATCGGCTCGGGCGTCTTCCTCGCCTGGCTCAACAGCGGGGTGGCGGGCGGCAATCTCGACGCGTACGAGACAGTCCTGCCGTGGCTACGGCTGACCGTGTTCGCCGTACTCGCCCTGGCCATCGGCCTCCTGGCCGCCATCTGGCCGGCCCGCCGCGCGGCCCGCCTGAACGTACTGGCGGCGATCAACGCCCAGTAGCGGGCGTGCGGCGGGCCATCCGGCCCATGAGGCGGACGATCAGGCGGCGTGGCAGGAGCCTGCTCGCGAGGGCGAGGGGGCGGCCGTTGGTGATTACTGAGGGGGGCGGGGAGCGGCGGTCGAGCGTGGCGAGGGCCGTGCTGACGACGTCGGCGGGGGTGGCTCGCTTGGTGCCGTAGTCGGCCGACTGGCTGCCGGCCGCGTCGAAGAACTCGGTCTGGGTGGCGCCGGGGGACACGGCTAGCACGCGGAGGCCGGTGCCCCGGGACTCCTCCCACAGCGATTCGGTGAAGCTGAGGACGAAGGCCTTGGTGGCGCCGTAGACGCTCAGGTACGGGGTCGGCTGGTAGCCCAGCAGGCTGGCGACGTTGATCAGGATGCCGTTGCCGACGGCGGTCAGCGGGCCGATGTAGGCGCGGCTGAGGTCGACGAGGGCGCTGACGTTCAGCGCGATCATGCTCTGCAGGCGGTCCGGGTCCTCGTCGGTGAGGGCGTCGTGGGTGCCGAAGCCGGCGTTGTTGATGAGTCCGGTGGCGTGGATGCCGCGGGATTCGAGTTCGGCGCGCAGCGTGCGGCCGGCGTCGGGCCGGCCGAGGTCGCGGGCGACGACGGTCACCGTGACGCCGTGGGCGCCGGCGAGTTCCCCGGCCAGGTCCTCGAGCCGGTCCGCCCGGCGGGCGACGAGTACGAGGTCCGCGCCGCGCCGCGCCAACTGGCGTGCGAACTCCGCGCCGAGCCCGGAGCTCGCTCCGGTCACGATGACGGTCTGGTGGCGATAGTCGATTCCGGTCATGCCCTACACTCTACGCACGCTTTTGCACTGCGTGCAAATAGCTGCATCACATGAAGCGATGTACCATCGGTGCATGGCTCGCAAACCGGCACCCCTCCGTGAGCAGACCCGCTCGGTGGTCCGCTCGCTCCTGGCCCGAACCGCCCTCGATCTGTTCGCCGCCAAGGGGTACGACGAGACGACGCTCGAGGAGGTCGCCTCCGCGGCAGGTGTCTCCAAGCGGACCCTGTTCAACTACTTCCGCAACAAGGAGGACCTCGCGCTCAGCGGCCTGTCCGAGCAGGGCGATCTGATCGCCGCGCGGCTCGCCGAGCGCCCGGCCGACGAGGACCCGTGGACGTCGCTGCGGGCGGCGTTCCAGGTGCTCGAGGAGATCGACACCACGGCCGAGCACCGGCTCGAGTTCATCACCCTGCTCTTCGGCAATGACTCCCTGCGGGCCGGCCACGCCGAGAAACAGGCCCGCTGGCAGGACCAGTTCGCGCCGCTGATCGAGCCGCGGCTGCCCGCCTCCGACCGCAGCGCCCTGCAGGCGCGCGCGGTCGCCGCCGCGGCGATCACGTGCCTCCAGGCGGCAAATGAGGAGTGGCTGCGCCTGGGCGGGAAGGTCGCCCTCTTCGAGCTCTACGACGCGGCGGTGCAGGCCATCCGCCGCCCCGCGTAGGAGAAACGAGCTCAGCGGCAGAAGGGCTCCCTTCCCATCGCCGACTCGATGCCGTTCAGGAGCAGCTTCTGGAAGTCCGCCGCACCCGGATACGAGCCGTCCGTCGTGAAGGCCTTGGCGTCGTGGCCCAGGGTGGTGAGCCAGGCGCGGCCGCCGTCGTAGTACTGGCACCAGGCGACCGGGTGGCCGGCGCCGTGGCCGGGGTGGCCCATGGTGCCGCGTACGCCTTCGGCGAGGCTGGACTCGTCGACCCGGGCCAGGACCCGCACCCGGCTGGGCGCGGGCAGCAGGTTGTACCACTCGTCGGTGAAGGTCCAGGAGCGGCCGTCACGCATGACGACCTTGCCGGGCTGGTTCGGGCCGTGGTCGTAGAAGTTGGCCTCGCCGAGCAGGCCCTCGTACCAGGGCCAGTTGTACTCCGTACCGAAGGCGTTGTGCGCGCCGACGAAACCGCCGCCGCCGCGGATGTACTGGCGCAGCGCCGTCTGCGCGGCGTCGTCGAGCGTGTCGCGGCTGGTGCTGAAGAAGACGACGGCGTTGTACGCGAAGAGGCGGGACGCGGTGGCGAGTTGGGCCGGGTCCTCGGTCCAGTCGACCCGGATGTCGTGCTCCTCCCCCATCCTGACGATCGCGTTCTGCACGACGTTGGTGGTGGCGAGGGCCGGGTTCAGGCCGGTGCCGAGCGCTGGGCCGAGGTTGGCGTGGCGGGGTCCTGCGGTGCGGGTGTAGAGCAGGATGCGGTAGGCGTCGGTGCCGGGGTCGAAGTTGCCCCAGTCGTGATAACAGCCGGGATCGGTGCCGCGGCAGACCCCGGGCTTCGCCGGAGCCGGGGCCGCCTCCTGCGCGTATGCCGACGAGGGCCGGCGGTCGGCGGAGAACACGATGAGGGCGGCGAGGAGCGCGAAGGCCAGGGCCGCGGCCAGGGCGCGAGGGCGGCTGCTCATGTGATGACGACCTTTCCGGTGTTCTGCGGGAACGGCGGATCGTTGTAGAAGTACTCGCCGGGCTCGGTGAAGGTGTGCTCGAAGGACTGCCCCGGCATCAGCAGGCCGGTGTCGAACTCGGCCTCGAAGAACGACACCGCGCCGTGCGCCATCGCATTGCCGCCCGGGTTGGTGAAGGTGACGGTGGTGCCGGCCGGGACGGTCAGGTGCTGCGGGGACATGGCGTTCTGCGCGACCGTGTTCTCCTTGTCGCCGGGCGCCCCGGTGCCGCTGTCCCAGACCCGGCCGAGGGTGACGGTGTTGTCCGTTACGGAGCCGGGCACCGCCGCGGCGCGGATCTGGTTGCGGCGCGACGGCGGCTTGGGCGCCGGGGCCTGGTCGACGGTGCCGCCGAGCTTGAAGGCCCACAGGTGGTCGCCGCGGGGGATGTCGGGAAAGGGCAGGCCGTTGCCGCCGGCGAGGACGGCTATGTACTGCTCGCCGTCGATCTCGTAGCTGATCGGGATGGTGTTGACGCCCGCGCCGCACTGCCATCGCCACAGCGTCTTGCCGGTGGCGTCGTCCATGGCTTCGAGGACGCCGTCCGGGCGGCCCTGGAACATCAGCCGGCCGCCGGTGGTGAGGATGCCGTTGCCGTGGGCGAGTGACCAGTCGCCCTCCTTGCGCCACGCGACGGTGTTGGTACGCGGGTCCACGGCCACGAGCCCGCCGGAGAAGTATTCGCCGAGCGGACGGGCGGTGTTGACCCGGCCGCCACGGGTGTTGGAGTACGCCGAGTTGACCAGGCCGTAGCCGACGTAGACATAGCCGGTCCGCGGGCTGAAGGACGGAAAGCTCCAGTCCGCGCCGCCGCCCGCGCCCGGATACGAGATGGTGGCGCGGTCCCAGTGCACGCCGAAGAGGCCGGTGACCGGATAGAACGGCACGGGCCGGGTGGTCTTGTCCAGGCGGGGGAACGGGTCCACGAACGGCTCGCCGCCCGGGTAAGGCTGGGTGGCGGAGGTCTTCTGCCCGGCGTGCTGCGGTACGGGCCGTTCCGCCACGCCATGTACGGGCTCGCCGGTGGCCCGGTCGAGGATGAAGTAGTAGCAGGACTTGGAGCCGTAGACGACGACCTTGCGCTTGCGGCCGTCGATGAGGAGGTCGGCGAGGACCGGCGGCATCACGTTGTCCAGGTCCCAGATGTCGTGGTGGACGGACTGGAAGTGCCAGCGCCGCTTTCCGGTCTTCGCCTCGATGGCGACGATCGAGTTGGCGAAGAGGTTGTCGCCGGCGCGGGAGGAGCCGTCGGTGCGGGGGTAGGGGTTGCCGAACGTCCAGTAGACGAGGTCCAGATCGGGGTCGACGGCCGGGTGAATCCAGCAGACGGCGCCGCCGGTCTTCCAGGAGTCGCCCGCCCAGGTGTCGTGGCCGTACTCGCCCGGGCCCGGCGGGCCCCAGAAGGTCCAGATGACGTCGCCGGTCGCGGCGTCGAGGGCGTAGCCGCGGCCGCGGGCGCCGGCGGTGGAGCCCTCGGTGCCGACGTAGATCCGGCCGTCGTGGTGGATGACGGCACCGGCCAGGCCGCCGGAATTGCCGCCGCACTGGCCGCTGTTGGGGTCGCAGTCGTCGCCGCCGCCGTCGTCGGGGATGATCAGCTGCTTCTGCCAGGCGACATCGCCGGTGCGCTGGTCGAGGGCGTAGACGATGTTCTCGCCGGAGAGGGAGTAGAGACGGCCGCCGCCCAGGGCGACGCCGCGCATGTTCGTGGTCTCGGTGCCGAGGTTGCGGCGCCAGCGGACCTCGCCGGTGCGGCCGTCGATGGCGAAGACGTTCTGCTGGGTGGTGTGGAGGTAGAGCACGCCGTCCTTGGCGATCACCGTGCACTGCTGGTACCGCGTGGTGTCGCCGCCCTCCAGGTTCACGTGCCAGGCGCCGCCGAGGCGGCGGACGTTGGACCTGGTGATCCGCTGGAGCGTGGAGTGATTGTGGTTGCCGTAATTGCCTCCCACCTGCGGGAAGTCCCGCCCTGCGGTGCCCAGGGCAGGCGACTGGGCGGGGACGGGAAGCGCGAGGCCGGGGTCGGCGGCGGCCGCGGTGGCGGCGGAGTCGACGGCCAGGGCGGTCGTCGCCGCGGCGCCGAGCAGGAAGGATCTTCTCTCCATGGGCATGCCTCACTTGTTGAAGGAGGGAGAGGGGGTGAAGGAAAGAAAAGGCAGGCGGCGGCTACAGGCCGAGATAGACCCGTCGCACCCGGACGTCCTTGCGCAGGTCGGCCGCGGCGCCGGTCATGGCCACCGCGCCGTTCTCCATGACGAGGCAGTGGTTGGTCGCCTCGAAGGTCAGCTTGGCGTTCTGCTCGACGAGCAGCATGGTCAGGCCCTTGCGGCGCAGCTCGAGCAGCACCGTGAGGATCGCGTCGACCAGGCGCGGTGACAGGCCCATGGACGGCTCGTCGAGCAGCAGCAGCCGTGGCCGGCACATCAGTGCGCGGCCGATCGAGAGCATCTGCTGCTGGCCGCCCGACAGCGCACCGGCCAGCCGTCCGCTCATCTCGCCGAGTACGGGGAAGAGTTCGTAGACCTCCGCGAGGGTCTGCCGGGTTTCGCCGTTCCGGCGGCGCGCGTAGTCGCCGAGCAGCAGGTTCTTCTCGACCGAGAGGCCGCCGAAGACCTGGCGTCCCTCCGGTACGTAGCCGATGCCGTGCCGCACCATGTCCCTGGCCTTGGTGCCGGTCAGGTCCTTGCCGTCAAAGCGGACCGTGCCGGAGCGGCGCGGCACCAGGCCCATGAGGGCGCGCAGCGTGGAGCTCTTGCCCGCGCCGTTGGTGCCGATGACGCCGAGGGACTGCCCGGCGCCCACGGTGAAGCTCACCGACTGGACCGCGCAGACCCCGCCGTAGTAGACGGACAGCTCCTCGACCGCGAACTCGCCCGCACCCATCACTGCACCTCCGTAGGCAGCGCCATCGGCTCCTCGGCCATGGACTCGCCGCCCAGATACGCCTCGATGACGGCCGGCGAGGCGACCACCTCCTCGGGCGTTCCGTCGGCGATGACCTGGCCGCTGGCCAGCACCGTCACCCGCTCGCAGAGGGACATCACCAGGCCCATGTTGTGCTCGATCACCACGACCGTGACGCCGCTGCCGCGGATGGACCGGACGATCTCCGCCAGCTGCCGCACCTCCTCGCCGTTGAGCCCGGCGGCGGGCTCGTCGAGCAGCAGCAGCCGGGGCCGGCTCGCCATGGCGCGGGCGATCTCGATGCGCCGCTGGATGCCGTACGGCAGGGAGCCGGGTGTGGTGTCGGCGTAGTCGGTGATGCCGAACCGGCTGAGCAGGGCTTCGGAGCCGCGGCGCAGCTCCCGGTCCTGCCGCCATATCCCCACGGGCCAGACCAGGTAGCGCCAGCCGGAGCGGGTTCTGGTGCGGTCCATGGCGACGAGGATGTTGTCGCGGACGGAGAGCTCCTCGAAGAGCCGGAGGTTCTGGAAGGTGCGGGCGATGCCCAGCAGCGAGAGCCGGTACGGGCGGGCTCCGGTGATCACCTGGCCGTCCAGCTCCACCGCGCCGCCGGTCGCCCGGTAGAGGCCGCTGATCACGTTGAACAGGGTGGTCTTCCCGGAGCCGTTGGGCCCGACCACGCCGTGGATCGCCCCGGCCGCCACGCTGAACGACACGTCGTCCAGCGCCCGCAGACCGCGGAAGTCCTTGCTGATGTTCCGGATCTCCAGCTCCGTACGCTCCGCCGTCGCCCGGTCGGCCGGCTCGTACGGCTGGAAGTCCCGCAGCACGGCCCGGGTGCCGGTGCGTCTGCGCTCCCGGGCGGCGCGCAGCCGCCGGGGGATGCCGGCCAGGCCCGTGGGGGCGAACACGACCATCACCACGACGACGAGGCCGTATCCGAGCTGGGCGTAGGTGGCGAAGTCGGCCAGCCATTCCCGGGCCAGGAACAGCAGGACCGCCCCGACGGCGCATCCCCACAGGCTCTGCCTGCCGCCGACGATGACCATGGCCAGCAGCAGGAACATGTTGGCGATGCTGAACGTCTCCGGGGCGACGTACCGGATCAGCCCGGCGTACAGCACCCCCGCGACCCCGCCGTACGCGCTGGCCAGCAGGAACGCCGCCATCCGCAGATACGGGATCTCCGCGCCGACCGCGCCCGCGGCCAGATCGTCGTCGCGCATGGCCCGCATCCGGCGGCCGAGGGGGGTCCGCACCACGAAGAGGCCGAAGGCGAGCGCCAGGGTGAAGACCGTCAGCTCCAGGTAGTAGTAGAGGTATTCGTCGCTGAGATCGATGCCGGGCAGCGGTGGGACGGGGATCGCGGAGATGCCGTCGGCGCCGCCGGCCATCGGGGTGTTGACGATCCAGTTGAGGAACGCCAGCGCCAGACCGAGGGTGACGATGCCCAGGTAGTGGGACTGGATGCGCAGGGCGGGGAGCCCGACCAGCAGCCCGGCCGCCAGTGAGATGAGCAGGGCGAGGGCCGCCGCGGTCCAGAAGCCGAGGCCGGCCTCGGTGGTGAGCAGGGCGGTGGCGTACGCACCGACGCCGAAGAACGCGACCTGCGCCAGGTTGACCTGTCCGGCGATGCCCATGGCGAGGCCGAGGCCGAGGGCGAGCAGGGCGAAGATGATCGCCACGTCGACGATGTGCATGGCGTAGGCGCCCAGCGTGTAGGGCAGGGCGCAGGCGAGGACGACCGCGACGGCCAGTGCCGCGAGGCGGTACCTCAGGCCCGTGGGCACATCGGGCAGTTTCATGCTCGGTTCACCGTTGTCTCCCCGAAGATCCCGGTCGGTCGGATCATGATCGCGACGGTGAAGACCAGGAAGGTCACCAGCTCGGAGTAGCCCTCGAAGTGCCCGGCGGAGTACGAGCCGAGGACACCGATGCTCAAGCCCCCGACGATCGCGCCGGGAATGCTGCCGAATCCGCCGATGGCCATCGCGGCGAAGCCGTGGATGCCCAGGGTGCCGCCCATGGTGGGGCTGACGTAGAGCAGCGGTCCTGCGAGGCTGCCGGCGAGCGCGGCGAGGCTCGCGCCGATGCCGAAGGCGACGGCGTTGCTCCGGCCGACGTGGATACCGACGGCGGTGGCGGCCTCGTGGTTCATGGCGACCGCCTGCATGGCGGCGCCCCGCTTGGTGCGCTGCAGGAAGAGCACCAGCGCCACCGTGGCCGCCGCCGCGACGGCGAGCACCACCAGGTCGTACGTGCGGATCCGGAGGCCGAGGAGCTCGACCGGGGCCGCCTGGACGGGGTTGCGCACCGCACGTCCGGTCGCCCCCCAGATCAGCGTCGCCAGCGCCTCCAGCACGATGCCGAAGCCGATCGTGCCGATGAGCATCAGGGTGAAGTCCTTGTTCTCCAGCGGCCGCAGCACCCGCTCGATGACCAGGCCGATCGCGCCCGTAACGGCCAGGGCGATGAGCATCGCCGGGATGAACGGCAGCGTGACCGTCAGATAGAAGGTGGAGGCCACGTAGGCGCCGATCATCACGACGTTGCCGTGGGCGAAGTTGACCAGACCCATGGTGCGGTAGACGAGCGAGAAGCCCATCGCGACCAGGGCATAGACCGCGCCCAGGCTCAGGCCCCCGACGAGGGTCTGGAAGAAGATCTGCATGGTTCTCCTCGGACCGGCAGGACGGCGGCGGGGTCAGTCGATCGCGACGAGCTTGCCGTCCTTGATCTGGCCGATGTCGGTCTTGAAGATCCCGACGCCGGTCTTGTCGAAGGCGAAGTCGCCCAGCAGGCCCTGGTACTTGGTGTCGCGGATGGCCTCGGCGAGCTTGGCGCCGGTCGCGACCTTCGAGTTCTTCAGCGCGGTCAGCACGATGTTGGTGCCGTCGTACGCCTTGGCGCCGTGCAGCTCGGCCTCCTCGTCGAAGGCGGCTTCGTACGCGGCGGCGAACTTCTCGGCCGCCGGGCTGGACTCGTTGCTGAGGTAGGGGGTGCTGACGATCGTGCCCCCGGCGTTCTCGGTGCCTGCGGTCTTGGCGAAGACGGGGGTGCCCTGCGGGGCGGCGCCCGCGAAGGGTTCCTTGATGCCGAGGTCGCGGGCCTGCTTGACGATCAGCCCGGACTCCACCTCCTCCGCCCCCAGGAAGATCACGTCCGGCTTGGCCGCGCGGATCTTCGAGAGTGCGGCGGAGAAGTCCTTCTGCTCGGTGGTGACCACCTGGTCGGTGAGCGGCTTCACGCCCCGCTTGGTCAGGGCCGCCATGAACGCGTCGTGCTCGCCCTTGCCGAAGGACCCGTTGTTGGTGACCATGGCGATCTTCTTCATGCCCTTGGTGTCCACGAGGTACTTGGCGAGGGTCTCGTCGTACGTGTCGCTGGTCGGCCCGTTGAGGAAGAGGAACGGGCTGCCGAGCTCGGGCATGGCGGGGGCCTGCCCCGAGGTGATGTTGGGGATCTCGGCCTGCCTGAGGACCGGGGCCATCGCGAGGGTCACGGCGCTTTCCGCGGTGCCGATCATCGCGATGTAGCCCTGGCTGTCGACCTTGCGGGCCAGGTTGGTGCCGACGGTCGGGTCGCCCTGGTCGTCGAAGACCTTCAGGCTGATCTTGCGGCCGTCGATGCCGCCGCGCTTGTTCCACTCGCTGACGGCCAGTTTGGCGCCCTTGAGCTCCCAGGCGCCGAGCGAACTGAGCTGTCCGCTCTGCGCGTTGACGACGGCGAGCTTGATCGGCCCGCTGCCGGAGTCGCTGTCGCCCTTGTCGTCGCCGGGGGCGCCGCAGGCGGCGGCGGTCATCGATGCGGCCAGCGCCGCGGCGGCGAGGGCCCGTTGTCTGTGCATGTCATCACCTTCGGGGTCGGTGGGGTGGGAGGACGGCGGGGCTCAGCTGGTCGGGAGCCGGCCGTGCGGTCCGTAGACGAAGACCAGCCACAGCGGTTCACGGCCGGTGTTGATGTGCTGGTGCTTCACGCCCTTGGGGATGAACATGAAGGTGTGGGTCCCGAACGGGGTGCGCTCGCCGTCGCCGGCGACCACCTCGCCGCTCCCCCGCACGATGAAGTTGATCTCCTCGGATTCCGGGTGGTTGTGCAGCGAGCTGGCCTCGCCCGGCTCGAAGATGGTGAGCCCGCTGGTGAGGAACTCGCTCGCCTGCAGATGCTCGTCGACCACCTTGAAGACCTTGCGGCGGTGCCCGGCGTCGTCGAGCCCCAGCCACAGCGGCCGCTCGACGGCGAACGGATCGATGACGCGGATCATGTCTGCCTCCCGTCCGGGAAAATCCCCTGGTAGATGTCCTTGATGTTCCAGTGGCCGGGGGTGGGCACCGGCTCGTTGACCATGGGCACGTCCAGCACGGCGGGGCGGCGGGCCCGCAGCGCGGCGGCGAGGGCGATACGGAGATCGCCCGGCGCGTCGATGCGGTAGCCGTCGGCGCCGCAGGCGCGGGCGAGCGCGGCGAAGTCCGGGCTGTACGGCTCGCCGTCCGGGCCGGTGAACTCGCAGCCGTACGCGGTGCCGAAGTGCGCCGCCTCGAGGTCCGCGATGGTGCCGTGGGCCCGGTTGTTCATGACGACGAAGACGACGGGCGCGCCCCGCTCGACGGCCATCGGGACGGCCGGGAGCTGGGCGCTCATGCCGCCGTCGCCGATCAGGGCGACCACGGTGCGCTCCGGCTCGGCGAGCTGCACGCCGACGGCGGCGGCGGGCCCGAAGCCCATGGTGGACAGGCCGCCGGGGGTGATGAACCGGCCCTCGGGCGGGAGTTGATAGCACTGCGCGACGCCGTTCTTGTTCCAGCCGACGTCGGTGACGAGGACGGCGTCAGCGGGCAGCACGTCCCGTAGGTCGGCGAGGATGCGCTCGGGGCGGAGCGGATAGGCGTCGCTCTCACCGCGGGCGCGGGAGTCGGCGAAGAGCTCGGTGCGGGCGCCGGCGATGCGGTCGCGGAGGTCCGGGCGGTTGACGGGCGGTAGGGCTTCGGCGCCGGTGGCGATGGCCCGCAGCGCCTCCCCCGCGTCGGCGACCGCGCCGGTCTCCACCGGGTAGTTGCGGCCGATCTCGGCCGGGTCGATGTCGATCTGGATCAGTGCGGACGACGTGAAGTCCCAGGTGTGCGCCGGGTCCCAGGAGCTGGCGTCGGTCTCGGCGAAGCGGGTGCCCACCGCCAGCACGACATCGGCCCCGCTCGCGTAGTCGTTGGTGGTCTTCAGCCCCCAGAAGCCCGGCATGCCCAGCAGCAGCGGATGGTCGTCGCGGACGGTGCCCTTGGCCATGAGGGAGTGCACGACCGGGATGTCGAGGTGCTCGGCCAGCCGGAGCAGGGCGTCGCTGCGGCCGTTCAGGCCGCCGCCGATGTAGAGGAGCGGCTGGGCGGCAGCGGCCAGCCGGGCGGCGATGCGTTCGGCGGTGGCCGGCGGCAGGGCGGGGGGTGCCTGGTCGGCGGGCAGCGGGTGGAGCGTTTCCGGGACCCGGCGCGAGAAGAGGTCCATCGGTACGTTGAGGAGGACGGCGCCGGGACGTCCCGCGGTGGCCGTGGCGAAGGCGCGTTCCGTGAAGCGGCCGAGGTCCTCGGCGCGGTGGAGGTGCCAGGCTCGTTTGACGAACGGCCGGTAGATGGCGGTCTGGTCGGCGTCCGCGTGGAGGTTGACCTCCTGGTGCGGGTGGCGGCCGCGGTAGTACGACGGGACGTCGCCGGCGATCGCGATCAGCGGGACGGAGTCCAGGGCGGCGGTGGCGACGCCGGTGACCGCGTTCATCATGCCGGGGCCGACGTGCAGCAGCACGACGCCGGGCCGCCCGGACGCGCGGGCGTAGCCGTCGGCGGCGTGCGCGGCGGCCTGCTCGTGCCGGGCGACGACGAACTCGATCGGGCTGCGACCCAGGGCGTCGAGCAGGGCGATGTTCGTATGCCCGCAGGTGCCGAAGACATGGGTGACGCCGTACGACTGCAGCTGCGAGACCAGCAGTTCAGCCGCGGGGACGGTACGGGCGCTCATGCGGTCTCCTCCTCGAAGCTGATCCAGGACTTCCCGGCGACACCGGCCGACTCGGCGAAGGCGCGCGGGGCGTCCGCGGCCGAGTAGCGGGCGCGGAGCACGCGCCCTGGACGCAGGTCGTGGGCGGAGATCGCCTCCAGGGTGCGGGCGAAGCCGCCGGGGTGGTCGTAGATGAGGCAGCCGCGGATGGTCAGGCGACGCTGCACGATGCGGAAGGTCGACACCCGGGCGGGCGCCTCGCTCTGCCCGACGACGACCACCCGGCCGCCGGGCGCGGCCCGCTCCACCGCCTGCTCGAACGCGCTGACCGCGCCCGACGTCTCGATCACCACCGGGTAGTCGCAGGCACCGTCGTCGGGCAGCGCGCCCAGCTCGCGGGCCAGGGCCAGCCGCCCCGCGTGCGGGTCGGTGACGTGCACCGCGGCGCCGGCCTGCTGCGCGGCGAGGCACACCAGCTGCCCCTGCGATCCGGCGCCGAGCACGAGGCAGCGCCGCCCTGGCCCGGGACCCGCCAGGCCGACCGCGTTGACGGCCACGCTCAGCGGCTCGATGCACACGATGTCCTCGCCGCGCCAGGTCGCCGGGATCGGCCAGGTGAAGCCGGCGGGCACGGACACCCGCTCGGCGAGCATGCCGGGCTCCGAGATCCCGGCGATGCGCCTGCGGACGCAGCCGGAGGTGGCGCCGGTCAGGCAGGTCGGGCAGGCGAGGCAGGGGTAGTTGGGCTCGATGGCGACGAGCTGGCCCGGGTGCCGGTCGGTGACCTCGGCGCCGACGGAGCGGATCATCCCGTACGCCTCGTGCCCGAGCACCCACGGCAGCCGCGGTACGGCCCGGTGCCCGGCGACCACGGCCGCGTCGGAGCCGCACAGGCCGACGCCGCGGATCTCGACGAGCACCTCGGACGGGCCGGTGCGCGGCTCCGGCCAGTGGTCGTCGACCAGGACCAGGCCGGGGGCGACGAGCGTCACGGCGCGCATCAGTCCTCGCCCCAGATCGAGGCGCCGCGCAGTAAGAGGGTCTTGACCTGGGTGAAGTCCTCGATCATCGAGCGGGGCGTCTCCCGCCCGAAGCCGGAGTCCTTCACTCCGCCGAACGGGACATGGTCCAGGCGGTAGTTGGACGACCCGTTCACGATGACGCCGCCGACCTGCAGCTCGCGCCAGGCGGTGATGACGCGGGTGAGGTCCTGGGTGAACAGGCCGGCCTGGAGGCCGTAGCGCCCGGAGTTAAGGGTGTCGATCACCTCGTCGAAGTCGCGGTACGGCAGCACGGCGACCAGCGCGCCGAAGACCTCGTGCGTGACGACGAGGGCGTCCGGCGGCGGCCCGGCGACGATCGTGGGCGCGGCCGTGGCCCCGTCCCGGGTGCCGCCGAGCGGCACCCGCGCGCCGTCCGCGCCCGCCTTGGCGGCCCAGTCGACGACCCGCTGCGCGGCGTCCTCGTCGACCATCGCGCCGATGTCGGTCGCCGGGTCGAGCGGATCGCCGGTGCGCAGGGCGCGGACCTGGTCCTCGAACAGGGTGAGGAACTCGTCGTAGCGGGAGTGGTGCACGTACACCCGCTGGACCGAGATGCAGCTCTGGCCCGAATTGCTGTAGCCGGTACGGGCGCAGACCGAGGCCGCGTGGGGGAGGTCGGCGTCCTGGCACACGATCGTGGCCGCGTTTCCGCCGAGTTCGAGGACCAGGCGCTTGGCGCCGGCGGCCCGGGCGACCGCGGCGCCCGTCCGCGGGCTGCCGGTGAAGCTGATGACGGCGACCTCGTCGGCCGCGCACAGGGCGGCGCCGGTGTCGCCGCCGCCGTGCAGCAGCTGGACGGCCTCGCCGGGCATTCCGGCGTCGAGCAGCAGCGCGACGACGGCGGCCGTGGTGGCCGGGGCCTGCGGGGGCGACTTGACGAGGGTGGTGTTGCCGGCCGCGAACGACGCGCCGAGCTTGTGCGCGAGGAGGTTGGCGGGGGCGTTGAAGGGGGTGATGGCCAGGGCCACACCGAGCGGGGCGCGGAAGGTGAGCGCCGTATTGCCGGCCCCACGGGCCCAGCCGGCAACGGGGAGGTTCTCGCCGCCGATGCGACGGGCCTCGGCGGCGCAGACGGCGAAGGTGTCGGCGACCCGGTTGATCTCGCCGCGGCCGTCCTTCACGGGCTTGCCCAACTCCAGCGCGAGCAGCCGGGCGAGGTCGTCGCGTAACGCGGTGGCCGCCGTGGCGGCGCGCTCCAGGACGCCGGCGCGGGTGGCCGGCGACAGCCGCACGATGCGCCCGGCGTGGGTGCGGGCGGACGCCAGGGCCGCGCGGATGTCCTCCGGCTGGGCCTGCGGGGCGCGGGAGACCGGCTGCCGGACGTACGGCCCAATACGGTCGGCCGCGGGTCCGCCGCCCTGCCATGAGCCGGTGATGAACGCGGGCACGTGGACCGGGCCGGTGCCCGGGTCCATCCGCACGATCTCTTCCAGCATCAAACCCTCCTGGGCCGTAGAACGGCACGTGCGGACTGCTCTGCGGATGAGAACCGCGTCAACTACTATGTACGAACGAGTGAGTTAGTTATAGGACCACAGTTCATCGCCGGGAAGAGGGTGGGAGGCAACTTTCCAAATCCACGTACCGGTACCGCTGTTCGGTCCATATAGACTGCTCTGCGGACCTCTGTGTATCGTGCGGCGCTGTGAGTACGGAGAGCAGCGACACCGCCGGAGTGCGCAGCGTCCAGCGCGCGCTCGACATCCTGGCCCTGCTGACCGAGGAGCGGCCGGTGGTGTCCGTACGGGATATCACCGAGGCCACCGGGCTGGCCAAGACCACCGTCATCAGGCTGGTGCAGACGCTGGAGCAGTGCGGGTTGCTGTGGGGCACCGGGCAGGGCTATCTCGCCGGGCCCGGGCTGTGGCGCTGGACGCATCTGGCCCGCAGCAGCTGGGAACTCCCGCCGGAGACCCGTCGCTTGATGCGGGACCTGGGCGCGCGGCGGCGCGAGACGGTCAATCTGTACATGCGCCGCGACGTCTACCGGGTCTGCGTGGCACAGCAGGAGAGCCCGCAGCCGCTGCGGCACGTCGTGCACGTCGGCGACGAACTGCCGTTGTGGTCGGGGGCGTCGTCCAAGGTGCTGCTCAAGGACGCCGCGGACGCGCTGCTGGCGCGGGTGGCGCGCACGTCCCCGTACGGCGACGGGCATGTGAAGCGGCTGCGCGAGTGGATCGAGGAGGCGGGGCACGCCGGCTGGGCGCAGAGCCATGGCGAGCGCGAGGAGGGGCTGTCCGCGGTGGCGGTCCCGGTCACCGGCCGCTCGGGGGCCGTGGTGGCGGCGCTGTCGCTGTCGGGACCGAGCGTGCGCTTCGGACCTGACCGGGTGCGGGAGTTCGCGGAGGATCTGCGCGAGGTCGGCGGCCAGATCTCCGAGCGGGGGTTCGACCATCCACTGAGCGGGGGGTAGCGAGCCGCGCGTCCTGTCCCGTCCTGTCCTGTCCGGTCCGGTCCCAGGCGGATCACTGAGGAGCAGCCATGCCACCGCTTACCGGCGTGAAGGTACTCGATCTGACGAACGTGCTGGCGGGGCCGTACTGCAGCTATCAGCTCGCGCTGCTCGGCGCCGATGTGGTGAAGGCCGAGCTGCCGGGGCAGGGCGATCTGGCCAGGCGCCTCGGCCCCGAGGCGGACCTGAACCGGGCCCGGCTGGGGGCGTCCTTCCTGGCGCAGAACGCGGGGAAGAAGTCGATCGAGCTGGACCTCAAGACCGAGGAGGGGAAGGCCCGGTTCGAGGAGCTGGCCGGCGAGGCCGACGTGCTGCTGGAGAACTTCCGGGCCGGCGTACTCGACCGGCTCGGCTTCGGCTGGGACCGGTTACGGGCGCTCAACCCCCGGCTCGTGTACTGCGCGATCTCCGGCTTCGGCCAGGACGGCCCGATGAGCCAGGCGCCCGCGTACGACCAGATCATCCAGGGGCTCTCGGGCATGATGGCGGTCACCGGCACCCCCGACACGGCGCCCGTGCGGGTGGGCTTCCCGGTCTGCGACACGATCGGCGGCCTGACCGCCGCGCTGCACATCTGCGCCGCGCTGGCCGGGCGGGAGGAGAGCGGGCAGGGCGTCTTCCTGGATGTGTCGATGCTGGAGGCCGCCATCTCGGCCATGGGGTGGACGGTGTCGAACTACATGGTCAGCGGCGTCGAGACGGCGCCGATGGGAGACCAGAACGCCACCGCCGCGCCGTCGGGGACGTTCCGCGCCGCCGACGGTCCGCTGAACATCGCCGCGAACCGGCAGCAGCAGTTCGAGACGCTCTGCCGGCTGGTCGGCCGGCCGGAGCTGCTCACCGACCCCCGGTTCGCGGGCCGGGAGGCCCGCAAGGCCCACCGGGAGGAGCTCAACAAGCAGCTCAACGCCGCATTGGGGCAACGGACCGTACGGGAGTGGGAGCAGCTGCTCACCCCGGCCGGGGTGCCCGCGGCCCGTATCGTCACCGTCTCCGAGGCGCTGGAGCTGGAGCAGCTGGCGCACCGCGGTTTCTGTACGGACCTGCCCTTCCCCGACGGCAGCGACCGCCGCCTGCGGGTGTCCGGCAGCGGCGTCCTGCACGACGGGCAGCCGCTGCGGCCCGAAGCACCGCCACCGCGGCTGGGGCAGCACACGCACGAGCCGGTGTGGAAGTCCGCGACATGACCGCCGGCATCGACCCCACCGGGGACGTCGCGCGGTGGTGGGCCACCGATGTGTCCCACATGGAGCCGGGCGTCATCGAACTCCGCGGCCGCCCGGTCCAGGACCTGATCGGCACCGTCGACCTGCCGTCCGCGATCTGGCTGCTGCTCCGCGGCGAGCTGCCCGACGCCCCGCGGGCGGACCTGCTGCAGGCGGCGCTCGTCGCCGGCGTCGACCACGGCCCGCAGGCGCCGTCGATCGCCATCGCCCGCATGGCCATCACCTGCGGCATCGGCCTCAACAGCGCGATGGCCAGCGGCATCAACGTCCTGGGCGACGCCCACGGCGGCGCCGGAGAACAGTGCGTCACGCTCCTCGACGAGGTGCTGCGCCTCGAGTCGGCCGGCCGCACCACAGCGGAGGCCGCGGCCGAAGCCGTCGCCGCCGGCCCCCGCTACGTCCCCGGCTTCGGCCACCGCTTCCACCCCCGCGACCCCCGCCGCGACCCGCTCGTCTCCCGTACGGAAGCCGCGGTACGGGCCGGGGTGGTGCCGGGCCACCACCTGCGCGCGGGCAAGGCGATCGAGGACCACTTGAGCCGCGGCAGGCCCCGCCCCATCCCCATGAACATCGACGGCGCCACCGCGATCATCTACGCCGAACTGGGCTTCCCGGCCCCGCTCGCCCGCGGCCTGTTCGTCCTCAGCCGCAGCATCGGCATCCTGGCCCACGCCTGGGAGGAACACGAGCAGGGCACCCGCAACAAGGGGCCCGTACCCCGCTCGATCCTCCCGCCACGCCGCGATCGGCCGCCGGGGGCGGCGTGACCGGTTGCATTCGATCACTCCGGCGCAGCGCGTCGCCTCCGCCGGCCGACGAACCACAGGCCGCCCAGCAGCGCCGCGGCCGTGAGCAGGCCGGCCGCTATCCAGGGCAGGGAGCCGAAGCGGAGGCCGATGTCGGCGCGTATCGCGATGTCCGGGGAGGCGTCGGCGTTCATGACCACCAGGGTCCAGGTGCCGTGGGATTTGTCCCAGACCAGGTCGCGGGTGTCGGAGCCGGTGGCGACCCAGAAGTGCTGGTCGCCGGGGCGCGCGGGCGTCCGGTTACCGGCGGCGCGGGTGAAGTCGGCCCGGAACGGGTCGTTGTGCACTCGGGCCAGCCGTTCATGGGCGACGTCTCGCAGGTAGCGGTCCACGTCGCCGCGGCGGGCGATCCCCACGAACAGCGGCTGCTCCCCGCGGACGCGGTCCACGCGCACCCGGACCGCCCCCAACTCCCCGATGTCATTGGACGGATCGCCCGGACGGCCGGTGGAGACCTCGAGCTCGTCGGTGACCAGCGCCCGCGCGGACGTACGGAACTCCTCCCGCGGCGTGCTGAACCAGCCGCCGCCACCCGCCTGTTCGGCCGCGGCCCAGGTGGCGACGCCACCGGCTATGAGTAATAACACGGCGACGACCACCGTCACCCAACGTCCAACGACTCGCATGCCGCCCCCCTCTTTTTTAGCCCACCTGTGCTAGAAACCTAATCTAGCACGAGCGTGTTAGAAAAGAGCGTGCCGAAAATCGTGGACCCCGAGCAGCGCCGCGCCGAACTCGCCGAAGCCGTCTGGCGGGTGATCACGCGGGACGGCCTCGACCACGCCTCCATCCGCAACGTCGCCGCGGAAGCCGGCCTGTCCGCGGGCTCATTGCGGCACTTCTTCCCCAGCCACTCCGCGCTGCTGGAGTTCGCGATGCGCCTGGTCATGGACCGCATCACCCAGCGCATCGAGGCGCTGCCCGCCGCCGGCGACCCGCACGACGACGTACTCCAGGTGCTCAGCGAATTCCTCCCCCTGGACAAGCGCCGGCGCATCGAATCCGAGGTCTGGCTCGCGTTCACCGCCCGCGCCCTCGTCGACCCCCCGCTGCGCGCCCTCCGGGACGAGGCCTACGACCTGCTCCGCGCCGCCTGCCTGAACCAGATCGGCCGGCTGACCGGGCCCGGCGCCGCCCTCGACGCCGACCTGGAGACGGACCGCCTCTACGCCCTGATCGACGGCCTTCTCGTCCACGGCGTCACCCGCCCCGCACGGGCCACGCCTACGACGCTCCTCGCGGTACTCGACCACCACCTCAGGGAGTTGGCCGCCCGGGCCCACCCGAGCTGATCACATCTGACCGGACAGCTCACCGGCGGCTTCGACGGCGATGTCGATGGCCCGGGTGACGAGCGGCGATTGAGTGCGCCCGGTCGGCCAGTACAGGTGCCAGGGACTCGCGGGCGAGGGCCGCAGCTGGTGAACGCTGAGCCGGTCGTCGGTCCAGGCATCGGTGCCGTGGAGGGCGGTCCACGGCAGCACCGCCGAGCCGATGCCCGCCCGCACCATCGACACGATGGCTTCGTGACCGCCGGTCCGGAACACGATCCGCGGCCGCGCGCCGGCCGCCGCGAGCGTCCGCTCCAGCCATATCTGGTGCTCGTTGGGAGGCCAGGCGACCATCGGAGCGCCGTCGAGCTGCTGCACCTGCACCGGCCCTTCCGGAAATGCCCGAGCGCCCGCCACCAGCAGGTACGGCTCGTCGAGCAGCTCGGCATGCTCCACGTCGCCTTCGATCCGCCCGTAGTGGAACAACAGGTCGAGATTGCCGATCCGCGGATCCGCAGGCCCTACGTCCAACAGCCGGATGTCGCAGCCCGGTTGCTCATCGAGCAGCCGGCGCACGACGGCCGGCAGGATCAGGTTGGTGGCGCTCTGGAAGGTGCCGATGTCGATCCGGCCGTTGCCGGCCCGGAAGCGATCGACGGCATCCGTCAGTACGTCCGCCTTCGTGAGCAACTCGCGCCCGTGCGCCAGGACCACCTCGCCGAGCGGGGTGATCCGTACCCGCTTGGGACCTCCCGGCCGGTCGAAGACGGCGCCGCCAACGGCCTTCTCCAGCGCGGCGATCTGCTGACTCACCGACGACTGGGTGTAGCCGAGCCGGTCCGCCGCCCGCCCGAACGTCCCCTCCTCGGCAATAGCGGACATGGTCCTCAGGTGCCGCAGCTCGATGTCAGCCATAACCTCCTAGCATAGCGATTGCCGATCAACTCGATCGGAAACCATCGCTTTTCACGATGCAGCGACGCTCCTACGGTCATCGACATGACGACCTACGCCACACCCACCCGGAAAGCAGCGGCACCCTCCCGCCCGCGGCTGGACCTGCCCCACCTCGTCTGGGCGCTGGCCGCGACCCACTTCGTGAGCCGCGCCGGCGGCGTCGTCCAGTCGTTCCTGGTCCTCTATCTGACGCAGGAGCAGGGCCTGACGGCGACGACCGCCGGTGCGGTGGTGGCGGCGGTCGGCGTCGGCGGCATCGGATCCCAGCTGCTCGGCGGCTGGCTGGGCGACCGGATCGGCCGGCGCAACACCATGCTGGCGGGCTTCCTGGGGACCGCGGTCGCGCTTGCCGCCCTCGGCTCGGCCGACACGGTGCCGGCGATCTGGGCGGCGGCCGTCGGACTCGGGCTGACGGCGGACCTGTTCCGCCCGGCCGGGGCGGCGGCGGTGGCCGACCTTCCGGCACGGCAGCGGATCCGGGCCTTCGGTCTGCTCTTCTGGGCGGCCAACCTCGGCTTCTCCATCGCCACGGTCACCGCCGGGGTCCTCGCCCGGCACGGCTACGGCCTCTTGTTCTGGATCAATGCCACGGCCTCGGTGGTCGCGGCACTGATCGTCTGGCGCCGAGTGCCCGAGACCCGCCCGCCGGCACCGGAGCAGCCCCGGCGCGCCCTGCTGCCCGTACTCCTGCGCGACCGGCTGATGCTCGCCATGACCTTGCTCTACGTCGCGTACTTCACGCTGTTCCTGCAGACGTTCGCCACGCTGCCGCTGATCATGACGGCGGACGGCCACGGCCCCGCGACGTACGGCGCGATGCTCGCGCTGAACGGCATCGCCATCGTCGTCGGCCAACCACTGGCGGTACGGCTGCTCGCGGGTCGCGACCCCAGCGCGGTGCCGGCCGTCTCCATACTCCTGGTCGGCGCCGGCGTCGCGTCGAGCGCCACCGCGCACAGCACCACCGGCTACGCGGCCGCGGTCCTGCTCTGGTCCCTCGGTCAGATCGGCATCGCCGTCATGTTCGGCGGCGCCTTCGCCGACCTGGCACCGGCGGATCTGCGCGGCAGCTACATGGGAATCGCCTCCGCCACCTGGAGCGTCGGGGGCGTGTTCGGTCCGCTGGCCGGCACCGTCCTGCTCAACCAGGCCGGCCGGGGAGCCCTGGGGGCGGTGTGTGCGATCACCGCGATCGCCCTGTTCGCCGGCCAGTTGGCGCTCGGCCCGGCGCTCCGCAGCCGCACCGCGGCGTAAGCACTTCAGCCGTCCCGCACCTGACCCCCTCCCCCGAATGAGAGGACATCATCATGCGACACGTACCGGCTGACGTTAAGCCGCGGCTCCGGTCGGCGCTCTGGCTGCCGCTCTTCGACGAGCTCGCCGACCCGCGGGTGGCGGCGCGGCTCGCCGCCGAGGCGGAGGAAGCCGGGTGGGACGGCTTCTTCGTCTGGGATCAACTGTGCTGGCGGGAGCCGGTCCGGCAGGTCGCCGACTCGTGGATCGCGCTGGCGGCGATCGCCACCGCGACCGAACGGCTGCGCTTCGGCCCCATGGTGACGGTGCTCCCCCGCCGGCGGCCGGCCAAGGTGGCGCGGGAGACCGCGACGCTGGACCAGCTCAGCGGCGGCCGCCTCACCCTGGGCGTCGGCCTCGGCAGCGACCGCTTCGCCGGCGAGCTGTCCAGGACCGGCGAGCAGCTCGACGACCGGCTGCGCGGGCAGATGCTCGACGAGTCGCTGGCGATCCTGGCCGCCGCGTGGTCCGGCGAGCCGGTGCACCATCGCGGCGAGCACTACACCGTCGACGGCATGACGTTCCTGCCCCGGCCGGTGCAGCGGCCCGGCGTGCCGGTATGGGCCGCCGGCTTCCCGGGAAACCCCAGGCCGATCCGGCGGGCCGCCCGGCTCGACGGCTTCTTCCCGGCCAACCTGGAGCACCCCGACCAGCTCGCCGAGGTCGTCGCCACCCTCACCGAACTACGCCACGGCGACATGGACTCGTACGACATCGCCATCAGCCTGCCGGTCGGAGTCGACCCGGAGCCGTATGCGCGGGCCGGCGCGACGTGGTGGCTGACGGATATCGACCCGGGGGTGCGGCTCGACACGGTGCGGGGCGTGCTTCGCGACGGCCCGGCGGCGTAAGACAGCAGTTCGCCCGGAGCTCTTCCTTCCGCTCCAGCCGCCGATCATGATGTCGTGATCATCCGCCACCCGCGGTGGACACAAGTGCAGGGAGTTTCCTGATGGGACAGAGCAACGGCGGCTTCTCGGAGCCGGGACTGCGAAGACTTCGCCACGTGCTGGCAGGTCATGTCGAATCCAAGAAAATCCCTGGACTCGTCGCGCTGTTCAGCCGGGGCGATGAGACACACATCGAGACGCTCGGGACGATGCGCCATGACGGCGGCGAGCCGATGCGCCGGGACACCGTCTTCCGGATGGCCTCGACATCCAAGCCGGTCTCGGTGGCGGCGGCGATGGTCCTGCTCGACGAATGCCGGATACGCCTCGACGACCCGGTGCAGGAGTGGCTGCCCGAACTCGCCGACCGGCAGGTGCTCAAGCAGCTCGACGGCCCGCTGGACGACACCGTACCGGCGCGCCGGCCGATCACCGTGCGGGACGTGCTGACCTCCACCTTCGGGCTCGGCATGGATATGACGGTGCTGGGCACTCCGATCATGGGCGCGGTCTTCGAGAAGGGGATCACTCCCAATCTGCCGGAGCCCATGCCCGAGCCGGACGAGTGGATGCGCCGCCTGGGCGAGCTGCCGCTGATGCACCAGCCGGGTGAGCGCTGGCAGTACCAGATCGCCAGCGATCTGCTCGGCGTGCTCGTCGCCCGGGTCACCGGGCAGTCGTTCGAGGCGTTCCTGCGCGAGCGCATCTTCGAGCCGCTGGGCATGAAGGACACCGGCTTCCACGTGCCCGCCGACCAGCTGCACCGGCTGCCGCCGCTGTACGCACCCGACCCGCAGACCGGTGAGTTCCAGGTGTGGGACCCGGCCGAAGGCGGGCGCCACAGCTCGCCGCCGGCGTTCCAGGGCGGCGGCGGTGGCCTGAACTCCACCGCCGACGACTACCACGCCTACTTCCGCATGCTGCTGAACGGCGGCACGCACGGCAGCGAGCGGATCCTGTCCCGCGCCGCCGTCGAGCTGATGACCACCAACCGCCTCACGCCCGAGCAGCAGGCCGCCCGCCAGGAGCTGGCGCTCAACGCCGTCCACATCTCCTTCGGCCAGGGCCAGCACGGCGGCTGGGGCTTCGGGATGGCGGTCCGCACGTACCGCGGCGACTACGCGCCCATCGGCCAGTTCGGCTGGGACGGCGGCGCCGGCACCTCCACCTACGCCGACCCGGTCAACGGGATCACCGGCATCCTGCTCACCCAGGTCGGCGTATCCGTCCCGAACTCGGTGCACCTCATGCACGACTTCTGGACGACCCTCTATCAGGCCATCGACGACTGACCTGCCGCACGCCTGCGTCCTACGAGGACATCACGCCGGCCGGCGCCGACACGATACTCACCCAGGAGGAGGCGCCGGCCGGCACGTCACACGGAAGTAGGTCCGGGCACCTTGCTGTTGGTCGCCGGAGTGGTGCCGTGGCGCTCCCCCGCCGACGGTGCCGTCAGCGCCAGTCGCCGCGCCATCCGGCGCAGCACCCAGCGGGCCGCGTACGGGTGTATGTGCCGCACCACCCCGAAGTAGGCCCGGCCCAGCGCGGTGCGTGTGCGGGCGACCGTGGAGAGGGTCACGTAATCGCCCTCCACCAGCAAGGACGCCCGGAAGTCACCGTGCCTGCTGTCCTCGCCGAGGAGGAGCTCGCCGCCCTCCTGCGCCAGCACCGGGAATGGCAGCACCTTCCGCCAGGCCCGTGGGTGCCGCGGCATCCCCGGGCGCAGCTCCAGCCGCCAGGCGTCCGCGAAGTCCGGCTCGGGGAAGGCCTGTCGGGCCAGTACGGCGGAGGCGGGCAGCTCCGTAGCCTCCGGGCGCGGGAACAGCATCCGGTGCACCAGCCGGGCCCAGGGCGACCGGCGGTACGGCGCGCACACGCGCCCGGTCGCCGCCCGCTCGGCGTTGTCGAGGAGTTCCTCGATCACGACGTCGTGGGCCCAGCGGATCACCAGCGCCCAGCCGAGGCGGTCGGTGAGGGACGGCGAGGCCATCACCAGCTCGTGCCGGACCCGGCAGCGGCCGGCGCCGGGGTCCGCGGCCTCGCCCAGCGGCGCGATCGTCAGCTCGTGGAAGCCGCCCGCCGCGTCGGTGAAGTCGAAGCGGATCCGGCGGCCGGGTTCGTACGACACCACCCGGTAGGTGATCGGGCCGTGGCCGCCGTCCGCGCCCGGACCCAGTGGGCGGTCGAAGCGCATCGGCGGCCAGCCGGGGGTGGGGAAGAGCGGGTCGTCATCCGTCGCCAGGCGATCGAGGAGCGCGCCGACCGCCTCGGCCGGGGCTTCGATGTCACGCTCGTGGATATTGCGTACCGCTTTCATGAGGGCACCTCCATACGCCACCGTATGGTTCGACCGTACGGTACCGTACGGTCATGGCGCAACGGCAGCAGAAGCAGCGGCTCACCGCCCAGGACTGGGCGGACGCCGCCCTCACCGCCATGGGAGAAGGCGGCCTCGCCGCGGTCGCCGTCGAGCCGCTGGCCGCCCGGCTCGGCACCACGAAGGGCAGCTTCTACTGGCACTTCGCCAACCGCGCCGCCCTCATCGACGCCGCGCTCGCCCGCTGGGAAGAGACCGGCACCGAGGCAGTGATCGACCGGATCGAGGCCGAGCCGGACCCGGAGCGACGCCTGCGCACCCTCTTCGCCGTCGCCAAGGCCGAGGCGGCCGAAGATCCCCTCGAACTGTCCCTCCTCGCGACCGCGGACCACCCGCAGGTCGCGGCGGTGCTCCGACGGGTCACGGAGCGACGGGTGGCGTACGTGGCCGGCCTCTTCGAACAACTCGGCTTCCCACCGGAGGAGGCTCGCCACCGCGGCTTCCTCGCCTACACGAGCTACCTCGGCCACATCCAACTCGCCCGCGCCGTACCGGAGGCGATCCCGTCGGGCGCCGCCGAGGGCCCGCACCTGGACGCCGTCCTGGACACGGTGCTCGGGCGCGGCGATGGGTTCAGTTCGCGAGGGCCCGGCGGTGCGCCTGCCGCACGATCCGATCGGCGGTCTCGTCGGGGGTGAGGTCCGCGGTGTCGAACCACCAGCCGACGTCGCCGAACTCACGCTTCATCGTGGCGTCGAGGGCTTCATAGCCGTCGAAGTCGAATCGGTCGCGTGGGTCCCGGATCGTGTTGCGGTAGCGGCATGACTCGATGCCCGGCGCGAGGACGATGAACAGGACCCGGCGGGGAGCGAGGAGTTCGAGGAAGAAGTCCAGCTTCGTGCGGTCGGCGATCATCGCGTCGATCAGGGGTGTGAAGCCGGCGTCGGCGAAGTTGGCCGCCAGCGCGCACAGATTGCGGTGCAGCAGCCGCACCTGCCGGGCGGCTTCGTCCGCCGGCTCCCCCAGGGCCCAGACGAATCCGTTGACGATCATCTTGTTGAGGTCATCGCCGTCGAGCTTCGCGGAGCGCGGCAGGCGCTCGGCCACCAGCCGGGTCACCGTCGATTTCCCGGCGCCCGGCATGCCCGTAACGAGCAGGCACTGCGATGTCTCAGCGGCGATCACGCCCGGAAGCGTTGCAGGACACCGGCGGGCCGGGCAACCCGATTTGCTCGGGCGGGCATGGTCAGGACGAAGCCCGGCCCGGCTTGCGGAGGCCCATGTTGCGGGCCCAGACGGCGTCGAGTACGCGGGTGGGCAGGGCGGCTCGCATCGCGTTCAGGATGCGGGCGTCGTTGCCTACGAGGCGGCGGGCGCGGGGGCGTGCGGTGTTCAGGACGCGCTCAACGGCCGCCGCCACATTGCGCGGTGGTGCCGTGCGCTGCTGGAGTTTGGCGCACATGGTGCGCTGCGCCGCGATGTGCCCGGCGTAGAGGTCACGATGCTCGGGGCTCAGGGCCGCCGCGGTCTCGTCGAGGAGGTCGAGCATCTGCCGCCAGGGGTCGGTGTCGTGGATGCCCGGCTCGATGAGGACGACCTCGATGCCCCAGGGGCGCAGCTCGACGCGCAGGTTGTCGGCCAGCGATTCGAGGGCGGCTTTGGAGGCGTTGTACGGGCCCGACATCGGGATCGCCACCCGGCCGTTGATCGAGGAGACGAAGACGATGTGTCCCCGGGCGGCGCGCAGGTGGGGCAGCGCGGCCTGGGTGACGGCGAGCTGCCCGATCACATTGACCTCGAACTGCCGGCGTACGTCCTCCAGGGGCACGGCCTCGACCGGGCCCGCCATGCCGATGCCCGCGTTGTTCACCAGGGCGTCCAGCCGGGGCGGCAGCCGGTCGGGCAGCCCGGCCAGCTGCGCTGCGTCGGTCACATCGAGTTCGACCGGGGTGATCTGCGGTGATTCGGCGGCGAGCGCCTTGCCGGCGTCCGGGTCCCGTACGCCCGCCAGCACCTCCCAGCCGGCGGCGGCCAGCCGCACGGCGGTGGCCCGGCCGAGGCCGCGGGAGGCACCGGTGATGAGGACTGTTCTGCGCCTGCTGCTCATGGGCTGCTCCGCTCCTGGACGAGGGGCGAGGGGCGACGACAGGAAGGCAGCATCCCGCCGCAGCGCCACGAGCGGCTACGGGCCGAACGGGCCAAGGGCGCGGCCCGCACGTTTCAGCAGCTGAGCGCCACCATCCGGTCGTAGCTCGTCTCCGCCGCCCACAGGGAGCCCTGCGGCTCCTGCGGCGCCCGGTCCTGCTCCCAGAGATAGAGGGGGTAGGCCGGCTCCCGCAGCGCGCGGAAGAAGCGGCGGAAGTCGATCTCGCCGGCGCCGAACACCACGTCCCGGTACTGGTTGGTCAGCGCGGGATCCCGGACGCCGTCCTTGACGTGGAAGGACAGGAAGCGCCTGGGGGCGGCGTTGACGTAGTCGACGGGGTTGAACTCCCCGAGCTGGTCGCGGTAGCGCAGCGAGCCGCCGTGCGACCACAGGATGTCCAGCTGCAGGAAGACGTAGCGCGGGTCGGTGTGCTCCAGGAACGCGTCGTAGCGGCGCACGTCCGGGCGGTCGGCGACCGGGGCGAACTCGGCTGTGTGGTTGTGCTGATAGATCTTCAGGCCGTACTGCCGCGCCACCTCCCCCGCCTCGTTGAACCGGTCCGCGCCCGCCTGGATCTCGGCGAGCGTGTTGCCGGGGAAGTTGCTCGCGGTGCCGACGTAGCTCGTGCCGAGCTGCGCGGCGATCTCGAACTGCTGCTCCCTGGTGCCCTTGTTGAGCAGCGTGTCGAGGCCCAGGTGGCTGCCCGCCGCCTTCAGGCCGTTGTCGTCGAGCAGTTGGCGGAGCTGGGGAATGGTCAGGCCGGGCTCGGCGGGCGAGGAGTAGCCGGCGAACTCGATCAGGTGGTAGCCGATCCGGGACAGCTCGGCGAGCACGGCGGCGAATCCCAGCTGCTGGACCTTGTCGCGGACGCTGTAGAGCTGCAGTCCGATGCGCCCGCGCGGAATGAGGCGGCGGCCGTGCGCGGCTGCAGCGGGAGAGGCGAGTACGCCCGTACCCGCGGCGGCGGCAGTAGCGGCGGCCGCGGTGGCGAGGAATCTGCGGCGGGAGGTGCTTGAGGTCATCTCGGTACTCCCTGGGTGAAAGCGACGCCAGCGAGGTGGAGATTAGACCGCTTTTATCCGAGCGCCAATGGCTATGACCGGAGTCGACGCAACTTTGTCTTGGGAGAGGGCAAACACCTGGCCCGCGAAGGGCCCCCTCAGGGGGCCGACTGCGGGGCAGCCGGAGCGACCACGACCTCCACTCCCCCGGCCCGCAGCTGCTTCACGGTGTCGGCGGCGTCGTCCCGTTCCTCCGCCTCCGTATCCGTGATCAGCGTCCAGCCGGCCGGGAGCTGGGCCCAGGCGTGGAAGGGGCGACGGCCCAGTTTGGTGGCGTGCGCGAGGACGTAGACCTGGTCGGCGCGGCGGGCCATCAGTTCCTTGAGGCGGGTCTGGGCGAGGTCGGCCTCGCAGATGCCGAGGCCAGGGGCGATGCCGTCGGTGCCGAGGAACACACGGTCGAAGGTGAGGCGTTCCAGGGCGGCTTCCGCCATCGGGCCGACGAAGCCCTGGCTCAGCGGGCGCAGGTCGCCGCCGACACAGCGCAGGCGCACGCCCTCCGCGTCGGTGAGTTCGTTGAGCGCGGTCAGGCCGGTGGTCGCCACGGTCAGATCGCGCGCGGTGCGCAGCTCGTGGGCCAGGGCGCCGACCGTGGAGCCGGCGTCCAGCAGCAGGTGCTCGCCGGGCGATACGAGCGCGGCGGCCGCCCGCGCGATGGCCTGCTTCGCCTCGTACGCCTCGCCGATGCGCTGGCGCAGGGAGGCCTCGGGGTGCGCGGTGAGCGGCATGGCGCCGCCGTAGGTGCGGGCCAGGCGGCCCTCCGCGGTGAGCCGGGCCAGGTCGCGGCGGATGGTGGAGGGGGTGACGCGGAAGAGTTCGGACAGCTCGTCGACGCTGGCCAGGCCGGTGGTGGTGGCCAGGTGCTCGATGCGTTCGCGGCGTTCGCGCGAGCCGATGGCGGGCGTGGACTGCATAGTCGGCCGGTGACTCCTTGCGTGGGAGAGGAAGCGGGAGGGGCGCCCGGTCAGCCTACGGTGACCGTCGCCATCTCGGCCGCCTGACGCAGCGCCTCCACCATGCTGCCGGGCTCGGCGCGGCCGGTGCCGGCGATGTCGAAGGCGGTGCCGTGGTCGACGGAGGTGCGGATGACGGGGAGGCCGACGGTGAGGTTGACGCCCGCCTCGATGCCGAGCACCTTCACCGGGCCGTGGCCCTGGTCGTGGTACATGGCGACGATGAGGTCGTAGTCGCCGCGGGAGGCGAGGAAGAAGGCGGTGTCGGCGGGCAGCGGGCCGCGCGCGTCGATGCCCTCGGCGCGCAGCTTCGCCAGGGCGGGGTCGATCTTCTCGGCCTCCTCGCCGTAGCCGAACAGGCCGTTCTCGCCGGCGTGCGGGTTGATGCCGCAGACCCCGATGGCCGGGTTCGCGACGCCGGCCCTGACCATCGCGTCGTGGCCGCGGCGGACGGTGCGCTCGACCAGGCCGGGCTCGATCCGGTTGATGGCGTCGATCAGGCCGATGTGCGTGGTGACGTGGATGACCTTGACCTTCTCGGTCGAGAGCATCATCGACACCTCCTCGGTGCCGGTGAGGTGGGCGAGGAGTTCGGTGTGGCCCGGGTATACGTGCCCGGCGGAGTGCAGGGCTTCCTTGTTCAGGGGCGCGGTGCAGATGCCCTGGACCCGTTCGGCGACGGCGAGTTCGGCGGCCTTGCGGATGTACTGGTACGCCGCGTCGCCCGCGGTGGCGGAGAGTTCGCCCCAGGGCAGTCCGGCGGGCAGCAGCCCGAGATCGATGACGTTGATACGGCCGGGCGCGAACACGGCCTCCTCCGGAGCGTCGACGGTGACGATGTCGCAGCCGGCATCGAGGCCGAGGATGCGGGCGGCCTCGCGCAGCCGGCCGGCGTCGCCGATGACGACGGGGCGGCACCGGCCGAGGGTCGCGTCGTCCAGGACGGCGGGGACGATGACCTCCGGGCCCACGCCGGCGGCGTCGCCCATGGTGACGGCGATGAGGGGGAGTTCGCGCCGGCCCGTGGCGGCGGTGGACTCGGTGGCGGCAGAGGCGCTGGGGGGCATGGGAGAGCTCCATTGATGGTGGTGAAGGGGGCGGGCGGCAGGCGTCATCAGTCGGGTGCCGGCCGGTAGCCGGCCGGGCGCAGCGAGCGGGCGATGGTGAGCAGGGAGTGGTCGTCCCCGTAACTGCCGGGGCGGGTGACGACCGTGCGGCCCTCCCGGGAGTGGGAGCGGACGGCGCCGTGGTGGATTTCGCCGGCCGGGTGGAGTTCGGTGATGCCGAGTGCGTCGAGGACGCGACGGGCGGTCTCGCCGCCGGTGAGGACGAGGTCGGGGCGGCCAGGGGCGGCGGCCGCGAGGGTGGCGAGGGCGCGGGAGAGGCGGGGCGCCTCGGTT
>NZ_JAAKZV010000049.1 GCF_011044975.1 Streptomyces coryli | reverse complement strand
CACCCCCACCACCGACCCCCGCTGGGTCGAGGTCTGGAATCACGTCATGATGCGCCACCACCGCCACCACGACGGCACCCTCACCCCGCTCCGCCAGCAGAACGTCGACACCGGCATGGGCCTCGAACGCCTCGTCACGATCCTGCAGGGCAAGGACTCCGTCTACGAGACCGACCTCTTCGAGCCCTGGCTGCGCCACCTCACCCGGCTGTGGGGCCTGAGCAGCAGCGAGGACCTCCGGCTCGTCTGCGACCACCTGCGCTCGCTCACCGTGATCCACGGCGACGGCGTCCACCCGTCCAACACCGGCCGCGGCTACGTACCGCGCCGCCTGATCCGCCGCACCCTCACCACCCTCTGGCGCGACGACCCGACCCGCACCCTCACCGACCTGCCGCCCGAGCTCCTCGAAGGCACCCGGTCCCACTTCCACCAGGAGGTCGACCCGCGCCCCGTCCTCAACACCCTCCACCAGGAGGAGCGCCGCTTCCGCAGCCTGCTGGACCGCGGCCGCCAGGTCCTCTCCCGCCCCGGCTATCGCCACCGGAGCCTGACGGACGACGACTACCACTACCTCCACGACACCCACGGCCTCCCGCGGGAGCTGGTCCAAGGGCTGGTGGAGCAGGGCTAGTTGCTCACGCAGGTCCGGCGGCGATCGGCTTGACCAGCAGCTCGAACTGCAGATCATCCCGCCGCGGAATCCCGAAGCGCTCATCGCCGTACGGGAAGGGGGTCATCTCTCCCGTACGGCGATACCCGCGCCGCTCATACCAGGCGATCAGGTCGTCCCGCACCGAGATCACCGTCATGTGCATCTCGCGCGCCCCCCACTCCGCCGCCGCGATCCGCTCCGCCTCGGCGAGCACCCGCCGGCCGACGCCGCCGCCCTGCAGCCCCGGGCGCACGGCGAACATCCCGAAGTACGCGGCCGCACCCCGCCGTTCCAGCTGGCAACAGGCGACGAGATCACCCTCAAGACCACCATCGAGCCCACCATCAAGCGACCCCACCACCATCCGACTCTCCGGATCCTTCAGCACCGCAAGCACCCCCGCGGGATCCGTCCGCTGCCCGTCGAGAATGTCGGCCTCGGTGGTCCACCCGGCCCGGCTGGAGTCGCCGCGATAGGCGGACTCGATCAGGCGCACCAGTTCCGGCGCGTCCTCGGGGGCGGCGGTACGAAAGGAGAGCTCTGGGGTGATCACACCGCCGAGGTTAACAACCCGCTCAGACCTCCCGCGGCGCCCCGTCCGACCGCTCCGGGAACAGCACATGGCTGACGTCGGCCTGCGGCCCCAGCACCTCCACGGCCTTGCGCAACCCGGCCAGCGCCCGCGCCAGCTGATCCGCGCCGGCCGCCTCCGTCGCCCTGATCTCGTCGCGCAGCCGCAGCGCCTTCAGGTGCAGGGCGACGAAGACGCCGACCTTGGTCCGTAGCACCACCGGGTCGATCGGCTTGGTGAGGAAGTCGACGGCGCCCGTCGAATAGCCGCGGAAGGCGTGCTTCGGGTCGGCGTCGATCGCGGTGAGGAAGATGATCGGGATGTCCCGGGTGCGCTCGCGGGCCTTGATGCACTCCGCCGTCTCGAAGCCGTCCATGCCCGGCATCTGCACGTCGAGCAGTATCAGCGCGAACTCGTCGACCATCAGCGCCTTGAGGGCCTCGTCGCCGGACGAGGCCGTCACCAGGTCCTGCTCGAGGTCCTCGAGCATCGCTTGCAGGGCCAGCAGGTTCTCCGGCCTGTCGTCCACGAGAAGAATCTTGGTCCTGTGCAACCTGGCCCCCAGCAAAGCACGCACGCGTCGCGTACTGGCACCAGGGTATGTTGCGGTGGGTGAGCGGTGGAGTCGTTCCCGTAACTCCGCGACGTCAAGTCCCTTTCAGGCGGCTCCGTATACGGAAACCATCAAGCAGCTCCGTATACGGGACCCCTCCCCGCTGACAGACTGTCGGGCACCCGAGCGAGCCGGAACGTCTCACCCGCAGGGGGAGGTGTGAGGTGAAGTCTCCGCAGCGATGGACGGCGTGACGATCGTGCTCTGGATCGTGGTGGGCGCCCGCTTTCTGGTGCCGCTGGCGATCCCCCGCTACCCCTTGCCCGCCGTGCTCGCGTGCCTCGTGCTGGACGCCGCCGACCAGAGCATCTTCCAGGCGTTCGGCTACGACCCGCCGGGCTACCAGGGCTACGACAAGGCGATGGACGTCTTCTACCTGGCCATCGCCTACCTGTCGACGCTGCGCAACTGGCAGGAGCTGTCGGCGTATTCGGTCGGCCGGTTCCTCTACTTCTTCCGCCTCGTGGGCGTGGTCGCCTTCGAGCTCTCCCACGTCCGCATGCTGCTGCTGATCTTCCCCAACACCTTCGAGTACTTCTTCATCGCCTACGAGGCCATCCGGTCCCGCTGGGCCCCCGTGCTCTACAAGATGCGCTGGTGGCTCACCACCGCGGCGGTGATCTGGATCTTCGTGAAGCTGCCGCAGGAGTGGTGGATCCACGTTGCCCAGCTCGACTTCACCGACTTCATGGCCGATAACTCATGGGCGGCGCCGCTGCTCGCGGCCCTCGTCGTCGTAGCCGCGCTGGTCTTCTGGTTCGTGATCAAGCCGCGGCTGCGTCCGGCCGACCACGGGTGGCGGTTCGCCGCCGATCCGCTGCCGGAGGGCATGGACCGGCCCGAGCAAGGGGCGGACTGGCACGCGCGGCACAGCGCCGTCCGGTCGATGGCGACCCTCGAAAAGGTCGTGCTGATCGGGCTGATCTCGGTGATCTTCGCGCAGACCGTGCCGGGCGTGCACACGTCGAACCTCCAGTTGTTCACCGCCGCCGGAGTCGTGGTCGTCGTGAACGCGGGCGTGGCGCTGTTCTGGGCCCGACGCGAGGTGAGCTTCCGGTCGACGGTGCTGCTGTTCGGCGTGCGGCTGCTGTTCAACATCGCGTTCGTGCTCGTGGCCGAGCTGCTCCTCGGCGGCGGGAAGGACCGCCTCGACGCCGGCGCGACGTTCTTCTTCCTGGTCATGATCAGCCTGCTCACGACGCTGCACGACCGCTACTACCCCGTGAAGGCCTTCAGGGCCCGGGCTCTTCGGGCACCGGCTCCAGGATGTCCAGCTCCCCCATCGCCCCCACAGTGATCTCCCGGGCCACCCGCTCCGCCCGCTCCGGGTCTCGCTCGCGGATCGCCTCCGCGAGCCGTACGTGCAGCGTGACGGCCGGCGGGTCCGGGTCCTCGAACATCACCTGATGCTCGGTGCGCGCGGTCAGCACCTCGCTGACCACGTCGCCGAGGCGCGCGAACATCTCGTTCCCCGACGCCTGCAGCAGCGCCCGGTGCAGCGCGATGTCGTGCACCAGATACGCCTTGAGCTGGTGCCCGCGGGACGTCGCCACCATGTCCATCGCGCGGCGGGTGATCTCGGCGCACTGCTCGGCGGTGGCGTTACGGGCGGCCAGCGCGGCCGCGGCCGGCTCGATGGCGGAGCGCAGCACGGTCAGCGAGCGCAGCTGGCGGGGGCGGTCGGAGCCGGCCATGCGCCAGCGGATGACCTGCGGGTCGAAGACGTTCCAGCGCTCGGGCGGCAGCACCGTGACCCCTACCCGGCGGCGGGACTCGACGAGGTGCATGGACTCCAGCACCCGGATCACCTCGCGGACGACGGTGCGCGAGACGCCGAAGCGCTCCTCCATCTCGTCCGTGCGCAGCACCGAGCCCGGTGGGTGCTCCCCGGACGTAATCGCAGGTCCGAGCGCTGCGAGCAGGTGGGCGTGCAGGCCCTGACGGCTGGTCTCCATGGCGTTACACATCCTACGGGTGGGCACCCGCTACCCAATATGTATGACGTTTACATCACAGCCTCTTGAATACGTCATACATATAGCGTTGAGTGGCGCCGCAGTCGAAGAAGACAGCGAGGACAGCGAGGTGCTCCCAGTGCTCTCCACGGACGACAGTCCCGTCGTGGTCGTCATGGGCGTGTCCGGTACGGGCAAGTCCACCGTCGGCGGCCTGCTCGCCGGCCGGCTCGGCGTCCCGTACGCGGAGGCGGATGAATTCCACTCCGCGGACAACATCGCCAAGATGGCCTCCGGCCAGCCCCTGGACGACACGGACCGCGCCCCCTGGCTCGACGCCATCGGCGCCTGGGCCCACGAGCGCGCGGGCACCGGCGGGGTGGTCAGCTGCTCCGCCCTGAAGCGCGCCTACCGGGACCGGCTGCGCGCGGCCGAACCGCGGCTGTTCTTCGTCCACCTCACCGGCGACCGCGACCTGATCGCGGCCCGCCTCGCGGGGCGCAAGGACCACTTCATGCCGACCTCGCTGCTGGACTCCCAGCTCGCCGCCCTGGAGCCGCTCCAGGACGACGAGCCCGGCGTCGCCCTCAGCGTCGACGCCGCCCCCGAAACCCTCACCGAACAGGCGGCCGCGGCACTCTGCCGGCCCCAGGCCGCCTGACGACCACCCGTCCCCCCATCCCGTAAAGCAAGGAACTCCCCATGCCGCATCTCAGCGCCGAGATGCTGGCGGCGGGCCCGGCTCCAGTGGAGCCGATCACCTCCGCCGGCCACGCTCAGCTCGCCGTCGCCGTCCTGCTCGGCATCGCCGTCATCGTGCTGCTGATCACCAAGTTCAAGCTGCACGCGTTCCTGTCCCTGATCGTCGGCTCGCTCGCGCTCGGGGCGATAGCCGGGGCGCCGCTCGACAAGGTCATCACGAGCTTCACCACCGGCCTCGGCACCACCACCGCGGGCGTCGGCGTGCTCATCGCGCTCGGCGCCATCCTCGGCAAGCTGCTCGCCGACTCCGGCGGCGCCGACCAGGTCGTCGACACCATCCTCGCCAGGGCGAGCAACCGCGCCATGCCCTGGGCGATGGCGCTGATCGCGGGCATCATCGGCCTGCCGCTCTTCTTCGAGGTCGGCATCGTGCTGCTGATCCCGGTGGTGCTGCTGGTCGCCAAGCGCGGCGGGCACTCGCTGATGCGGATCGGCATCCCCGCGCTGGCCGGCCTGTCGGTCATGCACGGCCTGGTGCCGCCGCACCCGGGCCCGCTCGCCGCCATCGACGCGGTGAAGGCGAACCTCGGCGTCACCCTCGCCCTCGGCGTGCTGGTCGCCATCCCGACGGTGGTCATCGCCGGGCCGCTCTTCGCCCGTTACGCCTCCCGCTGGGTGGACGTCACGCCGCCCGAGGGCCTGGTCCCGCAGCGCCCGTCCGAGGACCTGGAGAAGCGCCCCGGCTTCGCCGCCACGGTCGCCACCGTGCTGCTGCCGGTCGTGCTGATGCTGGCGAAGTCCCTCGTCGACATCGTCATCGACGACCCCGAGGACACCGTCCAGCGCACCTTCGACGTCATCGGCAACCCGCTGATCGCGCTGCTCGCCGCCGTCGTCGTCGGCCTCTTCACGCTCGGCCGCGCGGCCGGCTTCGGCAAGGACCGGATCGCGACCACCGTCGAGAAGTCGCTGATCCCCATCGCCGGCATCCTGCTGATCGTCGGCGCGGGCGGCGGCTTCAAGCAGACGCTGATCGACGTCGGCGTGGGTCAGATGATCATGGATGTCTCGAAGGACTGGAACATCTCGGCCCTGCTGCTGGCCTGGCTCATCGCGGTCGGCATCCGGCTGGCCACGGGCTCGGCGACGGTCGCCACCATCTCGGCGGCGGGCCTGGTCGCGCCGCTGGCGGCGGACATGAGCACGGCCCACGTATCGCTGCTGGTGCTGGCCATCGGCGCCGGGTCGCTCTTCTTCAGCCACGTCAACGACGCCGGATTCTGGCTGGTGAAAGAGTACTTCGGCATGAAGGTCGGCGAGACGATCAAGACGTGGTCGCTGATGGAGACCATCATCTCGGTGGTGTCGATCGTCTTCGTGCTGCTGCTGTCGCTGGTGATCTAGCGCCTCAGTCCGCGTGCTGCGCGGCGCGTTCCCCGGCGCTGCGCAGCACGCAGAATTCATTGCCCTCGGGGTCCTGCAGCACCGCCCAGCCCGTCCCGTCCGGATTTCGCCGGTCGACGGCCAGCGTGGCGCCGAGGGCGAGCAGCCGCTCGACCTCCACCTCGCGCAGCTCCTCCGGGCGCAGGCACAGGTGCACACGGTTCTTGATGGTTTTCGGCTCCGGCACCTCGTTGAAGTGCAGCAGCGGGCCCTCCGGCAGCAGCACCGTGACCTCCGGGTCGCCGGGCTTGTCCTCCGGGTCCAGCGGGCAGCCCGTCACCTGGCTCCAGAATCCGGCCAGTTCGTACGCGTCCGCGCAGTCGATCGCCACGTTCTGCAGGACCGAGACCATTTACTTGTCCCCCTTCACCGGCCGCGTGTAGAGCTTCGCGATGCACGCGGGGATCGCGGCCCCTTCCGCGTGGTCGCGCTCCCGGTACGCGCTCGGGGTCTCCCCCACCAGCTGCGTGAAGCGGGCGCTGAACGACCCCAGCGACGTACAGCCGACCTCCATGCATACCTCGGTCACCGACAGGTCGCCGCGCCGCAGCAGCGTCTTCGCGCGCTCGATCCGGCGCGTCATCAGATAGCTGTACGGGGTCTCGCCGTAGGCCGCGCGGAAGCTGCGCTGGAAGTGGCCCGCCGACATCAGCGCCTCGCGCGCCAGCGCGGGGACGTCGAGGGGCTCGGCGTAGTCGCGGTCCATCCGGTCGCGGGCCCGGCGCAGGCGGCGCAGGTCTTCGAGGTTCTGACCGCTGCTCACCGGCTCAGTGTCGCACGAGGCTCCAGGGACACGGTCTAGGTCGAAAGAAGGGAGCAAACCAGGACCATGGGCCGGTCCGTCAGGATCCGAGAAGCACTCCGGCCCCCGCCGCTTCTAGCGTGACCGTCATGGACATCACCATTCACGCGAGCTTCCTGCCGCATGAAGACCCGGACGTGTCGCTGGCCTTCTACCGCGACGCACTCGGCTTCGAGGTCCGGGAGGTCCGCGCCGACGACGGCTGGATAACCGTCGGCCCGCCCGGCAAGCAGGACCCGTCCATCGTCCTGCGGCCGCCGGGCGCCGAGCACGGCGTCACCGCCGCCGAGCGGCGCACCATCGTGGAGATGATGGCCAAGGGCACGTACGCCGCCGTCGAGCTGGCCACCGCCGACCTCGACGCCGCCTTCGCCCGGCTGCTGGCGGCCGGCGCGGAGGTCGTCCACGGGCCCGTACAACAGCCGGACGGCGGGCGGGAATGCGCGGTGCGCGACCCGGCGGGCAATCTGCTCCGGATCCGGGAGCTCCGGTGAAGAACGCCTACCGCCCGGTCCTCGCCAACCGGGTCTTCCGCCGCCTGATCCTCGGCTTCGTGGTCTCGTATCTCGGGGACGGGATGAGCTTCGTGGCGGTGGCGTGGCTGGCCATCGAGCTGGCGCCGGAGGCGACCGCGGGGCTGTGGGTCGGGGCCGCGGTCGCCTCGGCCACGCTGCCGGGCGTCATCGGCGCGCTGGTCCTCGGCCGCCGGCTGCGGCGGCTGCCCGCCAAGCGGCTGCTGCTGCTCGACAACACGGCGCGGGCGATCTTCCTCGGCGCTGTGCCGCTCGCGTGGTTCGCCGGGGTGCTGACGCCGCCGCTGTACGTGGTGCTGCTCGCGGCGTCGTCGCTGCTGCACGCGTGGGGCAGCGCCGGCAAGTACACGATCGTCGCCGAGCTGCTGCCGGACGATCAGCGGCTCGCCGCCAACTCCCTCATCTCGTCGCTGAATTTCGGCGCGACCATCGCGGGACCGGCGATCGCGGGCGTGCTCGTGACCTACGTGAACACCGCCCTGGTGATCGGCATCGACGCCCTCACGTATGTCTTCCTGGCGGTGATCCTGCTGCGCACCCGGCTGCCGGACTCGCGCCCGGCCGCCGCCCCCGTCGACCAGGCCGCGGCCCGCGGCGGCTTCGCCCTGCTGCGCTCGCATCCGCAGCTGCTCGGACTGCTGGCGCTGACGTGGTTCTTCAATTTCCTCTACGGGCCGGTGGAGGTCGCCCTCCCGCTGCACGTGACCGACGACCTCGACGGCCCCGGCACGCTCCTCGCCCTGTACTGGATCCTCTTCGGCGCCGGCGCGGTGGTCGGCGGCCTCGCGGTCGGCGCGCTGCGGCGGCTGCCGCTGTGGCCGGTGACGGTCGGCATCGTGATCGGCTGGGGGCTGACGCTGCTGCCCTTCGCCTCGAGCACGGTCCCGACGGCTGCCACGATCGTGTCCTTCACCCTCGGCGGCATGATCTACGGCCCGTTCGTCGCCTTCTCCGTCACGCTGATGCAGACAACGTCCCCGCCCGAGCACCTCCCCGCGATGCTCGCCGCCCGCAGCGCGGCGCTGCTCACCGCCTCCCCGCTCGGCACGGCCCTCGGCGGCCCGCTCACCACGGCCCTGGGCCCGCGCGCGACCCTCGGCGTCTCGGGGCTGGCGACGGTGGCGCTGGGGGTGGCGGCGTGCGTGGCGCTGCTGGCGGCGCGGCGTACGCGTACCGGTCAGGATCGGAGAAGCCCTGGACGCCGGTCCCCGGCTAGCGTAAAAGCAACGGAATGCACCGCTAACCAAAACAATCGGGAGAAATCATGACCGGCACCGATGGCATCAAGATCGTCCTGCACCCCGTCTCCGACCTGGCGAAGGCCAAGGCGACCTACACCGCCCTCCTCGGCACCGAGCCGACGGCCGACTCCGAGTACTACGTCGGCTTCGACGTCGCGGGGCAGCACATCGGCCTGGTCCCGGGCGGCGCTCAGCAGGGCATGACCGCGCCGGTCGCGCACTGGCAGGTCGCGGACCTCGACGCCAAGCTCGCCGAGCTGACCGCCGCCGGCGCCACCGTGAAGGAGCCCGCGCACGAGGTCGGCCCCGGCCGCCGGGTCGCCACGGTGACCGACCCCGACGGCAATGTCCTCGGCATCATGCAGGACAGCTGAAAAACGCGGCCCCGGCGGAGTGCCGGGGCCGCGTCATGTCCGCAGCGCCGATTACGGCACCGCTGGGAGGTCAGCCTTCCCGGAGCCCCCGGCGGCCTTGGCCGCCGTCGGCGTCGGCGTGGCGTGCGGCTCGCACGTCACGTCGGCCGAGTCCAGCTCGCCCTTCAACAGATAGGCGTCAACCCGCTTGTTGATGCACTCGTTCTGCAGGTTCGTGACGCCGTGCGAGCCGGCGTCCTTCTCCGTGATCAGACGCGAGCCCTTGAACCGCTTGTGCAGTTCCACGCCACCCTCGTACGGCGTCGCGGCATCCCGCTCCGCCTGCACGATGAGCACCGGCGGCAGGCCCTTGCCCGTACCGACCTCGACCGGGGTCTGCTGCCGTACGCCCCAGGTGGAGCACGGCAGGTTCATCCAGGCGTTGGACCAGGTCAGGAAGGGATAGTCCTGGTGCAGCTCGGTGTTGTCGCGGTCCCATGTCGCCCAGTCCCGCGGCCACTTGGCGTCGGTGCACTCCACCGCCGTGTAGACGGCGTTGCCGTTCTCCGACGCGGCGTTGCCCGCGGTGTCGGACATGTCCGGGCCCGCGGCGTCGACCATGGCCTGGGTGTCGCCCTTGCGGTACGCGGCCCAGACCTCGGCCACCGACGCCCACGCCGAGTCGTAGTACGGCGCGCCCTGGAAGAGACCGACCAGCTCGGCCGGCCCGACGACGCCGCCGATCGGCTCCTTCTTCGCCGTCGCGCGCAGCTCCTCCCAGGCCTGCTGCACCTTCGCCTGGGTGTCACCGATGCCGTACGTGTCGTGGTGCTTGGCCACCCACGCGGTCCAGTCGTTCCAGCGCATCTCGAAGGCGACGTCCTGGTCCAGGTTGGCCTGGTACCAGATCTTCTCCCGCGACGGGTTGACCACGCTGTCCGTGATCATGCGGCGGACGTGCCCCGGGAACAGCGTTCCGTACACGGCGCCCAGGTAGGTGCCGTACGAGACGCCGAGGAAGTTGAGCTTCTTCTCGCCCAGCGCGGCCCGGATGACGTCCAGGTCGCGCGCGGTGTTCGGGGTGGTCATCTGCTGCAGCTTCGCCGCGCCGGTGCGCTCCTTGCAGCCCTCGGCGTACTCGGCGGCCAGCTTGCGCTGCGCGTCTTTGTCAGCCTCATCGTCCGGCACCGGATCCATCTTCGGCGCCTTCACGAACTCCTGCGGGTCCATGCAGGAGATGGCGGCGGACTTGCCGACGCCCCGCGGGTCGAAGCCCACGAAGTCGTACGCCTCGGCGACCTTCTTCCACAGCGGGTTGCCGGTGGTGATCCGGAGCGGGAAGCGCAGGCCCGAACCGCCCGGTCCGCCCGGGTTGTAGACCAGCGCGCCCTGGCGCTGCTCCTTGGTGCCCGTGCTGCCGACCCGGTCCACGGCCAGCTTGATCTTCTTGCCGTGCGGCTTGGCGTAGTCGACCGGCACGGTCACGTATCCGCACTGGACCTTGGGGTCGAGACCCCAGTCCTCGGGGCATGTCTGCCAGTCGATGCCGCGCTTGGCGGCGGCCGCGGCGGCGATCGCCGCGCCCCGCGCCTCGGCTTTGCCGCTTCCGCTCTGCCCCTGCTGGGACGGCTGCGCGGTGGCGCTCGCCCCGGACAGCGCGCCCGCGAGGGTGGCGGAGGCCGCTATCACTGCTGCAGCGCCTAGCGCTGCCTTACGTATCACCAGGGATCCCCCTTGTTCGGCCGGCCGCCCTGACGGCGGCACTCAATTACTGCCTCTCTGCGGGGAGATCCAATCGAGCCGCCGGAGGTCTGGCCATACTTTCGCCCGGATCTTTGCCCAGTCGTTGACCGCCAACGCGATGTGATCGTGACCTCCGCCCGTACAACCGTGACCAGCGTCACGACCGGCATAGGCGGTACGGGGCGTGTGTCCCCTCATGCCCGGTTGCCGTGACGGCGTGATGGCGCGTAGGAAGTCCCGCGGCGCGCGTCAACCACCCCGGGAAGGGACGAAGTTTGGCTACCGACGGACGGCCGCGGACCGACCTCAGACAGCTGGCCGGCGAGCTGGCGGCGACGCTCTGGCGGGACCACACGGTCTATCGTGAACGCGGCGGCACGCTGGTGGTGCGGAGCGAGCGCGCCGGGCGCTGGATATCGCTCACTTCGGCCGGCACCGATGCGGTACGGGTCCGGGCCGGGCGGGTGCTGGACGGCGGGACGACGGCGCCGGCGCGGGCGGAGGCTTCGGTGCCGCGGGCGGCGGACGCCGCGGCGCTGGCGGCGTGCTGCCGGGCGCTGCTCGCGGAGATCCCGGCGAGCGCGGACTTCGAACCGCTGCCGCGGCCGGCGCGGCGGGGGTCCAGGCCGAAGAAGGACCGGAGTTGGCTGGTGACGACGGCGGTGGTGATCGTGATGACGTTGCTCGTCGTCGCGTACGTACAGGGGGGCGGCTGGCATGTCCGCTAGCCGCGCGGCCGCCGTAGCCGTGGCCGCGCTGGCCGTCGCGGTGGCGATGGTGCTGTCGGGCCGCCCAGGGGTGCCGGAGGGTCCGCCGGCGGCTCCGGAGGCGCGAGAGTCCCCTTCGGGTACGGGCGCGGAGAACTGCGAGGAGGCCGCCGCCGATTTCCGGCAGACGCTGTACGCGGACGAGATCCGCGAAGCGGCGAACTGGGGCTCCGGCCCGATCACCTTGAAGGCCTACTCGATCTCAGGCGACTGCAAGTCCGAGCTCACCCGCGCCCGCCACCAGCCACCCTCCGGCCCCCTGGCCCCATGCGTCCGCCTGGCCCGCAAACTCGAGAAACAACGCGCAACGTCGGTCCCAACCCTCGCCCCCAAGTCCACCGCCACCCCGCAAACCAACACGGCGGAACGGCTCACAGACTGCGAGGACCTGGCCAACCGCTACTCCCCCGACTGACCACACTGCATAGGATCGAAGAGCGTACGCATCGGAGCGTTGCGACTACCGGGGGTGGAAGGCGCCGATGGACGAGAGGGCCGGTGAGGCGCAGCTCGGCTATCTGCCGCCGGAGGCTACGACGTTCATCGGGCGGCGGGACGAACTGGCCGATGCGGCGGAGCTGCTCACCGGGACGCGGCTGCTGACGCTGACCGGTGCCGGTGGCTCCGGCAAGACGCGGCTCGCGCTGCGGCTGGCCGCGGAGCGGGCGGAGTTCCCCGACGGTGTGTGGTGCGTGCAGCTGTCCGGGCTGCAGGATCCCGACCTGCTGGCGCACGCGATCGCCGAGAGGCTGCAGCTCGCCGACCAGACGAGCCGCCCGCAGCTCGACGTGGTCACCGAATTCCTGGCCGACAAGCGGCTGCTGCTGATCCTGGACACCTGCGAGCACCTGGTGGACGCCTGCGCCCTGCTCGCCGAGGTGCTGCTACGGGCCGCGCCCGGCCTGCGGATCCTGGCGACCAGCCGGCAGCGGCTGAACATCGTCGGCGAGCAGGTGTTCCTCGTCCCGCCGCTGTCCGTCCCGGACCCGGACGCCCCGGACTACGACCCGATGGCGGCGGCATCGCACGACGCCGTGCGGCTCTTCGCCGACCGGGCGGCCGAGGCCGAGCCGGCCTTCCGGCTCGACGCGCGCAACGAGGCGGCCGTGGTGCGGCTGTGCCGCCGCCTCGACGGCCTGCCGCTGGCGATCGAGCTGGCCGCCGGGTGGGTGTCGACGCTGTCGGTCGAGCAGCTGTCGGAGCGGCTGGACGATCGCTTTCAGCTGCTCGCGGGCGGCACGAGGGCCGAGCTGCCGCGGCACGAGACGATGCGTACGACGATCGGCTGGAGCCACGAGCTGTGCTCCCCGCTCGAACGGCTGCTGTGGACGCGGCTGTCGGTGTTCCCCGCCGAGTTCGACCTGGAGGCCGCCGAGCGGGTGTGCGGGGACGAGCAGCTGCCGCCGGGCAAGATCTCCTGGCTGCTCTCGGCGCTGGTGGGCAAGTCGATCCTGATGAGCCAGGAGTCGCCGGCCGGGCTGCGCTTCCGGCAGCTGGACACGCTGCGCGAATACGGGCGGTCGTGGCTCGTACGACTGGGCGCGGAGGAGGTCAGGCAGCAGACCCGGCACCGCGATCACTATCTGCGGCTGGCCCAGGACTTCGACGCGGGCTGGCGCGGCCCCGAACAGCTCAGCTGGCTGCTCCGGCTGCAGTCAGAACTGCCCAACATCCGCGCGGCCATGGACTTCTCCCTCTCCGCCCCCGGCCAGACGCACGCCGCGCTCGACCTGTCCGGACGGCTGGTCTTCCTCTGGCTCGCCTACGCCGCCACCGAGGGGCGCCTGCACCTCGACCGCGCGCTGCAGACCCCCGGGGACGCCACCCCGGAACGCGCCCGCGCGCTGTGGGCCCGCTCCTGGGTGGCCGTCGTCCTCAACGACCCCGACGGCACCGCCGACTTCGCCGCCCGCGGCCGCGCCGTGGCCGAACGGATCGACGACCCGGAGGCCGCCGGGTACGCGCTGTTCCTCCAGGGCGTCCACCACGCGTTCTACGGCGACGCCGAGGCGAGCGTCGACCTGGTGCAGCGCGCCGCCGACCTGCACGGCCGCCGCGGCGACCGGGTCATCGGCCTGCCGTTCGCGCTGAGCGTGCTCAGCACGGCGTTCCTGCGGCTGGACCGCCCGGGCGACGCGATCGGCATGCTGGAGGTGGCCCGCTCGATGTGCGAGGTCTCCGGCGAGGAATGGGCCCGCTCCTACGTCGACTTCTACCAGGTCAACGCGGAGCTGGCGATCGGCGACCACGCCGCCGCCGCCCGCTTCGCCCTCACCTCGCTGCGCGCCAAGATCCGGATGCGCGACATCCTCGGCCAGTGCCTGGCCATCGACGCCCTGGCCGGCGCCACGGTGGCGGCCGGCGACGCCGCCCGCGCCGCCCAGCTGCTCGGCATCGCCCGGCAGCTCGCCGACTCCGCCGGCCTCGGCTACGCGGGCCTGGCCATGATCCGCAGCAAGGCCGAGCCCCGGGCGCGCGAGCTGCTCGGCGACGCGGCGTTCCGGGCGGCGGTGGCGGAAGGCCGCAATCGCAGCCACGCCGAGGCGCTCGCTTACGCCCTGGGCGACGGGTAGCCGGCGGACGCGCGGTCGGTCGGGTGGCATGGGTGGCGCCCGGCCGGTAACTCGCACTCCATGTCACGGACCATGAAGCCTCGTATGCCTGACACAGGGCACGACGCGCACGACGGGCACGACGAGAACGCCGGGCCCGACGAGCGCGTGGAGCGGCGCGCGCCCGACGAGCCGACCCAGCTGCCGAAGCGCTCGTGGTGGGCGGTGCTCAAGGGCACGGTCAAGGAGTTCAAGGACGACGAACTGACCGACCGGGCCGCCGCCTTGACGTACTACGCCGTGCTGGCGTTCTTCCCCGCCGTGCTGGTGCTGGTGTCCCTGCTGGGCGTCGCTGGCGCGTCGGCGACCGAGCGGGTGCTGGACAATGTCCAGAGCCTCGCCCCCGGCTCCGTACGCGACGTCATCCGCGACGCCGTGCAGCAGCTGCAGGGCAGCGCCGGAGTCGGCTCGGTGCTGGCGGTCGTCGGTCTGCTGCTGGCCGTGTGGTCGGCGTCCGGCTATGTGGCGGGGTTCATCCGCACCTCCAACGCGGTCTACGACATCCCGGAGGGCCGCCCGGTCTGGAAGGTGCTGCCGGTCCGGCTCGGCGTGACGGTGGTGCTGATGCTGCTGACCGTGGTCAGCGCCCTGATCGTGGTGTTCACCGGCGGTCTGGCCCGCCAGGCCGGCGCCGCGCTCGGGATCGGGGACACGGCGCTGGCGGTCTGGTCGATCGCGAAATGGCCGGTGCTCGCCCTGCTGGTCACCCTCATGATCGCGATCCTGTACTGGGCGACGCCCAACGCCCGGGTCCGCGGCTTCCGCTGGATCACCCCGGGCGGCTTCGTGGCGCTGCTGCTGTGGCTGATCGCCTCGGCCGGCTTCGCGTTCTACGTGGCCAACTTCGGCTCGTACAACAAGACCTACGGCGCCTTCGCCGGCGTCATCGTCTTCCTGGTCTGGCTGTGGATCAGCAACCTGGCGATCCTCCTCGGCCTGGAATTCGACGCCGAAATGGCCCGCCAGCGCGCTGTCGCCGGCGGCCACCCGGCCGGGGAGGAGCCCTATGTCCAGCCGCGCGATACGACCAAGTGGGATGAAGAAGACCGGCGCGGCGCGGCGTAGCGGATCCCGGGGCGGCAAGCGGCACGGCCACGAGGCCCGTATGACACGGCGCATCGCCGCCTGGGAATCGCTCTGGGCCCGGCGGGCGCTGCCCGCGGCGGAGGCGGCGGTCGAGTGGTCCCGGCTGTGGTTCGTCGTGGCGGCGTCGATGTCGGTCTGGGGCGGCCGGCGCGGCCGCACGGCGGCGGCCGCTGGCCTGACGAGCCTGGGCGTGGCGCAGCTGGCCACGAATACGGTGGGCAAGAAGCTGACCAGCCGGTCCCGGCCGCCCAAGGAGTGGAACCGCGGCGGCGGCGACCGCCCGGACAGCTCGTCCTTCCCCTCCGGCCACACCGCCGCCGCCGTCGCCTTCACCGCCGGCGTCGCCCCGACCTGGCCCAAGGCGGCCGCGGCGTGCGCGGTCCCGGCGGGGATGGCCGCGCTCGCGCGGGTGCACTCGGGCGCCCACTACCCAACCGATGTGGCCGCCGGCGTCGCCGTCGGCCTGAGCGCGGCCGTGCTGGTACGGATCGGCGCGCGACGTATGAAGAGGCAGGTGAGACGAGATGAGCAGCACTGACCATCACGCCCCCGAGGAATCGGGCCGTCACATACGGAGGCGCCGGTGAATACGGCAAAGATCGCTTACAAGCCCGTCGGACTCGCGCTGGGCGCCGTCAGCGGGATGGTGGCCGGAGCGGCTTTCCGGCAGACCTGGAAGCTGCTGGCGCACGAGGAGGACGCTCCGGACGCCACCGACGAGGACCGCGGCTGGCAGGAGATCCTCGTCTCCGCGGCGCTGCAGGGCGCGATCTTCGCGGTGGTCAAGGCCGCCGTCGACCGCACCGGCGCCACCGCGACCCGCAGTCTTACGGGCACCTGGCCGGGCTGACGGGCCGGGGGGCCGGGCCGGGGGCCGACCGCGGCCTGCCGGAACGTCGGTTTCATCCCGATTGCACCCGCTGTTCATCTTCCGATCGCCCGATGTCAGCGGGATGCGTTCTCATGGAGACATGATCGAATCCATTACGGAAAGCATCGATGACTTTCTGATCCGCAAGGTCGACAACCACCTCCTGGCCGAGGTCGAGCGCGTGCTGCTGGCCGCGGCCGCCGCCGAGATCATGCCGCGCTTCCGGCAGCTCGGCGCCGACGAGATCGCCGAGAAGAGCGGCCCGCACGACCTGGTGACCATCGCCGACCGGCGCGCCGAGGAGCACCTCACCCGCGAGCTCGCGGCCCTGCTGCCCGGCTCCGTGGTCGTCGGCGAGGAGGCGGTCGCCGCCGATCCGCGGGTGTACGAGGCGATCCGGGGCACCGCCCCGGTCTGGATCGTCGACCCCGTCGACGGCACCCGGCAGTTCGTCCACGGCGACCCCGGCTTCTGCACCCTCGTCTCGCTCGCGCTGGGCGGCGTCGTCCTCGCCTCCTGGACATACGCCCCCGCCCTCGGAGAGCTGGCCGTGGCCGTACGCGGCCGGGGCGCGCGCCTGAACGGCCGGGTGCTGGACGCCGGCGCCCCGTCGCCCGCCACCGACCTGCGGATCGCCACCTCGCACCCCGACTTCACCACGGCCGCCGAGAAGCACGCCCTCTCCGGCCTCCGCACGGAAGGGATGGCCCCCCGCCCCTGCGGCTCGGCCGGCCTGGAATACCTGGCCATCGCCCGCGGCACCGCCGACGCCATCGCCTTCACCTGGGAACTGGCCTGGGACCACGCCGCCGGCCTCCTCCTGGTCGAAGAGGCAGGCGGCACGCACAGCTCCCGCACCGGCAGCCCGGTCAGCATTACGGGCGGCAACGCCCTGCCCTTCACGGCGGCGCGGGACGCGGGGACAGCCGGCCGCGTGACGGAGCTGCTGTCGGCCGTCGCCTGAGCCGTGCCGGTGGCCGGCCATCGGTCACCGTCGCCGGTCAGCGGTCAGCGGCGGGGCTCAGCGCCCCGACCGCTCGATCAGCCCCCGCTCCAAGGCCTCCGTCTCGCTGACGGCCCGGGAATACGAGCCAACGGCCCACATCCGCCCGTCGCGCCCCTGCGGCGCGAGATCGCTGATCTGGTGACCGTGGGTGGTGCCGGGACCCGCAGGGCCGCGGACCTTGGTCCAGCCGCGCTTGTCGTGACGCCAGAACACGGGCGGCTCGGTGAAGCCCTCCTCGTCACCGGAGAGCCACACCGTCCCGTGGCCGTCCCCGCTCAGCGCGGCCGCGGAGACGTCCGCCACCGGACCGGTGACGTCCTTCCACGTACGCCCGTCGTAGTGCAGCACCTTCGGCGTGACACCGGCGTCCTCGTCCCAGACATGACCGGCCACCCACACACTGCGGGCGGACTCCGCGTACACGCTGGACAACCCGGCCGGCATCACCGGCAGTTCGACCTCCTGCCAGCTGCGGCCGTCCCAGTGCAGCGCCAGCGCCGGGCTGTCGGTCCCGGCGGCGGTGCGGTAGCCCACCGCCCACGCGTCGCGCGGCGAGCGGGCGTGGATGTCCTGGATCGAGCGGCCGGCGCCGATGTCCGTGGCCGACCAGGCGCCGTTCTCGTACGTGCTGATCCACCGGTCGCCGGCCAGCCAGGCGCGGCCGGGCACGGCGGCGAGCTCGGCGAAGTTGTGGAAGCTGCCGTCGGGCAGCTTCGGCAGCGCGGTGTCGCGCCACCGCCGCCCGTCGAAGTGCACCGCGTACTCGCCCTCCTGCCCCCAGCCGTACGCCCACACGTCCTTCGCCGAGGCGGCGTTGACCGAGTACCAGTAGGACGTCTCGGGCAGCCCGGGCGCGGTGTCCTCGCTCCACCGCCGGCCGTCCCAGCGCAGCATGACGCTCTCCGGCGTGACATTGCGATGGTTGCTGCCCGCGGCCCAGGCCGTCCGGCTGCCGGCCGCGGTGACCGAGCTGATGTGGTCGACGGGCACGTCGTCACCGGTGGCGGAGATCTCCCACCCGGGCGTCGTACCGACGGCGGCGGACGGCGTGACGAGCCCTGCCGATACGGCGATGACCCCCGCCGCACACAGGGCGACGAGACGTCCCTTTCCCCTGACTCCCATACGGATCAGTGATCCTCTCCCTGAAAGGTGCCGCTCCGCGGACGCGGAGACGTCGCACGAGGAAGACCGGCCACCACCGGCGAGAGTTGCCCTGAATTACGGCATTTCGCCTCCCGGTTGAGCACCGCTCACCAGGGCGCCCCCGCCCGTTCACCCCAGGGCGCGCGACATAGCCTCAGCATCTCTGGCACCCGGAGTCGCCGAGTTCGTAACTCCAGTCATTGCTGCGCAACAGCGTGCCGCTGCCCCGCGGGTACTCGAAGTCGCAGACGCCGACGAGGAGGAAGCCGAGGCGGCGGCACAGGGCATTCGACGGGGCGTTGTCGACCGAGGGGAAGGCGTGCAGAGTGCGGAGGCGCCGGGCTCCCGGGCGGCTTCGCGCACGACGTCGATCAGGGCGGTGCCGGCCGCGGCGGCGATGCCCCTGCCCTGGTAGGGCGGCAGGACGTTCCAGCCGGCTTCGTAGATCGCTTCGCCCTGCCAGTCGCGCTGGTGGTAGGCGATGCTGCCGACCATCTCGTCGCCGAGCAGCACGGCGAACATGCGGCCGAGGCCGGCCTCCGGCATCGCGAGATAGCGGCGGTGCCGGGCGAGCAGTTCGTCCGCTGCTTCCGGCCCGCCGACGTGGCGGCGCATCTCCGGGGTGTAGATCCGTCGGAGCAGGGCGAGCGCGGACTCCGACCAAGGTTCGAGACGCACGGCCATGCGGCGCAGCTTCGCAGATCGGTCAGGAAGCTGTTCGGCCTGCCTTCACGGCGGTCAGCAGGCGCATGCCGCGTGGGCCGGTCTCGTTGCGTTGGACAGTCAGTCCGGCCGCGGTGCATTGGGCGGTGAGCCAGTCGGCGGCTATACGGAGCTTGGGATAGGTGCTGAGCTGTTGGGTCCAGGTGTCGTCGCCGGTACGGGTGTACAGCATGTCGTGTACGAGGACGGTTTCGCCGTCGCCGCCGTCGCCGTAATCGAGGAAACAGGTGAGCAGTTGGTCGGCGGTGCCGCGCACCAGGATGAAGCGGTCGGTGCCGGTCAGCGGGCGGGTGAGGTCGCGGTAGGTGATGACGAGTCGGCTGCCTTCGGCGAGGGCGGCGGCGATGTCGCTGAGCAGGGCGGTCACGTCGTCCTTGGCGGGGAGGTGGGTCAGCGTGTCGCCCATGCAGACGATGGTGTCCACGGCACCGGGCCGGGTGATGCGCGGGAGCACCCCGCGGATGTCCGCCTGGACGGTACGGATCGCGGGGTCGCCGTCGGCGGCGGCGGTCAGTTGGCCGAGCAGCGTCTCGCTCGTATCGACGGCCAGCACGGTGGAGAAGCCGAGCCGGGCCAGGGCCAGGCTCTGATTGCCGGGCCCGCAGCCGAGGTCGACGGCGGTGGCCGCGGCTGTCCTCGGAGCGACACCGACGCCGCGCAGCAGGTCCGCCTGCTCCGCGGCTAGGGCGGCCAGGTCACCGCCGAGCATCCAGGTGTAGTGCCGGGCGAGCAACCGGTCGTAGTGGTCTGCGGCTTCGGTCATGGATCTTCCTCACTGTGGGCCGGAGGACGGCAGGCTAGGGTCTGACATCCGTGTCAGAGTCAAGTGGAGGCGCCGTGCTGATCGGGGAGTTGTCGCGTCGTACCGGTGTTCACGAGCGGCTGCTGCGCTACTACGAGAAGCAGGGCCTGCTCTGGCCGGAGCGGGCGCCCAGCGGCTACCGCCACTACCAGGAATCGGACATCGACACCGTCCTGCGCATCCGCCGCCTGCTGTCGGCCGGCCTCAACACCGAGACCATCGCGCAAGTACTGCCCTGCATACGCATCAAGGCGGGCAACCTCGTCCCTGTCTGCCCGGAGACCACCGACGACCTGCGCCGGCAGCGCGACCGCCTCACCCACGCCATCGAGGAGCTGCGGGCCTCACGCGACCTCCTCGACGCCGTCATAGCGGTCGCACCGCTCACGCTTTCGTGATCCCGGTATGTGAGGATCGGCGGATGAGCAATCCCCGCTGCCAGCTGCTGCGCTGGCAGTTCGACATGACCTGGTCGCTGTTCGAGTACCACCAGGAGCGGCTGACGCCCGAAGACTTCCTGTGGCAGCCCGCCGATCTGTCGTGGACGGTGCGCCAGGACCCCGGGGGCACGTGGCGGCCGGACTGGGCCGACACCGAGCCCGACCCCGTTCCCGTCCCCACCATCGGCTGGGTGAGCTGGCACATCGGCTGGTGGTGGAGCACCGCTATCGATCACGCCCAGGGACGCGCGCCCCGCGACCGTACGGACATCACCTGGCCCGGCAGCGGACCGGCAGCCATCGCCTGGCTCCAGGACCTGCGCACGCAGTGGCTGGCGGTCCTCGACAAGCTCACCGACGCCGACCTGGACGCGACTGCCACCCTCCCGTGGCAGACCCCGCCGGACAACACCGTCGGGCACATGATCGCCTGGCTCAACGCCGAGCTGATGAAGAACGTCGCCGAAATCGGCCAGCTACGGATGATCCGCGCAGCCTCGGCCGGATGAGGCCCGGCCGCTCCGTGCCTACTTCGAATCGCCGCGCAGAACACGTTCGAGCGCTGCCCGGCCCGCCGGTCCCCAGGCCGGCTTGCCGCCGGGAAGACCTCGGTCGCCGGCCTGGCCCATAGCCATGAGGAACAGGCTCTTCAGGGCGGCCAGTCCGCGGGCGCGCCGGATCGTTCCCTCGTCCGCCTGCCCGTAGGCGGCGAAGAAGGGTGCGGCGGCGCCGTCGGGAAGGACGATCCACGCGGCCGCGAGGTCCCAGGCCGGATCACCGGCGAAGATGGCGTCGAAGTCGATCACGCCGGCGAGCGTCCCGTCCGAGACGACCACGTTCGCGGGATGCAGGTCGCCGTGCACCCAGACCGGCGGGCCCTCCCACTCGGGCGCCGCGACGGCGTCGTCCCAGACGGCCCGTACGCCGTCGGCGAGGTCGTCGGGGACGACGGCGTCGAAGAAGTGGTCGAAGCCGGGTGTGCACTTCCTGGGGTGGTCACCGCGGTCCGCCATGATCGGCGCGTCTTCGGGCGCCGCGACGTGCAGCGCCTTGAGGAAGCCCGCCAGCGCGCCGGCCGCGTGCTCGCCGCGGCTGATGGAGCTGTGGTCCAGCGGCGCGCCGGAGACCCACGTCATGACGGTCCAGGGCTTCGGGAAGCGCGCGGACGGTTCACCGATCCGTACGGGACGGGGAACCGGAAGCGGCAGCCGCGGGGCCAGGACGGGCAGCCACCGCTGCTCCTTGCGCAGCAGCTCCGGGGCGTCTGCGGTACGCGGCACGCGCACGACCAGGTCGTCCCCGAGGCGCCACATCTGATTGCCCCACCCACCCACTACCTCGCGGACGGCCAGTCCCGCGAGGTCCGGATGCTGCTCCCGCAACAGCTCATGAACCAGGCCCGCAGTGATCTCGATCTCGGAGTCGGTCATGCGAAACCACCCTACTGGGGCAGGATTCCGCCTTCCCTCAGGTACCCGACGGGAACCCGGCGGTGAGGTGGACCAGCAGCTGCCCCGGGGCGTCCTCCTGGAGGAGGTGGCCGGCGCCGTCGATCCAGTGCAGCTCGGCGTGGGGGATGCGTTCGTGCAGCCAGGTGGCGTATTTCGGGGGGAGAATGCGGTCCTCGCGGCCCCAGATGAGCCGGACCGGGAGGGAGAGTTCGCCCAGGAGGTGTTCGTACGGGGCGGTGTCCGCCTGCCTGATCTGGCTGTACTGGCGGTAGAAGGCGGCCTGTCCGGCGGCCCCGCGCCATGGTGCGAGGAAGGCGTCCAGGACTCCTGGCCGGAATCCGACGTGCGTGGCGTGGCGCAGATGGCTCGCGACCAGCGCCTCGTGTGCGTAATCCGGAAGCTGCTGGAAGACCTCGGCGTGCTCCAGGAAGAGCTGGAAGAGCCCGCGCTCCCACGCGCCGCCGCTGACCGCGTCGAAGAGGGTCAGGTCCCGGTAGCTCCGCTTCTCCAGCAACAGGGTGCGCAGGGCGACGGCGCCGCCGATGTCGTGGGCGACGACGCTGGGCTGGGGCAGCTCCCAGTGCTCGAGGAGTTGGGCGAAGTTGCGCGCGTGGGCCGCCAGGCTGAGGTCCTGGCCCTCGCGGCGGTCCGACTGGCCGAAGCCGAGGTGGTCGAAGACGAAGACGGTGCGGGTGCGGGCGAGAGCGGGCGCGATGTCCCGCCAGAGGTAGGAGGAGTACGGGGTGCCGTGCACCAGCACGACCGGGTCTCCGCTGCCGAGCCGCCGCCAGCGTACGGTCCCGTCCGGCGTCTCGAACTCCTCCGGCAGTGTCCAGTTCACCCTCGGCCTCCTCCTTGTTCGCTGCCGCCGCTCGGCGCGTTGCTGAGGTCGACGACGCAGAAGATGTTGTCGTCCGGATCGGCGAGTACGACGAAGTCGGGCTCGGGCGGGTAGAGGTCCCAGTCGACCAGCCGGGCACCGAGGCCGGTCAACCGCCGCACCTCGGCGTCCTGTTCATCCGCGGTGTCAGTGAACAGATCCAGGTGCAGCCGGGGCCGCGGCTCTGCCGGCGACGCGCTGCGAAGCAGGCCGAGCGCCCGGCCGGAGCCATCGGCGTGGTAGAGGGTCCGCCACGTATCGCTTTCCCATTCCTCGGTGGCGACCAGGTCGAGGGCCGCGGTCCAGAAGGCGACCGCGCGGTCAAGGTCCGTCACACCGATCACAGGAATCCCGAGCCTCAGCATGCGACCCAGCCTAGGGGCGGGGCGGGCTTCCTTCCCGGTACGGCTGGTTTCCTTCGGGCGCCGACGGTTACACGCCGCCCATGACACAGTCCAAGAGACCCACGAAACCGAAGGACGAAGCGTCGGCAGGGGTGGCCGCGGCCGCGCGATCGGCACGCGACGTACCCGAAGCGGGTGCGGAGCGGGCACGTGAAACGGCTTCGAAGGCGGCGGTCACGGGGCAGTCCGTGACGCGCAACGTGAATTCGGCGGTGAGCGGCGCCACGGCGCTCGCGGGGACGGTATGGAGCCTGATGACGGCCCGCAAGGGGCTCATCATCGGCGCTTCCGCCGCCGCGCTGGCGGCTGTCGGCGGCCTCGGCTACGCCGCGGGGCGACGACGCGCACCGACGCGCGGCGGCGGCCCGCTGACCCGGCTCACGGGCGGACGAATCTAGGCCCTGGAGAGGCGAAGGGACGCGGCCGCGCCGGGGACCGATCCGGGGCGGCCGCTCGCTCTGTCGCTCGGAGGCCCTATTCGCGCCGCAGCACCATAAAATCCTGCACGTCGAGCAGCCCGAGGATCTGCCGCACCACCGGCGGCATGAGCTGCCGCGTCTCGTCATGAACGAGTTCCGGATCGTACACACGGTGGCTCCGCCGCCGGGTAATTACGGTGCAGCCACCCTCAGCCAGCACATTCTTCACCCAGTCCGCACCCGGCCCATAAGTCAGCGCGACGACGAAGCCGTCCGCGGCCCGGAAGACATTGACCGGCGTACGGTATTCCGTCCCGGACTTCCGCCCCTTATGAACAATCATGCCGAACCCCGGCGCCCAGCCGACCACATACTTCGACACCCGATTGGTCGCAACGCGATTGAAGCGGGCAACGCGCCTTGAAAGCACCATGTCTCCACCCTCCGCCGCGCTCACCGTACTGGCTCGAGGAGCCGAAACACCGCCGCCTCGACCGGCCCCTGCGTAGCAGGCAGCCCGAAGCGCCCGTGCTCACCGAGACGTTCCAGATCGGAGGCGATGGTGACGTCCTCCTCGTAGAGCTCGATGACCCTGGGGTTGATGTAGGAGTGGCGGCAGGTCGCCGGGGTGTTGCCCAGGTAGTCGCTCACCTCCCGTACCGCCCGGGAGATGGCCCGGGTGCGGGCGTCCGGCGAGGTGCGTGCCATGGGGGCGGAGACGGCCAGGGCGACGGCGGCCAGGACCGTGGCGTGCCAGGTCCTGAAGTCCTTCGCGGTCAGGGCGGTGCCGGACAGGCGCCGCAGGCCTTCGTTGAGGTCGTCGCTGTGCAGCTCACGCCAACCACCGCCATCCCGGTAGGCGAAGAGCCGCTGCCCGGCCGGGCGTTGGCGGCACAGCGCACGCACGGTCTCGTACGCCCGCGAGTCCACGAGGGCGCGGACCTGTGCCTTGCTGTTCTTCGCCGGGTAACGGAAGCAGATCTCGCCGCCGCGGCAGGCGGCGTGGTCCCGCAGCAAGGTCGTCAGCCCGTACGTGTCATTCGCCCGCGCATAACTGTCACTGCCGACACGGAAGAAGCCCAGATCCAGCAGGCGCACCGCGCAGGCCAGCACCCGGTCACGCGTCAGGCCACGCTGCACGAGATCCTTGCCGACCTGGTCCCGCAGACCGGGCAGCGCCGCCGCGGCCTGCCGGACATGCTCGTGCTTGGCCCGCTCCTGCCGCGCACGGAACTTCTCGTGGTAGAGGTACTGCCTGCGCCCGGCGGCATCCGTCCCGGTGGCCTGCAGGTGCCCATTGGACCAGGGGCAGATCCACACATCCGTCCAGGCCGGCGGAATCGCGAGGCTCTTCAGCCGCGCTTTCACATGGTCGTCGGCGACCGCCCGCCCCTGCGGATCGAGATACCGAAAACCACGCCCGCAACGCAGCCGCCCGAAGCCGGGTCCATTCGGATCACTGGTCCGCAGCCTGGACGACATCTTGCTGCCTGACTCGGGCACCCCGATCGCCTCCCGCGACCGGGGTGTCCACCAGCACCTGCTAAGAAACGCAGGTCAAGACGACAAAGGCGGCGGACGAGTCGGCCTGTACGCCGGGTTCCGCCTTCCCGGTATCCCCGCCTGGCTCGTGCCGCGGCCCTTGCCGATTGCGGGGTGCGGGCCTCGTCAACCGGCAAGGGCCATTGGCTTACTTGGTTGTCGTCACGTCTTCGAGACCGGCGTAGTAGATCATCCCGGCGACGCCGGCCACCACGATGAGACCGATCAACACGACGAAGAACCAGATCAGCGATCGTGGGATCCTCGGGCGTGGACTCGGGCGTCGTGCGCTCATGCGTCTTTCCATCCGATTGCCTTTCTACGCGGATCTCTCGTGCGCTCGTCTGCTCAGGCGTCCTTGATATAGCCCTCGCGGAAGCCCGTCTCGTCGCAACGGACGTGCTGCAGCTTGTCCATGTGGATCTGGCTGCCGCTGTAGACGAAGTCGACGTTCCACGTCACGTAGGCCAGGGCGTTCCCCGCAGCCGAGATCCACTGATCCTCGGGCTGGTTGTCGACCTGCACGCCGGGGTTGAGGTTCTTATGGCTGGCACGCGCGCTGTACACCTTGTCAACTTCGGTCGAGGTTGAGTGGTATGTCTGCGTGAGCGTGTGCTTGGTGATCTCGATACCGAGGACCGTGTTGTTGACCCAGTAATAGCAGGACCAGTCTCCGGCGGAGCCCCTGCTGGCCGGCGGCGTAACGCCGGATTCCGACGAAACGACGACATCGCCGCCGGCGAGCGTCGTGCTGGTTCTTTCGCCGGTGGCGGTGCGCTTGCTTTCGAAGTCCGGATCGGCGTTGGGGTCGCCCTTTTGGCCTGCCAGTGCCTTGGCTATCTCCGGGTCGGAGATGTAGTTGAGGAACTTCTGCTGGTTCTCAGCCGACAGCTCCTTGAATTGGGTCGCGGTCTGGTCGGCTTCGGCCGTGTTCTGACTGTCGAGCCAGGCCACATATTCGGCGGCGGTCGGCTTTGCCACGTCGGCCTTCGGTGCGTCGGCAGCGCCGGCGGACGTCACGGTGCCCATCATGCTGCCGATGAGCGCGGCGGCGACCAGGGCGGTCTTGCCTGCGCCGGCTGACCGCGCCATACTACGAATGCTCACATCTGCCCCTTCCCAAGGGAGTGAGTGTCAACCCCGTGGTGGTAGGACACCACGGGGTTTTTTGGGCGCAGCAAAGGATCCGCGCACGGGAAGACATGGGAAGTGGCGACGTGTCCACGCATTCCTTTGGACACGCCAATACACGTTGATTCGGCTGTGCGCAGGCGTGGTCAATCGCTCCGCACGCAGCCAATCCCCCGTTGTTCCCCCAACGATGGACCCTCGGCTGTGCCTTGGTCGAGATCACCGTAACGGAAATCTCGTTGACCAGGGAAGGGGAGTTCGGGCTTCGACGTGCACTAATAATTCCTGAAGAAGCGGAGCCAGATATTCCGGCCTCACGTGGAGTAACAGTGGACGATTTCTTTACATCACCCAAAAATGCTCGATGAGATGATCTCGCGGACAGCATGTGAACGAATGCGGGCACACGACGTGCACATGTGCCTCACTATGTGCGCGTAGGGCTCGGCGTCCCGTTGGTGACGGCGGGCGTCGCTGTGCGCCTGCCTGCGCAATGCCCGGCACCTCGACGGCAGGGAGAGCATTGGCACCGTCAAAGACCTAGGCGGCGGACGAGTCGGCCTGTACGCCGGGTTCTGTCTCCCCGGGGCCTTGCGGCGCCGGGGGAGGCGGCCATCCATCTACGGCCGGCGTTGCCGTCGGCCTCTAGCGGTCTACCCGCGAGCTCGGGCGGGCTGCCCTCGAGTGCTCGCGCAGGGTCCTCGTTTCCGAGGGCCCCTCTTGACCTTGCTCCGGGTGGGGTTTACCTAGCCGCCCGAGTCGCCTCGGGCGCTGGTGGTCTCTTACACCGCCGTTTCACCCTTACCGGCAGACCCGTGAGGGCCGCCGGCGGTTTGTTTTCTGTGGCACTGTCCCGCGGGTCACCCCGGGTGGGCGTTACCCACCACCCTGCCCTGTGGAGCCCGGACGTTCCTCGGCGGCCCCTCGTGAGAGGGACCGACGCGGCCGCCCGGCCGGCTCGTCCGCCGTACGGACATCTTAGCCTGCCGTGATCGCCCGGTTCAGCCTGCGTGATCGCGCGGGTTAGCCTGCGTGATCCCCCGGCCCGGGGCCCGGTGATCTGGCAGATTGGGGCGCATGGATCCCCTCTCGATGACCACCGAGCAGCGAAACGCCCTCAACCAGCAGGTCGCCGAGCAGTTCCGGGCTCAGGGCGGCAGCGGGAAGATCGGCGAGATGATGCACGCCGACCGCATGGTGCTCGTCACCCACACCGGCGCCCGCAGCGGAAAGCGGCGGACCACCCCCCTGGGCTTCTGGCGGCTGGATGGCGGCCGCGTCTTCATCGTCGCCTCGGCCATGGGCGCGCCGCGGGCCCCGGACTGGTTCCACAACCTCGTCGCCCACCCTGACGAGGTCGTCGTGGAGCTCGGCCCCGAGCGTTACGACGCCGTCGCCGCAGTCGCCTCCGCCGACGAGCGCGAGCGGCTCTGGGGCGAACTGATCCAGCAGGCCCCCTTCTTCACCGAGCACCAGGAGCGGGCCGGCCGGCTCATTCCGCTGATTGAGCTGCGGCGTCGGGCCGAGTCGGCCGGCGATTGAGCGCAGGACCTTCGTCCAGCCCTGCCGACGTAGCCGCCGCCTTCGACCGCGCCGTAGCCAGCACCGACCCCGCCAGTGTCAGCACGAAGGAGACCAGCACCCACCACGTGATCTCCTCGTCCAGGAACGCCACGCCCGCCGTCACCGCCACCACCGGGGTCAGATACACGAAGACCATCGCCCGCGACGGCGGCACCTCCCGTAGCAGCTGGAGGAAGATCACGAAGCCGAGTGCCGTGCAGATCGCGCCCAGGCCCACCAGCGACATCAGAGCCTCCGCCGACGGCACCGACGACGGCCACGTCAGCGCCGCCGCCGGCGCGTACAAGAACGTCGCCAGCAGCAAGCACGGCGCGATGACCTGCAGCGTCGGCACCTCGGACAGGTAGCGGGCCGCGATCAGCGGGGCGATCGAGTAGCCGACCGCCGTGAGCAGGGCCTCCGTGACCGGCCACACCCCGCCGCCGGACATCGTCGGCACTGACAGCACCGCCACCCCGCTGAAGCCGACCGCCAGGCCGAGCCAGCGCACCCCGCCCAGCCGCTCCGAGCTGCCCAGCAGCCGCGCGACGAAGACGCTCAGCACCGGGACCGCCGCGACGATCAGGCCCGTCGTGCCGCTGGAGAGGTGGCGTTCGGCGTCGCTGAGCAGGTACCACGGGCCCAGCACCTCGAAGGCCGCGAAGCCCAGCAGCGGCAGCCAGTGCCGCCGGACCACGCGCCCCATGCCGCCCTGCCGCAGCGCGAACGGCAGCAGCAGCGCCGCCCCGATCGCGCACCGGCTGAAGACGACCAGCGACGGCGAGACCTCGCCCACCGCCACCTTGATCATCAGGTACGGGACGCCCCACACCACCGCGAGACCGACGAAGAGAATCCAACCGCGTGCGCTCATGCCCGCACCCTCACCCTCAGCAGGGCACCCCGTCTTGAACGCTGTTGCGATACGCCCCGGGCGTGACCCCCATGACCCGCCGGAACCACCGCGTCAGATGCGCCTGATCCGCGAACCCCACCAGCGCCGCCGCCTCCGCCGGCGTCCGCCCCGCCTCCAGCAGCCCGCGCGCCCGCGCGACCCGGTGCTGCGCCAGCCAGGCGTACGGCGGCAGGCCCATCGCGTCGCGGAAGACGCGCAGCACCTGGTAGCGGGACAGGCCGAGCTCGCAGCCGATGTCGGCGAGCGACGGCGGGGCGAGCACCGAGTCGGCGAGCCGGTCGCGGACCGCCCGCGCCAGCTCCCCCGCCCCCGGCAGCGCGTCCCGTACGGTCCCCGCCCGGCCGTGCCGCCGCGCCAGCGCCGTGAGCAGCCACGGCACTCGCGACTCTGCCTCCAGCGGATCCGCGGACCGGCTGATCTCGCGGTGCGCGGCGGTCAGCCGGTCGGCGAGCTCGGGGTCGTGGAAGACGCCCTCGGTGAAGTGCGGGGCGCCGCGGGTGCCGTCCGTGAACAGCTCAGGACGCGGGTAGAAGGCGCGGTACGCGTACCCGTCGTCGCCCGCCGGGCGGCCGGTGTGCATCTCCCCCGGGGCCAGCACGACGACGGTGCCGGGCCCGGCGTACATCTGCCCGCCGCGATAGTCGATGACCTCGAGCCCGCCGGTCCACATCCCGATGCTGAACTCGTCGTGGCTGTGCGGCGCGAACCGGTGCTCGGTGAAGCACGCGGTGAGGAGGCCGAGCGCCTCGCCGCCGGTGCCGAGCGCGGCCCGCGAATACGCGGCGTGCTCCCGGCGATCGCTGCAGGCGGCGGCTGTCATGGGCCGCATTGTGCTTTACGCTCGGCGGCGTGACCACGGAATTTCCGTACGACATCACCGTCACCTGGACCGGCGACCGCGGCAGCGGGACCAGCGGGCACGAGGGCTACGCCCGCGACCACACCGTGACCGCGCCAGGTCCGCACACCCCCATCGCCGGCAGCGCCGACACCGGCGCCTTCCGCGGGGACGCCGCCCGCTGGAATCCGGAGCAGCTGCTGACGGCGGCCGTCGCCCAGTGCCATCTGCTCTGGTATCTGCATCTGTGCGCCGCCGAGGGCGTCGTCGTCACGTCGTACGAGGATCACGCCCGCGGGCTGCTCTCCGAACGCGGCGGCGAGCCCGACCACTTCAGCGAGGTGGCGCTGCGGCCGCGGGTGCGGGTGGCGGACCCGGCCATGGTGGACATGGCGACAAAGCTGCACGACGCCGCGCGCGAGAAGTGCTTCGTCACGAACTCCGTACGCTTTCCCGTCCGGGTCCAGCCGATCGTCAGCGCGTAGACCTCGTACGGGCGTAAAGACCGTCAGCGCGTGAACGCCGCCGCCCCTACCCGCCACGCCTCGTCCAGGTCGGCGCCGTCGGGAAAGCGGCCGGCCAGCTCCAGCACCACCATCCCGTGCGCGAACGCCCACGCCGCCCGCCCGGTGTGCTCGTCCAGGCCGAGCTCGCGGAAGAGCGGCGCGGCGGCCCGCTCCTCCAGGCCCGCGGGGAGCGACTCGCGGGGCAGCGGCTTCTGGGTGCCGAGGCGGTACAGTCCCGGATGCGCCACCGCGTAGCCGCGATACGCCTCGAAGAGCGCCTCCAGCGACCCCGGCGCCGCGGCCTCCGCCGCCTCCAGCGCCGCGGCCATCTCCTCCAGCAGGATCGCCATCAGCTCCACCTCCACGGCCGTCTTGTCCGGGAAGTGCTTGTACAGGGACGGGGCCTTGACCCCGATGCGGTCCGCGATCCGGCGCATCGTCAGCGCGTCCTCGCCCTCCTTCTCCAGGAGTTCGCGGGCGGCGCCGACGATCTGCCGGGCGCGGGGGCTGAGCTGCAGGCCGGCAACCGGTTCAGTGGGCACGCTGGAATCCTTCCTTTGTCCGCAGACCGTAGCCGAAGGCGCGGTCCATCGAGATGTGCGCGATCCAGCCGGACAGCGCCGCGAGGATCGGCGCCCACGTGATCGGCGCGTACGTGTAGATCACCAGCAGCGCGACGGGGACGAGCGCCCGGTGGGCGGCGTTGTAGAACGGCACCGCGCGGGGCGGCAGTTGGCCGGGACGGGCGGTGCGGGCGTCCCGGACGGCGACGAGGAACGTCAGGTCGGGCGCGATGAAGAAGACGGCGGCGAAGAGGTAGGCGAGCGCGCCGTGGTTCATGCCCTCCATCACCGCCAGGGCGCCCCAGAAGAGGGCGCTCGCGGCCCAGGCGGTACGGACGAAGCGGCGGGTGACGGTCCGGGCCCGGGTCCGGCTTCGGGGCTGCGGCCGGATCGCGGTCGTGGTCGTGGCGCTCATGGGTCCTCCTCGGGAGTTCCTGGCTAACACCGTTAACCAGAACCGTACGGCTAACAGCGTTAGCCGTCAAGCGCGCCGCTTGACCTTGTCGCAACGACAACGTTTCTACTGGGGGCATGCGAATCGGAGAGCTCGCCGCGATCGCCGGCGTCACCCCCCGTACGGTGCGGCATTACCACCGCATCGGCCTGCTGCCCGAGCCCGCCCGGCAGCCCAACGGCTATCGCGAGTACGGCATGCGCGACGCCGTCGAGCTGGCCCGCGTCCGGCGCCTGACCGAGCTCGGGCTCAGCCTCGACGAGGTGCGTGACGCGCTCGCTGACGACGCCGGCAAGGACCTGCGCGAGATCCTCGCCGAGCTCGACGCCGACCTGGCCCGCCAGGAGGAGGCCATCCGGCAGCGCCGCGCCCGGCTCGCCGAGCTGCTGCGGCGCGCGGACGCCGGCGGCCTGCCGCCCGAGGGCCCGGTCTCCCCCCAACTCGCCGCGGTCTTCGACGACATGGCCCGTACCACCGCGCGCCGCGAAGGCCCCGAGCCCGCGATGGCGGCGAAGGAGCGCGAGCTGCTGGCGCTGCTGGACACGACCGCGGACGAGGGGCAGCGGTCGTGGATGCTCGGCCTCGTCCAGACCCTCAGCGCCGATGAGCAGGCCATGGAGCGGGCGTACGAGATCTACGCCCGGCTCGACGAGCTCGCCGACGCCGCCGCCGACGACCCGCGCATCCCGGAAGTGGCGCGGATGGTCGCGGACAGCATGCCCGCGGAGATGTTCCAGCCGCCGCCCGACGGCGCCGCGGCGGACGAGGACGGCGGGGGGTTCGCGGAGGCCATCTTCGCGGACTTCGCCCCCGCCCAGGCGGAGGCCCTGCGCCGCGCGATGGACCTGTTCCAAGAGCGGTGGAACCGGTGAACGCGCTGCGCAGGGTCGTCCGCTGGGGAATGCTCGCGGCGGTCCCGGGCGAGCTGGTCCTGGTCATCTGCCTGGTCTCGGGCGCGTCCATACCCGCCCCGGTGCAGCGCGCCGTGGAAGCGCTGACCCTCGCGCTCTTCGCCGCCGCGGCCACCGTGCTCGCCGCGGACCACCGGCGCCACCGCGCGGCCGGACTCCCGCCCCGCGAAGCCCTCCTGGCGGCGGTACGGGACACGGCCCCGGCCACCGTCCGCCGCCTGACCGTCCACGAGCTGAAGCTCTTCACCAGCTTCTGCCGCTGGATCACCCGCCGCCCGCCGCACGGCGTCGGCCCGGGGGACGCGGCGGTGACATACGCCGCCGGTCAGTCCTTCGTGATCTGGGGCTTCCTCTTCGTCTCCGTCATCGAGACCGTCGCCCTCGCCCTGATCATCCCGTGGCCGGTGGTGCACCTGACCTTCCTGGTCATCGACATCTGGGGCATCTACTTCATCATCGCCCTGCACGCCTCCTGCGCCGTGCGCCCCCATGTGATCGCCGCCGACGGCTCGTTGCACCTCCGCTACGGCGTGCTGCTCGGGCTCCGTATCCCTGCCGACCGCATCGCCCGGGTCCGCACCGACCGCTGCTTCCCCGACGGCGGCGGCCCGGCGCTGGTGCGCGACGACGGGTCGCTCGACCTGGCGGTCAGCAGCCAGACCACGGTGACGGTGGAGCTCACCGAGGGCGAGCCGCTGCGCTTCGTCCGGCCGCTGGGCAAGGTGGCCGCAATCCAGGGCCCGGTCCGCTTCTACGCAGACGACCCCGCGTCCGCCGTGGCCGGCACGAAGCGTACGGCCGACTCCCCCGGCTCCGCCTCGGTCAGCCGCACCCGGAGCCGGTGACCGAGCGACAGCTCGGGCGCGTCCGGCGTGGCGTCGACGCGGCCGATGACGGCGGGCTCGTAGAGCTGGACGGTGCCGCGTACCGGGTCCTTGCGGTCGTTGACGTCGATGACGTAGCCGTCGAAGACCTCGCCGACCTGGTCCCGTAGCAGCGCCGCCTCGGCGAGGTCGACGCACTCGCGCTCCAGGCGGTTGGCGCGCGCACTGCCCTCGGCCATCTCCTCCGGCAGGGCCGGCATGGCGTCGCGCACCCACTGCGGGGGCTCGCGGCCCTCGACGGCGGCCAGGCAGAGCTCGCCGGAGTAGCGGTCGACGAGGCGGCGCAGCGGGGCGGTGCAGTGGGTGTACTCGTCGGCGACCGCCGCGTGCTCGGCCTGTTCCGGCGGGGTGCCGTCGAAGACGGTGTAGCCGGCGCCGCGGAGCAGCGTGGTGCACTCCTGGAGGAAGGCGGCGTGGTTGGCGCGCTGGGGGTTGAGGGTGCGGATGACGGTGGCGTAGTCGGTGTCCTTCGGCCAGTCGACGTCGAGCGCCTTGGCGACCCGGCGCAGGTATTCGACCGCGCTGCGCTGCGCGGGCGGCAGCGTACGGAGGATGCCGAAGCCCGCCGTCAGCATCAGGTCGGCGGCGGCCATGCCGGTGAGAAGGGAGATCTGCGCGTTCCAGCCGTCGGCGGGGAGCGGGGCGCGGTACTCCAGGCCGTAGTGGCCCGGGGAGCGCTCGACCACCTCCTGCTCCGGCACGCCGAGGGAGATGCCGCCGCGGGCCTTCTCGATCTCCTCGCGCAGCATCCCGATGTCCCGGAGGAGCGCTACGGGCTCCTCGGCGGTGCCCTCGTCGATGGTCTGCTGCACGCCGGCGTAGTCGAGCTTGGCGATGCTGCGGACGAGCGCGCGGCCAAGGCGGACGGCGGCCACGGCGCCGCTGGAGTCGAGGTCGATGTCCCACAGCAGGGCCGGGGCGGTCTGGTCGGGGAGCAGGCTGGCGGCGCCCTCGGAGAGGATCTCGGGGTGCAGCGGGACCCGGGTGTCTGGGAAGTAGAGGGTGGTGACGCGGCGGTGCGCCTCGGCGTCGATCGCCCCGCCCGGGGTGACGAACGCGGCGACGTCGGCGATGGCGTATCTGACCCGGTAGCCGCCCCCGGACCGGCGGGAGAGGTGCATGGCCTGGTCGAGGTCCATGGATTCGGGCGGGTCGACGGTGAAGAAGGGAATGTCGGTGGCGTCCTGCACCCCGACGGCGATCGGCGGCGCCTTGACCACGGCTTCCGCCTCGGCGAGCGCCTCGGCGGGAAACTCGGCGGGCACCTGCTCCCGTTCCCTGAGCTCCCGCAGGGCTTGGCTGAGCGGGGAGTCCGCTGCGTCGCTGCAGCTCATCAGACGATGCGGCATCTTGCCAGCGTAGGCGTCCGGGAGGTGGGGCGCCCGCTGCGCGCGCGGCGTTGCGTAGGCTTCATCCGGCGCGCAGACGCAAGGAACGTAAGAAGGAGACCCATCGTGCTCGTGCTCCTGCCGCCCTCGGAGGGCAAGGCCGAGGGCCATCGCGGCGCACCGCTCGACCTCGCGGCGCTGTCCCTGCCCGGACTGACGGCCGCGCGGGAGACCGTACTCGACGAGCTCGTCGCACTCTGCTCCGCCGACGAGGACAAGGCACGCGAGGTGCTCGGCCTCAGCGAGGGGCTGCGCGGCGAGATCGCGAAGAATGCCCGGCTACGGACCGCGCCCACCCGCCCCGCCGGGCAGATCTACACCGGCGTGCTCTACGACGCGCTCGGCCTCGCGACGCTCGACGCCGCCGCCAAGCGCCGCGCCGCCAAGTCGCTGCTGATCTTCTCGGGGCTGTGGGGCGCGGTCCGTATCGGCGACAGGATCCCCGCCTACCGCTGCTCCGGCGGCGTCGCGCTGCCCGGCATCGGCGGGCTCGGGGCCTTCTGGCGTACGCACATGGACGCCGTCATGCCGGAGGCCGCCGGCAGCGGGCTGGTGCTCGACCTGCGCTCCTCGGCGTACGCGAATCTATGGAAGCCGAAGGGCGAGCTCGCGGCGCGCACGGCCACGGTGCGGGTGCTGCAGTCGAAGATCGTCGGCGGCGTCGAGAAGCGGACGGTCGTCAGCCACTTCAACAAGGCGACGAAGGGCCGGCTGCTCCGCTCGCTGCTGACGGAAGGCGCGAATCCGCGGACCCCGGCGGCGCTGGGCGATGCCCTGCGGGACCTCGGCTACCAGGTCGAGGCCCCTGCCGCGAACAAACTGGACGTCATCGTCACGGAGCTGTGATTGCGCGCTGCGCAACGACTGTTGCGCAGGGCACGTATCCCCGCGCAGGATGTCAGGCGTGACCGATCAGCTCCTGGACAACACCCCCGCCCCTGTCATACCCGTCGTCGTCCTCGACCATGTGGCCGACGCCGTCCCCCTCGCCCGCGCCCTCGTCGCGGGCGGCCTGCCGGCGATCGAGATCACCCTGCGCACCCCCGCCGCGCTCGACGCGATCCGCGCCATCGCCGCGGACGTCCCCGAGGCCACCGTGGGCGCGGGCACGCTGCTCCGCCCCGACCAGGTCGAGGAGGCCGTCGACGCGGGCGCCCGCTTCCTCGTCAGCCCCGGCTGGACGGAGCGCCTGCTGGGCGCGATGCGCGAGTCGGGGGTCCCCTTCCTCCCCGGCGTCTCCACCACGTCCGAGGTGGTGACGCTGCTGGAGAAGGGCGTCACCGAGATGAAGTTCTTCCCGGCGGAGGCCGCGGGCGGCACCCCCTACCTGCGATCGCTCGCCTCGCCGCTGCCGGAGGCGCGCTTCTGCCCCACCGGCGGGATCACGGCGGAGTCGGCGCGGGACTATCTGGCGCTTGCCAACGTGGCCTGCGTGGGCGGCACCTGGATGCTGCCGCCGGACGCGATCGCCGCCCGCGACTGGGAGCGGATCCGCGGCCTGGCGGTCGAGGCGGCGGAGGGCCTCAGCGCCGTGCTGTGAGGTGCTCGGTCGAATTCAGCAGCCGTACGGAGGCGTTGCCGTCCGCGTAGTACGCCACCGCGGACAGCGACGCCGCCGACAGCTCCATCCGGAACAGCGACTCGGCGGGCGCGCCCAGCGCCATCCGTACGAGGGTCTTCAGCGGCGTGACATGCGAGACCACCAGCACCGTCTCGCCCGGGTGCCGGGCCAGCAGCGTCTCCCGGGCCACCGTGACCCGCTCCGCCACCGCCTCGAAGGACTCGCCGCCGCCGGAGGGCGTCGCCGACGGGGACTTGAGCCATTCCGTCAGGTCGGTCTCGTAGCGCGCGCGGACCTCTCCGAAGGTCAGGCCCTCCCAGGAGCCGAAGTCCGTTTCCCGCAGGCCCTCTTCCACGTGGATGCCGAGGCCCAGCCGCGCCGCGATCGTCTCCGCGGTCTCGCGGCAGCGGCGCAGCGGGGAGGTGACGATCGCCTGCACGGAGCCGCGCGCGGCCAGCAGCTCCGCGGTGGCCTCGGCCTGGCGGCGCCCGGCCGCCGAGAGGGCGGGGTCGGAGCCGCCGCTGCCGGAGAAGCGCTTCTCGGGCGTCAGCGGGGTCTCGCCGTGCCGCAGCAGGACGAGCGTGGTCGGGGTACCCAGGTCGGCGGGCCAGCCGGCGGCCGGGGCGGGCTCCTGCGGCTTGAGCTGGTCGGCCTCGAGCTGGGCCGTCGACTCCGCCGGGCTCCACTCCCGCCCGGCGGCGCCCGCGTCCATCGCCTCGTTGGCAAGCCGGTCGGCGTGCTTGTTCTGCGCCCGCGGGATCCACTCGTACGTGACCCGCTCCCCCGGGAGGATCTCCCGGGCCTCGCGCGCCAGTTCCCGCATCGCCGGGTGCTTGATCTGCCAGCGCCCGGACATCTGCTCCACGACGAGCTTGGAGTCCATCCGTACGAGCACCGAAGCCCCGGCATCGATGGCGGCCGCCGCCCGCAGGCCCGCGATCAGGCCGCGGTACTCGGCCACGTTGTTCGACACCACGCCCAGATACGCCGCCTGCTCGGCGACCACCTCACCGGACGCGGCATCGCGCACCACCGCGCCGCAACCGGCGGGACCCGGATTGCCGCGGGACCCGCCGTCCGCCTCGATGACGAAGCGGGCTGGGAGCCTGTCTTCGGCCCCCCGTCGTCGCGCGGAGCGCGGCGCAGCGGCGTCCGGTGCGTGCGATCGGCGTGCGCTGTCCCCGGTCATGTGGCGGAGCCACCTGTCCGGGGGCGGCGTGCGGCGAGCGTGCGTGCCGGGCGTCGGGGCGCAGGCGGGGGGCCGAAGACAGGCTCCCAGCTCACAGACCCGACTCCGGCGTGCGGACGAGGATGCGGCGGCAGTTCTCGCAGCGGACGACCGTGTCGGGGGCCGCGGCGCGGATCTCGTTGATCTCGGTGATGGGCAGCTCCTGCCGGCAGCCCTCGCAGCGGCGCTGGAAGAGCTTCGCGGCGCCGACGCCGCCCTGCTGGTCGCGGAGCTTGTCGTAGAGCTTGAGGAGATCGGCCGGAATCTCGCCGGCGATGCCCTCGCGCTCCTTGCGGACCTCCTCCGCCTCGGCGTCCAGCTCGCTCGACGCCGTGTCGCGGCGCGTGACGGCGTCGGCGAGCTTGGCCTCGACGGACTGGACCCGCTCGGTCAGTTCGGCGACCCGGGACTGGGCCGCCTCACGGCGCTCCATGACCTCCAGGACGACGTCCTCGAGGTCGCCCTGCCGCTTGGCGAGGGAGGTGATCTCGCGCTGCAGGTTCTCCAGGTCCTTCGGCGACGTCACGGCGCCGGAGTCGAGGCGCTTCTGGTCGCGGGCGGCGCGCTGGCGGACCTGGTCGACATCCTGCTCGGCCTTGGTCTGCTCCCGCCCGGTGTCGGAGTCCTCGGTCTGCGCGGCGACGAGGAGGTCGCGGTGCTGGGTGAGGTCGGCGTCGAGGGTGGTCACCTCGGCGTGCTCGGGAAGGTTCTTGCGCTTGTGCGCGAGCTGCGTGAGCCGGACGTCGAGGGCCTGGACGTCCAGGAGGCGGATCTGGTCGGCGGACGCGGCGTTCAAGCTGGCTGCTCCTGGGTGTGTGGGGCTGAGTTGGCTGGAGTGCCGGATCGGTACGTCCAGGGGTCGGTGAGGATGCGGGAGACGTGCGTACGCAAGCCCCAGCCGTGGCGGTCCGAGATCTGGTCGAGCTGGGCCGCGGCCTGCTCGCACCAGGGCCACTCCGTGGCCCAGTGTGCCGCGTCGAGGAGGAACGGGCGCCCCTCGGACGCCCGCGACTTCTGCTGCGCCTCCGAGACGGGGTGGTGCCGCAGGTCGGCGGTGAGGAAGGCGTCGGCCCCTGCCCGGCCGGCGGTCTCGATCAGGCTGTCGCCGGAGCCGCCGCAGACCGCGACCGTACGGACCTCGGCCTCCGGGTCGCCGGCGATGCGGATGCCCGCGGCCGTACCCGGCAGCGACTGGGCGGCCCGGTCGGCGAAGGCGGCCAGGCTCATCGGGGCATCGAGCTCGCAGAGCCGGCCGAGCCCGCGCCGCCCGTCCGCATCGGTCTCGTCCGGTACGAGCGGACCGGTGACCCGCAGACCGAGAGCGCCGGCGAGGGCGTCGGAGACGCCCGGGTCGGCGCGGTCGGCGTTGGTGTGGGCGACGTGCAGGGCCACGTCGTTCTTGATCAGGTCGTGCACGACCCGGCCCTTGTGGGTCCCCGCCGAGACGGTGGAGGTGCCACGCAGATACAGCGGATGATGCGTGACCAGCAGCCCCGCACCGATCCGTACCGCCTCGTCGGCGACCTCCTGCACCGGGTCGACGGCGAAGAGCACGCGCGTTACCTCGGCATCCGGGTCGCCGCAGACCGTACCGACGGCGTCCCAGTCCTCCGCGCGGTCGGCGGGCCAGAGGGCGTCGAGGGCGGCGATGACGTCAGAGAGTGCGGGCACGGGGGAGAGGTTACCTCCCGGGCGCGGGCCGGGCGCGGGTGGCGGGGGACGGGTGCGCGTGCTCACCGCGGGAGCACATCGCCTCGGCGCGGCACAGCGGAATGAATGAATCCCCACCCCTTTGTGTGACGAGCACCTACTCGCGTTGTTCGGCAGGAAGTGCGAAGCCTACGTTCGGCGTCGGAGGTGAGGCGAGCGATGACAGCCGTTGCGGACGAGACCACCGCCACGGGGGGCGGCAACCTTCCGGACGCCGGTGCGGAGAGCGCGGCCGGCCGTACCGGGACCGGAGTGCAGCGGGCCGGGTTCATGCTCTCCGCGGACGGGTCGTATGCCGCCTGTCTGGCTACGGACAGCGGCGGCCACTGGTACCCCGAGCGCTGGACGCTCGGCGGGCCCGAGCCGTATGCCGTGCCGCTCCCCTGCGCGCAGCCCGAGGAACCGGCGAGCAGCGTCGTCCCGCTGCGGGACGGGCGGGTGCTGATCCGCCGGCTCGTCGACCCCGCCGCGGGGCGGCATCACCTCTCGCTGCTGTACCCCTCGGGTCCGGCGACGAGCGAGGTCGAACTGGGGAGCGTGGACACCGGCCCGGGCGGCGAGCTCCTGCTGGTGCCGCCGGCGGCGGCGAGCACCGAGGTGTACGCGCTGGCGCCCGGCGAACGCTCGACGGCGGTCTGGCTCGTGCACGGCGGCGGCTCGGGCTCCCTGGAGCTGGCCGCGGAGGTCCAGGGGCGGTGCACGGGGGGCCGCTGGCTGGACCTGGCCGGCGGACTGCTCGCGGTGGACCGCGAGCTGGAGGGCCGTACGAAGGCGGTGGCGGTGGACGTCCGCCACACGGGAGAGGTCTCTCCGTTGCTGCAGATCACGGAGAACAGCAACGACCGGCTGCTGCTGTCGGATCCGGACAGCGGCTTGCTGCTGGTCCTGTCCGACGCCCCTGGCCACGACCGGCTGGGATGGGGTGTGCTCGGCAGCTCGCGTCCGGTGCGCTTCCCGGAGGCGCTGAAGCCGGGCGGCGGCGGTGCGGACTCGCCGCTGGCGGGCGCGGTGATGGCGCCGTTCGCCGTGCAACCTGGGCAGGCTTTGATGCCGGAGAGCTGCGGGGTAGCGCTGCGCTTGGACGGGCCGGCCGGCAGCTGGGTGGGCCTGTGGCGGCCGTCCGGACGCGAGCTGAGCCATTACGCGGCTCCGCCTGGGTGGCTGCCGGGGGCGGGGTGGTGGACACCGGCGGGTGAGCTGCGACTGCCTTGTGCGGCGGGGCCGTTGGCGGTGGGGGTGGCGTCGTTGGTGCCTAGCGCCGGGGGCGCGGTG
>NZ_JAAKZV010000499.1 GCF_011044975.1 Streptomyces coryli | reverse complement strand
CCAACTCCCCCGCCACCCGACCGGAGATCTCGTCCAGCTCGGCGTACGACCACTCCACCCCGGCACCCAGCACGGCCACCGCACCCGGCGACCGCTCCACCTGGGCCGCGAACAGCTCCCCCAACGTCCCCGCCGGCATCGGCCGCGCCGTGTCGTTCCATTCCTCCACCACCAGCGACCGCTCCGCCGCCCCCAGCAGCTCGAGCTCGCCGAGCCGCGCCTGCGGCTCCTCCGCCATCTGGTGCAGCACCCACACCAGCCGCTCGGCGAGAGCGTGCACGGTGCTCTCCGCGAGGGCGGTGGGGCGGTACTCCAGCCGCAGCTTCAGGTCGTCGGCAGGATCGACATCCAGGCCGAGCGGGAAGTTGGTCGACTCACGCAGCGCGGTGTCGGTGAAGGTCAGGTCGCCGAGGTCGGGCTCCGCATCCGGATCAGTGGGGTAGTTGTCGAAGGCGATGAGCGTGTCGAAGGTCGCGCCGGGACCGGCCAGGCGCTGGATCTCCGTAAGTCCCAGATGCTGGTGGTCGAGCAGCGCCGACTGCTGTGCCTGCAGCTCCGCCAGCAGCTCCGCGACCGAAGCGTCCGGGTCCAGACGTACGCGCACGGGAACGGTGTTGATGAACAGCCCCAGCATGTCCGCCATCCCCGGCAGCTCCGCGGGCCGGCCGGCGACCGTGGCGCCGAACACCACGTCCCGGCGCCCGGTCAGCTGACCGATCACCAGCGCCCAGGCGGCCTGGACCAGGGTGTTCAAGGTCAGGCCCCGGATGCGGGCCAGCTCGCGCAGGGCTTCGGCCGGCTCCGTGCCCGCCTGCGTGACCACCCGTCCGAAGTCGGTGGCCGCCGAGGCGGCCGGCTCCCCCGGCGCGACCAGGGTGGCCTCGTCCACCCCGGCCAGTGCCTGGCGCCACGCCTCCCGTGCGGCGTCCTTGTCCTGGCGGCCCAGCCACTCCAGGTAGTGGCGGAAGGGAGAGACCGGGGGCAGGCCGCTCGTGGTCCCGCCGGCCGCATAGGCGGTCCACAGTTCCCGCATCAGGATCGGGAGGGACCAGCCGTCCAGCAGGATGTGGTGCAGCGTGACCATCATCCGGTAGCGGCCCGGGGCCAGCTTCACCAGCAGCACCTTCAGCAGCGGCGGTACCGCGGGATCGAAGCGCCGCGCCCGCTCCTCGGCACCCAGCCGCTCGGCCTCCGCCGCTGCGTTCGCGCCCAGGGCCGAGAGGTCCTCCTCCTGCCAGGGCAGTGCGACCCGCTCGGGGATCACCTGCACCGGCTGCTCCGCCCCGGCCAGCTGCCGGAAGCCCGCACGCAGACTCGCGTGCCGGTCGAGCATCGCCTGCCAGGACGCCCGTAGCACCGGCACGTCGAGTGGCCCGTCCAGACCCATGTCGATCTGCTCGACGTAGACGTCCCGCGCCTGCTCGTCGAAGAGCGCGTGGAAGAGCAGCCCCTCCTGGAGCGGCGATACGGGCAACACCTCGGCCAGCCGCGGGTACTCCGCCTCCAGCTCCTCGAGCTGAGCCTGATCGAGGCCGGCCAGCGGGAAGTCCGACGGCGTATGGCCGCCGCTGCCAGGACGGCCGGCATGGGCGGCCAGACCGGCGAGCATCGCGGCCCAGCCATCGACCAGGCGCCGCGCGGACGTCCCGTTGAGCAGCTGCTCGGGCCAGGCCAGGGTCAGCGTCAGCTGCGGCCCATCGCCATCGCCATCGGCATCGGCATCGGCGAGGTCGTGGACGACGCACGTCGTCTCCAGGGCGTGGTCGACCGCGAACTTCCCTGCCGCACCTCCGCGGGCTCCACCGAGGGGTGTCCAGTCCTGCGGCTCCTCGGCCTGTTCCGCTGCCACGGCGGGGGTACGGCCCAGGTAGTTGAAGCCGATCTGGGCGGTGGGCAGGGCGGCGAGGGTGGGGG
>NZ_JAAKZV010000498.1 GCF_011044975.1 Streptomyces coryli | reverse complement strand
GTCCAGGGGCGGGCGCGTCGCGGAGCATGATGGCGATCGTCGGGATCGTGGTCGTGCTCATTGCCGCGATCGCCTTCGCCACGCGTGGCGGTGGCGGGGGCGGCGATGGCGACCAGGAGGGCAAGGACGGCGGCGGGGCGGAGCCGACTGCCCCTAGCGGGGAGCGGCCGGTCGAGGGGAAGAACGGCGGTATTCCGGCGGGGTTCGCGAAGACGGAGCAGGGGGCGCAGTCGGCGGCGGCCAACTACGCCGTGGTGCTCGTGTCCGGCGACATCCTCAAGCGGGACAAGCGGCACGAGATCATCGACCGCCTCTTCGTACCCAGCAAGGTCGACGCCTTGCAGGGCAAGTTCGACAAGACGTACTCGAAAAGCCTGCTGGACAAGCTCGGCCTGAACGAGAACGGCCAGGCCCCCAAGGGCATGACCTACATCTCCCGGACCTCCCCGATGGGCACCAAGGTCACCGACTTCAGCGGCACGGCCGCCACCTTGGAGGTCTGGTGCACGGGCATCTACGGGACCGCGGGCGAGCGCTCCACCAACCCCGTGACCAGCGACTGGTTCACGCTCAACCTCAAGCTCCGCTGGGACAACGGCGACTGGAAGGTCGAGTCGTTCTCCCAGAAGGCGGGCCCAACCCCCGTCAATGGCGACCAGCGCGCCTCCGCCGCAGATGAGATGGCCAAGGCGGTCGAGGAGTACGGAGGGTTCACGTATGCCCGCTAGCCGACGCCGAGCCGTCTCCGCCGTCGCCGTACTGGCGTCGGTGCAGGCTGCTGCGGTCGCATTCGCCGGGCGGGCCGCCGCGGCACCGTCACCCGACCCTGAGGACGATCGCTGCGATCTCATCGTGGGTCCCGCCAGGGACTACTGCGACAAAGGCGACTCCGGCGGCAAAGCCGACACCCCCTCCCCCTCCGACGTAGGCGACTCCGTAGACCCCCTCGCCTCTCTCGCCAAGGGCTGCGCCAAAGCCGCCTCCTGGACCATCGACAAGCTCGGCGAGGCGGTGAAGGAAACCACCACCGTCGACTTCACCAACACCACTTTCCTCCGCCAGTACGCCGTTGTCTTCGCCGCGTCGACGATCCTCACCCTCACCCTCTGGCTCCTCGCCGTGGCCAAGCGCGCCATCCGCGGCGTCCCTCTCACCGAGGCGCTCACCGAGGCGATCGGGTTCCTCTGGCTTACGGTGCTGGCCTCCGCCTTCACCCCCCTCATCCTCTATACGATCGTCGCCGCCACCGACGGCGTCACGGAGGCGATCGGCAGTGGTACGGCGCAGGACACCGACACCTTCTTCGGCGGCTTCTCCGAGGCGCTGAAGAAGGGGAATGACATCGGCGGCGGGCCGATCATGCTGATCGTCGTCTCGCTCGTGTCCGTCCTCGCCGCAGGCGTGCTCTGGCTGGAGCTCGTCATCAGGGCAGCCCTGCTCTACGTAGGCGCCATGCTCGGCACCGCCGTCTACGCCGGGCTCGTCGACAAGAACATGTGGCACCACGTCCGCCGCTGGGCGGGCATCATGATCGCTGTCATCCTGGTCAAACCCGTCGTCGTCATCGTGCTCAGCCTCGCCGGCGCGCTCTCCGCCGACGACGGTCCCGACTCCTTCTCCGCCGTGGTCTCCGGCCTCGCGATCATCCTTCTCGCGATCTTCGCCAGCGCGATGATCTACCGCTTCGTACCGGGCTTCGGCGACGAGATCATGTCCGCGAAGGCCGGCCGCCGCGCCAGCTCCTCCAACCCGGCCGCGGCCGTCATGGCGTCCCCGGCCGCGCTGGTCTCGCAGGGCATCAAGACCCACAGCTCCCGCTCGTCCTCCAACAGCGAGTCCCCGAACGGCGGCGGCCAGGGCCGTCCCACGAACCCGGCCGCCGGCGGCGTCGCCGCCCACAGCACCCGCGGGGGCGGAGGCGGCGGAGGCGGCGGAGGCGGAGCCAACGGCACCCCACCCCGCCCCCGCGGGTGCTG
>NZ_JAAKZV010000497.1 GCF_011044975.1 Streptomyces coryli | reverse complement strand
GCCCCGCCCCACACCCCGAGCAATCAGCTCACACGCCACCCGAGTCGAGCGATCATCCAGATGCGCATACGACCACTCCACCCCCTCACCAACCACCGCCACCGCACCCGGCGACCGCTCCACCTGAGCCGCGAACAACTCCACCAACGACCCGCCCGACACCGGCCGCGCCGTCTCGTTCCACCCCTCCACCACCAACGACCGCTCAACCCCACCGAGCACATCGATCTCGCTCAGCCGCCGCTGCGGATCGGCCGCGATCTGCTCCAGCACCCGTACGAAACGCTCGGCCAGGGCCCGCCCCGTATCCGCGTCGAACAGGTCGCAGGCGTAAAGGATCGATCCGTCCATCCCGGATGGCGCGCCGTCCTCATCCAGCTGCTCGGCCAGGTCCACCGACAGGTCGAATCGGGCGCCCGGCGATGCGGGCGGCAGTCCCTCGACGTGCAGGCCGGGCAGCTTCCATTCGCCGTCCGACTGCAGCCGGTTCTGGACGCCCACCGACACCTGGAACAGGGGGTGGCGGCCAAGCGACCGGACGGGATTCAGATCGTCGACCAGTCGCTCGAAGGGCACGTCCTGGTGGGCGTAGGCATCGAGGTCGGTCTGCCGCACACGTGCCAGCAGTTCGGCCACGGTCGGGTCGCCACTCAAGTCGGCGCGCAGCACCAGCGTGTTGACGAAGAAGCCGGCGAGGTCGTCGAGCGCCGCATCGCCGCGGCCCGCCACGACGGTCCCGAGCGGGATGTCGGTGCCCGCGCCCATCCGGGACAGCAGCACGGCCACCGCCGCGTGGGCGACCATGAACATGGTCGCGTTCGCCTGCCGCGCGACCTCCAGCAGCCGGGCATGAGTCTGCCCGTCCACCTGCACCGATGCCGCCTCGCCCCGGAACGAGGCGGCCGCCGGCCGCGGCCGGTCCGTCGGCAGCGCCAGCTCCTCCGGCGCCCCGGCCAGCGCCTCGCGCCAGTAGCCGAGCTGCTCGCTGATCAAACTCGCGGGGTTGTCGAGCTCGCCCAGGACCTGGCGCTGCCAGAGCGCGTAGTCGGCGTACTGCACCGGGAGCGGCTCCCACCCGGGCGCGCTGCCCTGCTGCCGGGCGGCATAGGCCACCTCGAGATCCCGCGCCAGGATGCCCATCGACCAGCCGTCGACGGCGATGTGATGCGTGACGAGCAGGAGGACGGCCTCGGACGGGCCGGTCAGCAGCAGCTGTACCCGCCATGGCAGCTCGGTGCCGACGTCGAAACGCCGGGCCACGTAGCCGCGGATGTGCTCCGCGACCTGGTCCTCGGTGCTCTCGACCGTCTCCAGCGACGGACGTCCCGCCGAGCCCTGCAGCACGTGCTGCCGCGGGATTCCCTCGGTCTCGGGGAAGACGGTACGCAGGCTTTCGTGCCGGTCGGCCACATCGCCCAGCGCGGCTTCGAGCGCCGCCACATCCAGTTCGCCGGTGATCCGGAGCGCCAACGGCAGGTTGTAGGCCGCCCCTTCGCCCGCTCCCTCCAGCCGGTTGAGGAACCACATCCGCTGCTGCGCATACGACAGCGGCAGCACCTCGGGCCGCGGCTGCGGCCGCAGGGCGATCCGGCTCTCCCTGTCCGTACCGTCCGCGCCGTCCACCAGCCGGGCCAGCCCGGCGGCGGTCGGCGAGGCGAACAGCCCGCGAATGCCGAGCTCGGTGTCCAGAGCTGCTCGGATACGGGCGATCAGGCGCATGGCCAGAAGCGAGTCGCCGCCGAGGTCGAAGAACGACGCCTCGGGGCCGACCTCTTCCAGGCCCAGCACCTCGGCGAAGAGGGCGCAGAGCGTGGCCTCGAGGGGGGTCGCGGGACTGCGGCCGGCTGCTGCACCGGCGAAGTCGGGGGCGGGGAGGGCGGTGCGGTCGAGCTTTCCGTTGGGGGTGAGCGGCAGGGCCTCCAGGGGGACGACGGTCGGGATCATGTACTCCGGCAGGCGGGAGGCGGTGTGCTCGCGCAGCTGCGTC
>NZ_JAAKZV010000496.1 GCF_011044975.1 Streptomyces coryli | reverse complement strand
GCCCCAGGCAGTCCCGGTCTGCGGGCAACGGCCCACCGCCGCCCGGCAGACCAACCCGCACCGCCCCTCTTCCCTTCCGTAGCCAGCCCTCCAGCCGGCACCGGCTCCCAACGCACGTCGGCAGCGCGGCCGTCACCATCCGTTGCCAACCCACCCGCATCCAGCACGTCCCAGCTCAGCTCAGCTCGGCCCACGAAGCCCAGCCCAACCCAACAAACCCCTCAGCCAGCCGCAGGCAAAGGCACCGCCACCGGCGGCTGCACCCCCACATACCTCGCCGCAGGCCTAATGATCTTCGAATCCTCCGCCTGCTCCAGCACATTCGCGCTCCAGCCCACCACCCGCCCCGACGCGAACGTCGGGGTGAACATGTCCCGGGACAGGCCGCACAGTTCCATGACCACCCCCGCATAGAACTCCACATTCGTGTGCAGCTCCCGCCCCGGCTTGAGTTCCGCCAGGATCTCGATCACCCTGCGCTCCACCTCCATCGCGAAGTCGACGAGCTCACCGCCGAAGCCCTCCGCGATCCCGCGCAGCATGCGCGAGCGCGGGTCCTCCGTCCGGTACACAGGGTGGCCGAAGCCCATGATCCGGTCACCCGCGAGCACCCGCTCGCGGATCCACGCGTCGATACGGTCCGGCGTGCCGATCGCGTCCAGCGTGTCCAGCGCGCGCGACGGCGCGCCACCATGCAGCGGGCCGGACAGCGCGCCGATCGCGCCCACCAGACACGCCGCGAAGTCCGCGCCCGTGGACGCGATCGTGCGGGCGGTGAACGTCGAGGCGTTGAAGCCATGGTCGATCGTCGAGATCAGGTACTGCTCGATCGCCCGTGCCTTCGCCGGCTCCGGCTCCTCACCCGTGAGCATGTACAGGTAGTTGGCCGCATACGGCAGATCAGCCCGCGGCTCCACCGGCTCCAGTCCCAGCCCCAGCCGATGCAGCGCCGTCAGCAGCGTCGGCACGATCGCGCACGCCACCAGCGCGTCCGCCTCCCGCCGATCGCCGTCGATGTCATACAGCGGGCGGAAGCCCTTCGACGCCCCCACCTGCGACAGCGCGGTGCGCAGTCCGGCCAGCGGGCCCGCCACCAGCCCGGACCGGGCGATCGCCGGCAGCGCATCCCTGATGTCCTCCGGCAGCGGGCGCAGCGCGGCCGTCCTCGACGCGAAGTCCGATGCCTGTGCCGCGTCCGGGAGTTCGCCGTAGAACATCAGGTGCCAGACGTCCTCGAAGCTGCGGGTCCGGGCGAGCTCCACCGCCGAGTACTGCCGGTAGTGGTAGAAGCCCTCGCGGCCGCGGACGTCACCGAGCCGGGTGTCGGTGACGATCACGCCGCTCAGCCCTCGTGGGGCGATGAACGGGGCGCCGGCAGAGCGAGTTGACATGTTGATCCTCCCTCAATGTTGATTTCCAATGTCCATGCTTGATTAAATGGCTGTCAATGTTGAGGGAATCAATGCTGACGACGCGGGAAGCCGCCGAACGCCTCGGCGTCAAGCCCGAGACGCTGTACGCGTATGTCAGCCGCGGGCTGCTCACCAGCCACAAGGCGGAGGGTCACCGCGGCAGCCTCTTCGAGGCCCGCGAGGTCGACTCACTCGCCCGCAAAAGCCAGGGCCGCCAGCCCGACGGCGCGGCCCCCGGCGGCCTCGCGGTCCGTACGGGCATCACCCTCATCGGCTCCGACCGCTACTACTTCCGAGGCGTCGACGCGGCCGAACTCGCCGAGAACTACGACTACGAAGAAGTCGCCGACTGGCTCTGGACAGGCGTCATGACCAGCGGCATCCGCTTCCGCGCACCCGAGGACCTGCTCACCGCCGCCGAGCCCGCCGTCCGCGCCCTCCCCGCCACCGCCAGCCCGGTCGACCGCCTCCGCGCCGCCGCCGTCGCCGCGTCCGCCGCCGACCCGCTGCGCTTCGACCTCACCCCCGACGCCGTCCACGCCACCGCCCGCGGCCTCATCGCCGCCCTGCGCGCCCAGGACCACGAGCACGCCAA
>NZ_JAAKZV010000495.1 GCF_011044975.1 Streptomyces coryli | reverse complement strand
CGCTCCACCATCCGCGCCCTCCTCGCCGACGCGGTGGCGGGCTCGTTGCCTGGCTCGGGGGGTGGGTTCGTCAACCGGCCCGTGCGAACGGGACCGTGAGGCCCGACGGGGCCCGGCTCCTGCCCACCAGGCCGCTCACGGCGAGCAGCGCGAAGGCGTACGGCAGCGTCGTCAGCAGCGGCGCCGAGATGTGCAGGCCGATCGCCGGCGCCGCGAACTGCAGCGACTGCGCGAGCCCGAAGACCAGACACGCCAGCAGCGTCGGCCAGCCGCGCCAGCGCCCCGCGATCACGGCGACGACGGCGAGGTAGCCGATGCCACCGGTGATGTTGTCGCTGAAGGCGTGCACTTCGGAGAGCGCGAGGTGGGCCCCCGCGAGCGCCGCGGTGGCGCCGGTGAGCAGCACGGTCGCGTACCGGATCAGGCGCACCGGCAGCCCGCAGCGGTCGGCGGTCACGGCGTCCTCCCCCACGGCGTCGATGACGAGTCCCCAGGTCGTACGCCTGCTCAACGCGACGGCGAGGCCGCCGGCCACGGCGAAGGCCAGATAGCCGAGCAGCGACTGCTCGAAGAGGGCGGGGCCGAGGACGGGGATGCTGTGCAGCCCCGGGATGGGGAGCGGGTCGAAGCCGGGCAGCGCGTCCGCCTTGCCCTGGTCGCCGAAGAGCAGCCGGGCGCCGTACGTGGTGCCGCCGAGGGCGAGGGCGTTCGCGGTGATGCCGGTGACGATCTGGTCGGCGCGGAGGGTGACGCTGAGGAGTGCCTGCAGCGCGGCGAAGAGCAGGCCTGCGGCGAGGGCGGTGAGGACGCCGACGGTGGCGCTCCCGGAGGCGTGGGCGCCGGCCGCGCCCGCGAAGGCGCCGGTGAGCATCATGCCTTCGGCGGAGAGGTTGAGGACGCCGGCCCGTTCGCTGAGCAGCTCGCCGGCGGAGGCGAGGAGGAGGGGCAGCGCCATCCGGACACCGCCGGTGGCGAGTTCGTCGATGACGGCGCTCATGTCGTAGCCCTCCTGGTGGTGGTGTGGGTGAAGACCATGGCGGCGGCGATGAACAGCACCAGCAGGCTCTGCACGATCTGCACCGTCGACGCCGGGACCTGAGCGGCGAGCTGGAGATTGATGCCACCGCTGGTGAGAAAGCCGAACACGAGACTCACGGCGGCGACGGCGGTGAGCGACCCACGGGCAAGCAGCCCGACGACCAGCCCGGAGAAGCCGTAACCGGAGGAGAAGTGCTCGGCGAGCACGTAGGGCGCGGTGGCGACGAGCGCCGCCCCGGCGACACCCGCGAGCCCACCGGCGAAGGCGAGCCCGCCGCCTTGGAGGGGACCGACGGGCAGGCCGAGGCGGGCGGCTGCGGCGGGGGTGCGGCCGACGGCTTTGAGTCGTACGCCGATCGCGGTGCGGGTGAGGGCGATGCCGGTGGCCAGGGCTGCGACGGCGGCGATGACGACGATGGCGGTGGCTGGGGACTCCTGGCCGCCGATGAGGGGCAGTTGGGCGCCGGTGGGGAGGGGGGCGGACTGCGGGAGGGTCTCGGAGGAGGTGACGGGCTGCCTGAGCAGGGCCTCTTCGTGTACGGCGAAGGCGACGAGTCCGGTGCCGATGAAGTTGAGGAGGAGGGTGGTGATCACTTCGCTGGTACCGCGCTTGACCTTGAGCCAGGCGGCGATGCCGGCCCAGGCGGAGCCGGCGAGGAAACCGGCGGTGAGGAGGAGAGGGACGCCGAGGGCGGTGGGTGTGGCGGCGGGGAGGGCGAGCCCGGTGGCTGCGGCGGCGACACCGCCCGCGCAGAGCTGGCCTTCGCCGCCGACGTTCACCAGGCCGGCGCGGTGGGCGACGGTGAATCCGGTGGCGATCAGGGCCAGCACGGCGGCGGAGTTGAGGGAGCTGCCTATTGCGTACGGGGACCCGAGCATCCCTTCGTGGAGCGCCTGCCAGGCGGTGGCCGGGTCGGCGCCGGCGGCCATGACTAGGGCTAGGCCGGTGGCGGCGGCTAGGAGGGTGGCTAGGGCGGCGATGGTCAGGGGG
>NZ_JAAKZV010000494.1 GCF_011044975.1 Streptomyces coryli | reverse complement strand
GGAGTGGAAGGGGGCTACGGGGGAGTCGAAGGGAGCCGGCGGTACGGGCAGGGGCACCGGCGCCGGGGCTTGCTCGACGGCGATGCCGAAGTCCGTCGCCAGGCCGGCCAGCCCCGTGGCGTAACCCTGGCCCACCGCGCGGAACTTCCAGCCGCCCGCACGGCGGTAGAACTCGCCGAAGACGAACGCCGTCTCCGCCGTCGCGTCCCCGATGGCGAAGGCGGCGACCGGCCGCCCGTCCGGCAGCGAGACCCAGATGTCGAGCCGCGGTATCTGCCCGAAAGCACCGCCGTCGGCCGACGCGGCCACCACGATCCGCTCGATCCCGGGCTCGACCGCGTGCAGGTCCAGCTGGAGCCAGTCGGCGGCGGTCGGGTCCTGCGGTCCGCCGGATTTGCCCAGATGCCGGACGGTGCCCGAAGGGTGCTCGCGGTGGTTGTAGAAGACGAGATCCGCGTCGGTACGGACCCGGCCCGACGGGTCGAGGAGGAGGGCGGACACGTCCACGCCGGGCACACCCGGGCCGTGCTGCCAGGTCACCGCGACCTGGAGCCGGTCGGCCGGGACAGGGAGGTTCGCTCCCTTGGTCATCTGGGTCATGGCGGGATTTTTACACGTTGAATGCGAGGGAATGTTCGATTCCGGAAATTCCTCTCGACGTGAACGGACGTAACAAAAGAGACGGGGTGGACACCTGAGAGCCAGGTGTCCACCCCGTCCCGGGGTCGTGCGGGTCGTGCGGGTCGTGCGGGTCGTGCGGGTCAGCCCTTGAGCTCCTGGGCCACCAGCTCCGCGATCTGGACCGCGTTCAGGGCGGCGCCCTTGCGGAGGTTGTCGTCGGAGATGAAGAGGGCGAGGCCGTTCTCGACGGTCTCGTCATTGCGGATGCGGCCGACGAAGGCCTCGTCGCGGCCGGCGGCGGTGAGGGGGGTCGGCACGTCGGTGACGACGACGCCCTCGGCCTTCCCGAGGATCTCCGTCGCCCGCTCCGGGGACAGCGGCCGCTCGAAGCGGGCGTTGACCTGGAGGGAGTGGCCGGTGAAGACCGGGACGCGGACGCAGGTGCCGGAGACCTTGAGCTCCGGGATCTCGAGGATCTTCCGGGACTCGTGGCGGAGCTTCTGCTCCTCGTCGGTCTCGTTGAGGCCGTCGTCGACGATCGAGCCGGCCATCGGCAGGACGTTGTACGCGATGGGCGCGACGTACTTGTCCGGCTCCGGGAAGTCGGCGGCGCGGCCGTCGCGGGTCAGCTTCGGGGCGTCGGCGCCGACCTTCTCGACCTGGCTGTACAGCTCCTCGACGCCGGCCAGTCCGGAGCCGGAGACGGCCTGGTAGGTGGCGACGACGAGGGCGGTGAGGCCCGCCTCGACGTGCAGCGGCTTGAGCACCGGCATCGCGGCCATGGTGGTGCAGTTCGGGTTCGCGATGATGCCCTTGGGGCGGTCCGCGATGGCGTGCGGGTTCACCTCGGACACGACGAGGGGGACCTCGGGGTGCCGGCGCCAGGCGGAGGAGTTGTCGATCACGACGGGGCCCTGGGCGGCGACCTTCTCGGCGATGGCCTTGGAGGTGGCGCCACCGGCGGAGAAGAGCACGATGTCCAGGCCGGAGTAGTCGGCCGTGGAGGCGTCCTCGACGGTGATGTCCTGACCCTTGAAGGGGATCGTTTTCCCGGCGGACCGCGCGGAGGCGAAGAGCCGCAGCTCGCTGACGGGGAAGTCACGCTCGGCGAGGATGTCGCGCATCACGCCGCCGACCTGTCCGGTCGCTCCGACGATTCCGATCTTCATGGGTCTCCCTTGCTGGATGCGGGTCCGTCTCCATGATGCCGGGTGGCCCGCAGCGGCTTCCAATCGTTTCGCCTGCCCGGAGCCCGGCGGCCGCGAACTGAGACACGTGCCACACGACCGGGCCGGTGATCGCACTGATCGCGCTTACGGGGCCGGGTCCGGCGCGCACGGGTGACTGCGGGGCCGAGATGCCGCGCACAGCGGGTGATCGGTGTCTTGATACGGGGGCGGGGCCCGCCCCGCCCCCGTATCAAGACACCGATCACCCGCTGTG
>NZ_JAAKZV010000493.1 GCF_011044975.1 Streptomyces coryli | reverse complement strand
GCGAGCGCCCGTCAGCCCACCTGACCCGCCCCTCCCGCGGCCCGCCACGCGGCAACCCGCCCCGCAGGAGGAACCGGTCGTCCCGGCGCGCCTCGCTCCAATCGCCGCCCGGCGGCAACCGCACCACGTCCCCCATCGGGTGATAACCCGCCCGCCACTCCCCCGCCGCAGCCGAACCGTCCCACGCCGCGGCCACCTGCCGGGCGCGCTGCGCCAGCCGCTTCGCGTCGTCAGCGGCCCGCTCCTGACTGCTGGGGGCGCACCCCGACGTCGCACCCAGCACACCGGCCGACAAGGCCACCGCGGCAAGCAAGCACAGAGCACGCAATGTCCTGGTACGCATGCACCCTCCCGGCAGGAGCGGCGGCCCGGCAGCCGGCCGGCCCGTCCCTCTGACGCCGGTCGACCAGGACCGGTTTCACGCGGCCTCGCCTCAGCTCCAGCGCAGGAGATTCCCCCTCGCGTTACGGGCCAGGTACAGGCTCAGATACGCCTGCCCCGCCATCGCGCCGATGCGGTGCTCGCGGCCGTAGTACGTGTTCTCCGCACTGTCGCCGTACGTGCGGCCGTCGGTGAAGCGGGACATGAGTCGCAGCTGGTCCTCATTGTGCAGCCGCTCCCATTTCGCCGCGGCCGGGTCGATGCCCGCGTCCTGGCCGGCGAGGCTGACCAGCAGGTCGAAGTTGCCGAAGTAGAACGGGAAGTGGGTGCCCCAGTCGTTGCCCTCGGGGTAGTAGATCTCCGCCGAGTTCTCGCGGTAGATCGGGCTGGTGCCGCCGTCCGGCAGGGCGAACGGCAGATCGACCAGCGCGCCATACGTCCGGTTGATGTTGTGCAGCGCGGCGCGCGGCGCCGGGCGGCCCGCCAGGCCGAAGACGAAGCCCTGGTAGAGGCTCTGGTCGAAGGCGACCATGTAGAGCGGATGCAGCCGGGCGTGGTTCTCCAGGGTGCCGTCGTCGGCGATGTTTGTGCCTTGCAGCCAGGTCGAGAGCCGGATGCCGTTGATCGTCTCGTCGCCGGCGAGGTCCGCGGGGCAGGCCGCGGCGGCCAGCAGGAGTTCGATGTTGCGGCGCGTCCAGCGGGCGGCGTTGGGGTGGTCCGGCAGCATCACCGCGGCCAGTGAGAGCGCGGCGGCGCTCCAGTTGTCCTCCTCCGCCTTGCTGTCGCCGGGGGTGACGACACTCCCGTCGCGGCGGGTCATGTAGAGCTGCTCGCCGCCCGTGCCGATGAGAAACACGTCGTTCCCGGTGGTCAGCCGGTCGGCCTCCCAGATCAGCATGGCGGCGAGGTGGTCCCGGTCGGTGGCGTCCAGCTCGTCCCAGAGCAGCCAGCCGGCCAGCGCGGCGTAGTACGCCCAGAGCGCGGACTGCCAGGTGTTGCCCCAACGGGTCGTGGTGTCCGGGTTGTTGGCCCGGTGCCGCGCGGCAAGGGTGCGGATGAGGTTGCGGGCCCTGATGGTCGCGTTCGCGGCGGACAGCGTCCGCGGATCGTACGTGCCCGTGGCCAGCGCGGTCGCCGCGGCCACGGCGGCCATGGCGGGCAACCGGATGGCGCGCTCGTCGGTGCCCTTGAGGTCGAGGTAGCCGTCGGGGAGGTAGCGGGTGTACATCCCGGCGTACCAAGGGCCGATCAGGTAGCGGGAGCTCCCCGCCAGGATCGTTGTCACCCGCTTCCCCGCCGCATCGGTCCCCGGATACGAACCCAGTTGCCCCCAGCCGATGGGTATGACGTCACTCCCGCCGGCCCCGGACTCGGCGGACGCGCCACCGGACGCGCCGACCGCGGCGGCGGCACCGAGGGCACCGGCAGCCCCCAGGAAATGGCGGCGGGAAAGCGGTGGAAGAGCGGCCATACGAGGACTCCTGTCGCGACGGGACGGATCTTCAACCGATGGGTCTACACCAATCGCGCCCGATCCGGCAGCCCCCGCGACGGCACCGGCAACCGGCCACCGCCAACCGGCCAACCGGCCAACCGGCCAACCGCGATCAACATCGCCTGATCGCTCCCCCGTTCGGTCTCCCACTCGTTCCACTGAAGATCGCCCAACACGGTGCGTCGCGGCCGCCGGCCCGCCCTTTCCTTGATCGAGTCAGCCGCCACCTGCGAACTGGAG
>NZ_JAAKZV010000492.1 GCF_011044975.1 Streptomyces coryli | reverse complement strand
CGGAGGCGTCCTGCGGGGTGAGGGTGCCGCGCTGCAGCGCGTCGACCATCTGCCAGTTCATCACCTTCATCGCCTCGAGCCTGGTGTGCGTACGGGCGATCAGCGCCCGCACCCAGCCCAGGTCGGCAAGGGCGATGAGGTCGGCGGGTCCTGCGACGGCGAGGAATGGGGAGTCCGTGTCGGGCTCGGTGTCGGTGGCGCGGTGCCGGGCGTGCGGGCGGCGGCGCGGGCTGCGCGGGCGGAGTCGTTCATCGTGCGGCTGCCGGAGGGGTACGGGACGGCCTGTGCCGCGCTTCCGCTGTCCGGGGGCGAGCGTCAACGCCTGGGCCTGGCCCGCGCCTTCGCCCGCTCCCGGGCCCGGCTGCTGATCCTCGACGACTCGCTCTCCAGCCTGGACACGGTGACGGAGGCGGAGATCCGCGAGGCCCTGCGCACGGCACCGGGCGCCGCCACGCGCCTGGTCACCACGCACCGAGTGGAGACCGCCGCGGCAGCGGACACGGTGGTGTGGCTGGACGAGGGGCAGGTGCGAGGCGTGGGCACGCATGCCGCGTTGCGGCGACTCGACGGCTACCGGGAGGTGTTCGGCGAGTGAGCGTGCGGGAGCCCGGCGGCGCGACAGGAGCGCGAACTCACAGGAGGAGGATGCCGTGACCCGGCCGCCGACTCCGCCCCCGACCCCGCTGCTCCCGCAGGGACTCCGCTTCCTGAACCGCCGCCGCCGCGTGCTGCTCCGCCTCGCCGGCTGGTCGCTGCTGGAGGGCGGACAGACCTTCCTCTTCGGATACGCGCTCGCGCGGGCGCTCGACGACGGATTCCTGGCGCAACGACCCGGCACCGGGCTGGCGTGGCTGGCGGCGGCCGCGGTCGCCGCCGTGGTCGGGGCGTACGGGACCGGCCGGGCCTATCGCGCCGTAGCCGGGCTGGTGGAGCCGCTGCGGGACGCCTTGGTGCGGCGGGTCGTCGGCCGGGCGCTCGGGACCGCCGACACCGGCGCGGTGTCACGACTGACGCACCAGGTGGAGATCGCGCGGGACACCTTCGCCGGGGTGGTGACGGTGGCCAGGTCCTTCGTCTTCGTGGCGGCCGGCGCCCTGGTCGGGCTGGCGTCGCTGGCACCGGTGCTGCTGCTGGTCGTCGTACCACCGCTGGCCGCGGGCCTCACGCTGTTCCTTGCGACGCTGCGACCGCTGGCCCGCCGGCAGGAGAAGTTCCTGGCGGCGGACGAGCGGGTGGCCGCGGAACTCGGCGCGCTCGTGGACGGCTTGCGCGACATCACGGCGGCGGGCGCGGAGACCTGGGCAGAACGCGATGCCGCGGAGGGAATCGCGGCAGAGACCCGGGCGGCGGTGGCAGTCGCCCGCTGGGGCATGCTGCGCGTACTGGCACTGGCGCTGGCCGGCTGGCTCCCCCTGCTCCTGCTCCTCCTGACGGCCCCCTGGCTCCTCACCCACGGCGCCACCCCGGGCGCACTGGCAGGCGCCATCGGCTACGTAACGCAGTCCCTGTTTCCAGCACTTACCGCATTGCTGCAAGGCTTCGGCGCAGCAGGCGCCAGGCTGGCAGTAGTGCTACGCCGCCTAACGGCGGGAACCCACCCGCACGCGGGCGACGCGGACGCCGCTGGCGCGGCTTGGGGCGAGGACGCGGACGTGGCCCGTGCCCCGGGTGAGGAGGCCGCAGTGCCCCGCGGCGGGGACGCCGGCATGCCTGGCGCGGGCGTGGCCCCAGCCCGTGGCGGAGAGGCCGCCGGTAGGCCCGGCGCGGATGCCGCTGGCGCGACTTGGGGCGAGGACGCGACTGCGCTGGAGGGCGACGCTGTCCGCGCGCCCGGCGGGGAGGCCGCATCACCCCCTGGCGGAGAGGCCGCCGATACGCCCGGCGGCGAGACCGCCCCAACTCCAGGCGGGGACGCCGCCCGTCCTCCCGGCGGGGAGGCCGCATCACCCCCTGGCGGCGAGGCCGCCGATACGCCCGGGGGCGAGACCGGCCCAACTCCAGGCGGGGACGCCGCCCGTTCTCCCGGCCCGGGCGTCGCCCCGCCCCCCGCCGGAGGCGTCGCCCGCACCCCTGTCGCGGGCGGTGCCTCCAAGCCCCTCACACGCGCGCGATCCGCGCCGCAGGACGCGCCACGCGCCTGTCTCTTATAGACATCTCCGAGCCC
>NZ_JAAKZV010000491.1 GCF_011044975.1 Streptomyces coryli | reverse complement strand
GTGGAGCGGGGGGCGGTGGGGGTGCCGGAGGCTGCGGTGCCGGCGGATCCGTTGGTACGGTCCGGCTCGCGCTCCGTCGAGCCGCCGCCCATGCCTGTACCGGCGGCTGATCCTCCTGACGACGATGTCTTGGCGGCGCTCCAGCGCATCTACGCCGAGCGGCTCGGCTACCCGATCGAGGCCATGGATCCCGACGCGGACCTGGAGGGGGACCTCGGGATCGACTCACTGAAGCGCATGGAGATCCTCTCCTCGCTGGTGGACCGCTTCGGGCTGCAGCACGTGGCCGACGACACCCGCTTCGCCCTGCAGTCCACGCTCTCGGGGCTCGCCGAGCTCATCGTCGAGACCGGCCGTGGCGCGGGGAGCAATGGCTGAGGCGACGGGGCGCGGGCGGCGCTACCGGATAGCGGCCGAGACCGGTGATCGTGCGGTCGCTGAAGCTGCGGCGGCGGTGCTGCGTGCGCGGGGGCTTGTGGTGGGGGTGGAGGACGCTGCTGCGTTGGCTGTTCCGGTTCCGGTCCCGGTTCCGGTTCCGGCTGTGGGCGACTCCGTATCCGATGACGAGATCGTCGTGGTCGGCATGGGGCTGGCGGTGCCGGGTGCCAATGGGCCGGAGGAGTTCTGGCATCTGCTGCGGGACCGGGAGCCGCAGTTCAGCGAGCCCGGCGCGCGGATGGATATCGACACGCTGTGGTCGGCCGATCCGGCGGCGCCGGACAAGACGTACACCCGGACGTCCGGATTCATCCACGACTTCGCCCCGCATCCCCGGTTACGGGCGGAGCTCGACTCCGGCGACTGGGACTGCCCAGAGCTCAGCGGGCGGTGGCTGCGGCACAGCGTGCTGCAGGCGCTCGACGGTGTCCGGCATGGGCCGGAGCTGCGCGCCTTCGCCGCGGTCGGCATGACGGCCGATGGTGGGCATGCCGCCGAGCACGGGCTGTTGCGGCGCGGGGCGCGGCTGCTGTCCGGGGGGTCCGGGGACGGTGATGGTGATCCGCTGGCCGGACTGTATCCCGGCGGTGGGCCTGATACGGATGCCACCGCCCCGTATCGGGTGGTGCGCCGGGCGCTGGCCGGGGTGGTTGAGCCGGTTGAGACGGTGGTGGTCGACACTGCTTGTTCGTCGTCGCTGTACAGCTTCGACTTCGGGATGCGGGCGCTGCGTGAGGGGCGTGCCGATCTCGCGGTGTGCGGGGGGACGTATGCCGTCAACGCCCAGACCATGGTGCTCTTTTCCAAGCTGGACGGTCTGTCCACGGGTGGCCGGGTGCGGTCGCTCGACAGTGGTGCTGACGGGGTGCTGTTCTCCGATGGTGCCGCGGTGGTGGCGTTGAAGACGTATGCGCGGGCGTGTGCGGACGGCGACCCTGTGCTGGGCTTTTTGCGCGGCTTCGGGGGCTCGTCGGATGGGCGGGGGAAGGCTGTGTACGCGCCGAATCCGGCCGGGCAGCGGATCGCACTGGAGCGGGCTTGGGCGGCGGCCGGGGTGCGCGCTGAGGAGATCGACTGGGTCGTTGCCCATGCCACGGGCACCGCGGCCGGGGATCGGGCGGAAATCGAGGCGCTGTGCGCTGCGGCGCCGGGTAAGCGGTGGACGCTTACGTCCAATAAGTCGCTGATCGGGCATACCGGTTGGGCGGCGGGGGCGGTCAATGTCATCCATGCGCTGTTGGCGCTGCGGTATGAGGCGATTCCTGGGCAGTTGCTTGATGCCGGGCCGGTGAGCGACGCGGTCGACGTGCCGCGACGGACGGTGGTTTGGCGGGCTGGTACGGAGAGCGGCTGCAGGCGGGTGGCGGCGGTGTCGGCGATGGGGTTCGGCGGTACGAACGCGCACCTGGTCGTCAGCGACCGGCCTCGGGTCCGGCGGGACCCGCACGTACCCGAAGCGCCCGAAGCGAAGGCGGAGCCGGTGGTGGTGGTCGCCACCACCGCGGTGGAGCCGCGTGGGGGTGGCGTGGAGCTGGGAGGTGGCTTCGAGCCGCCGGCGCCGCTGGAGGTGCGGTTGCCGCCGACCGTGCTGGCGCGGCTCGATCGGAGCCAGCTGGTGGCGCTGCGGTGTGCGCTTGACCTGCGGGATGAGGCGTGGAGCAAGGATGCGGAACTGCTGCGTGGGACCGGTGTGTTCGTCGGGCACTCCGGGCAGGTGTGGCAGGCGCTGGTCTGCACGTTGCGGGCGTATCTGGATGATGTCGGGG
>NZ_JAAKZV010000490.1 GCF_011044975.1 Streptomyces coryli | reverse complement strand
GCTCCCGCCCGCCCCCATCCGTATCGACCAGCAGCATGCCGGTCGCGGTCATACGCAGCAGCGCCGCCCCCCGCTGCCCCCGCTCCTCCCGTACGAACGCCTCCCACGACCGCCGGCTGTGCACGAACAACTCCACCGGCCACCCACACTCATCCAGACTCTCCCGATACGGCGCCGGCGCCCCGTCGACCAGCACCACCACATCCAGATCCGAATACGGCGTCGGATGCGTCAGCACCCCACCACACAACCACCCGGCACGCGCCTCAGGATGCCGAGCGGCCAGCACCCTCCGCGCCGCCGCAACCGCATCCTCGCGCTCCCCTTGCTCCTCCATGCGGCAAGCATGCCGGACGGTCATCGAGTGTCAGCGGATGCCGCGAACAGCTCGTGGAGCATCTCGCGGCCCTCGGCGGGAGCTCGGGCCTCCAAGTGCACTGATTCACCATCGAGATGGAGGCGGAAGTCGAAGAATGGGCAGCACTGCTGCTCGGCTGTGGCGAGGCTTGCGAGGGTCGGGGCGCGGTCGGCGGGGAGTGTCAGGCGTAGGCCGTCCGGGATGGCCGCCCGTACTGCGCCGGCCGTCGCGCTTCGCCATTCAGCGACGCGCTCCGCTTGGCCGTGGCCGGTGAGGGAGCAGGCCACTGGCTCCGTACGCCATCGGTCCGGTTCCGTCGTGACTGCCGGGGCTCCCCCCGGTGCTCCCGGCACTCCCGGCGCCAAGCCGCACTCCGCGTCGCACTTCTCCGTCCGGTCCGGCAGCGCGTCCAGGCGTTCCGACGCGGCGTGCAAGGTAGCGGTGAAGGAGGCCAGTTCCGCCGCCCGCTGGTCCGCCTCCACCAAGCGGGCCGCCAGGCGCGGGCGCAGGTCGGCCTTGACGTCTCCGCAGGCGCCCGCTTCCCATACCGCCAGCAGCTCGCTGATCTCATCCAGCGGCAGGCCGAGGCGCTTGGCCGCGCCGATGAAGCCGAGGCGGTCGAGCGCGTCGTCGTCGTACATCCGGTACCCGGACGGCGTGCGGTCCGCGGCCAGCAGCCCGGACTTCTCGTAGAAGCGCAGTGTCGTGGCCGGGACGCCGCTGCGCTCGGCCAGCTGGGAAATCCGCATCGTGCCCATGCCGCCGACGGTAAACCTTCGACCCGGCTCCAAGGTCAAGCCCGGCACCCGGACTTGGGTGTACCTTGCGCACAGGCGAGCACGCGGGAGGAGGCCTGGCGCATGCCCCGAGAGCCGACCGACGACGACCTCCGCCGGGCGCTGGAGTTCGCGGACCGCACTCCGCTGCCGGAGCCCGCGTACTCCGACGATCTCACCGAGGACGACGTCGCCCCGCTGCGCGACTTCCTGCGGGCCCGGCTCGGCGAGCTCAAGGCGCGGCAGCCCGAGGGCGGCGAGGAGCACTTCGCCGTCCACGCGCTGAGCAATGCGATGCTCTCCACCGCGATGCGGCTCACCGACGAGGTCAACGCCTGGCGCGTGGTCGCCTTCAGCGGCCGCAGCGAGGAGCCGGGCCTGGTGCAGACCCTGCGCGAGCAACTGGGCCTGGACTTCAACCTACTGGTCTGGGTCGCCAGACGCTGGCGCGACCACCCGGACTACGACCCACGCTGGCAGCCACGCCGCTACCTCAACCCGGACCACCGGGCGTCGCTCGAAACGCCGACGGGCGGCGACACCTCCGTGGACGCGGTCCGCGGCCCGTACGGCAGGGAAGCGCATCCCTGACCGGCCCCCCGCACCCGTCAGCTCCAGCTCGGGGTAGGCCCGAATTCCGGCCGGTAGGGCACCGGTCGACCGGTGATCGCGTCGAGCAGGACGCGGTCGCCCACGGGGCGCTTCAGCCGCACCGTCACCTTCTCCAGCTTCCCTTGAGCGGTGCAGATCTCCTCCCGCTCCGCGCCCTTGACCGAACCGGACAGCACCACGCTGCCGCGGGTCTCCAGCGCCGTCACCACGGCGCCGTCGTCGCAGACCCCATGGAGGGCACGCACGGTCAGAGTGCGCCCGTCCGCGGAGATACGGACCAGATGCTCGAGTGGAGAGCCCGGAACGGCGCTCGTCCGCCGGATCGGCGACCGGGGCAGTCTCGACGGCACGACAGCGGACCGCTTCAACGGGGAGGGATAGCCGTCCAGGGTGAACACCCACGCGGGCACAGTCGCCGGCCCCCGGCTGGTGGTCACGGTCATCTCCCCCAGCTTCGCCCCCGTCACCGCGAGGTGCGGCTC
>NZ_JAAKZV010000048.1 GCF_011044975.1 Streptomyces coryli | reverse complement strand
CACCCTCCCCACCCGCTGGCTGGCCGAGCACCTCGTCGGCACCGAATGCGACGCGACCCTCGCCGTCCTCGCCTGCGAGCGCCTCGAGCCGCGCTCCCTCGTGGGCCTCGCCAATCTTGTACGGGGCGGCTGGAAGGGCGTCGCCGAGACCCGCGCCGCCACCGTCGTGCGCCTGCTCAACTCCGGCTGGGACGAGGCGTCCCTCCCGGCGGCGGTGAACTCCGCCGAGAAGCTCTTCGAAGCCGGGACGGAGAAGACCGTCACCCTCCCCACCGGCCGCTTCGGCGACCACCCGGGCCCACGGGCCGCCGACTGGGACGCGCGCTGCCGGGACCTGGTGCCGCGGCATGTGCGCGAGGCCGGACTGTAGCGTGACCGGGCTGCGGATCCTGGCCGTCGGCGCCCACCCGGACGACATCGAGATCGGTGCCGGGGCGCTGATCGCGAAGGCGCGCGAACTCGGGCACCCGGTCGCCTTCCTGATCCTCACCGACGAGGACGGCTGCGGCGACCGCCGCCGGGCGGAGGCCGTACGGGCGGCGGCGGAGCTGGGCGTGGCGCGGCGGCACGTGCTCTTCGCCGGCCTGCGGGACGGCCATCTGCGTGCGGACGCCGCGGTGGTGGACCGGATCCGGCGGCTGCTGCGGCAGCACCGGATCGCCCCCGACGTGGTCGTCACCCACACCCAGGCCGACAGCCACAACGACCACGTCGAGGCGAACCGCATCGCCCACGCCGTCTTCCGCGACACGGCCTTCCTGCACTTCTCGGTGCACATCTCCGCCGAGCCCGACCGCTTCTCCCCCCGGGTCTTCGTCCACGTCACCCCGCAGCGCCTCGCCCGCAAGGACCAGGCGCTGCGCTGCTACGCCACCCAGCAGCCGCGCATGGACCGCCTCGACCTCGCGACGTACGAGGCAGGCCTCGGCCGACTGGCCCGCCTCGCCCGGGCCGAGGGCTTCGAGACCAGCGTCCAGTACGGCACCGCCGACGCCCTGCGCAAGTCCGTCGGGCTGAGCGACTCGCCCTTCCACCGCTTCTGGCAGCCGGTCGTCGCGGACGGCACCCTCACCCTGCTCTACGGGGCCGAGCACCGCCTCGACCCCCACGAGCCGCCGCACTGGCGCGTCGCCCAGGACGTGCTGCGCCAGGCCTTCATCGATTGCTGGCCGCCGCCGTACCCGCTGCGGGAGACGTACGCGAACACCGACGAGGCGCTCGCCGCCGCCAGCGCCGGCAGCGTCATCGCCATGGGCGACGCCGCGTCGAACCAGATCACCGCGAAGCTCTCCGGCTCCGGCCGGCTCGCGTGGGAGGTGACAACCGACGGCCGCCTTTCCGACCTCCGCACCGGCAGCCCGCTGCCGCACCCGCACGCGGGCTATGTCGCCCGCGTCGCGGGCCCGTTCCTCGACGGCGCCACCGTCGTGGCGACGGCCGCCACCACCGGCGCCGCGGCCCGGGCCGGCATGGAACTGCTGGCCGACCCCGGCCGGTTCGCCGCCGCGGCCGGGCCGCTCGGCGTGCTCGACCACCGCCCCACCGCCCAGTTCGCCTATGCGACGGACCCGGCGACGGGCGCACTCGACATCCTCGACGTAACGGAAGGGAACTGACGGTGCCGACACGTCTGGTGCTGGTGTCAGGGCACATCTTCGGCCGCCGCGCCTACGAGGGAATCTTCTCGTCCGCGGCCTGGCTGGAAGGCAACCTGGAGGTCCCGCTGATGATCGGCCTGCCGGCCGCGAAGGCGCCGGGGACGGTGGGTTACGCCGGACTCGCCGACCTGGCCGCGGAGCAGGGCGCGGACTTCGCCGAGGCAAAGGACCCGACGCTACGGGCCTCGGCCGACCGGATCCGCGCCTGCGCGCCGGACTACCTGCTGGTGATCGGCTGGTCCCGGCTGATACCGCCGGAGGTGCTGGCGGTCCCCGCGGCCGGCGCCATCGGCATGCACCCCACCCGGCTGCCGTTCGGCCGCGGCCAGGCGCCGATCCCCTGGACGATCATCAAGGGCCTGGACTCCACGGCCCTTTCGGTCTTCCTCCTCCGGGCCGGGGCCGACACCGGCCCGCTGATCGCCCAGTACGAGCTGCCGGTGCGCCCGCGCGAGACCTCGGCGTCGCTCTTCCACCGCGTCGGCCACACCCACTTCACCGCCGGCCACGACCTGGCCGAGCGGCTGTCCGCCAGCCGGCCGGAGGGCACCCCGCAGAACGACGCCGAAGCCACCCGCTGGCCCAAGCGCCGCCCGGCGGACGGCCGCCTCGACCACGCGATGACGTACCCGGAGATCGACGCCCTGGTGCGGGCCCAACTCGGCCCGTATCCACGGGCCTTCGTGGCCCTCGACGGCCAGGACATCCCCGTCCGCGGCGCCCGGCTGAGCCCCGGCCCCGAGTCGAAGCTGGAGGAGCTGCTGCCGCGGACGGTCCGCTTCGGCTGCGCCGACGGCGTCGCCGAGCTGACCCGCGACTAGGCAGTTTCCCCTGACTCAGGACGAAGTTTTGCCAATTCCGGTCATAGCCATTGGTAAGCCGGTGAAAGAGCCTTAGCCTCCAGAGCGCCGCTGTCGCCTTTGGAGAGGGTGGGGGGCGGGGGGTCGATGTGGTGCGCTGCTTCAGCGGTGGTGGCTGCACAGCACCAGTACTCCCGCCTGTCCTCTCAAGTCCCTGGGAGGGTTGATGTCCGGAAGACTCAGCTTAGGAAGACGCAGGCTAGGAAGATTCAGCGCGGTCGTGGCCGGTCTGGTCACTGCCGCACTCCTCACGGCGCCCGGTGTCTCGGCAGCACCCCCGGCGACCGACTCCGCCGCACCCGCGGCATCCGCCGGCGCCGACGCGCCACCCCCCGACTCCAGCTTCGAGAAGGTCACCCTCAACGACCGGCCCGGCGAGCCGATGGACCTCGCCGTGCTGCCGGACAAGACGGTCCTGCACGTGACCCGCAAGGGCCAGATATGGCAGAACAACCCCGACTCCGGGGTCAACAAGCTGGTCGCCGAGATGGACCTCTACCTGCACGACGAAGAGGGCCTGCAGAACGTGGCGATCGACCCCGGCTTCGAGAAGAACCGCTGGGTGTATCTCTACTACTCGCCCAAGCTGGACACGCCGGTCGACGACCCGGTCACCCCGGCCAACGAGGGTGACGCGCCGTTCGACGGCACCTCGGCCGACTGGGACAAGTTCAAGGGCCATCTGCAGCTGTCGCGCTTCAAGTTCACCGGCGGCAAGCTGCACATGGACACCGAGCAGAAGATCATGCAGGTGCCGGTGGACCGGGGCATCTGCTGCCACGTCGGCGGTGACATCGCCTTCGACGGCGACGGCAACCTCTACTTGACGACGGGCGACGACACCAACCCGTTCGAGTCGCAGGGCTACTCCCCGATCGACGAGCGCTCCACCCGGCACCCGGCCATGGACGCGCAGCGCACCTCCGCCAACACGAACGACCTGCGCGGCAAGGTGCTGCGCATCAAGGTCGGCCGCGACGGCTCGTACGCGATACCCGGCGGCAACCTCTTCAAGAAGGGCACCCCGAAGACCAAGCCCGAGATCTACGCCATGGGCATGCGCAACCCGTTCCGGATCGAGGTCAACCGCGAGACGGGCGCGGTCTACGTGGCCGACTACTCGCCCGATGCCAGGCAGGCCGACCCGAAGCGCGGCCCGGCAGGCCACGGCCGCTGGTTCCAGGTGAACAAGGCGGGCAACTACGGCTGGCCGTACTGCGTGACGCCGACCATGCCGTATCAGGACTACGACTTCGCCACCGGTGAGTCGCGCGGGGCCTTCGACTGCGCCAAGCCGGTCAACCAGTCGCCGAACAACACCGGGTTGACCGAGCTGCCGCCGGTGCAGCAGCCGGACGTCTGGTACTCGTACAGCGCCTCGGCCGAGTTCCCCGGCCTCGGCACCGGCAGCATCGGCCCGATGGCGGGACCGGCGTACGACTACAACCGCCGGGTGGCGAACAAGCCCGGCTCGGTGGCCTGGCCGCGCTACTACGACGGTGTGCCGCTGTTCCACGAGTGGACCCGCGACTACATCAAGGAGTTCCGCCTCGACAGCTCCGGCAAGGTGGCGGCGATCAACCCGGTCGTGCCGACGGTCGGCAGCCCGACGGTCGACAACCCGATGGACATCGAGTTCGGCCCGGACGGCGCGCTCTATGTCCTCGAGTACGGCGACGGCTACTTCAGCGAGAACGAAGACGCCCAGCTGGCCCGCATCGACTACATCGGCCCCGGCGGCAACCACGCGCCGGACCCGAAGATCAGCGCGACGCCGGTCAAGGGCCTGTCCCCGCTGAAGGTCGACTTCTCCAGCGCGGGCACGTCCGACCCGGACGGCGACAAGCTCCGCTACGCGTGGGACTTCAACGGCGACGGCCGTACGGACTCCCGGTCCGCCAATCCGTCGTACACGTACACCAAGGACGGCGTGTTCAAGGCGACGCTCACCGTCACCGATGAGCACGGCCGGCACGCGTCCTGGGACGTGGACATCACGGTCGGCAACCAGGCTCCGGTGGTGGAGCTGGTGAAGCCGGCCGCGAACCAGCCGTTCACGTTCGGCGACGCGGTCGCCTTCGAGGTCAAGGTGACCGACGAGGACCCGATCGACTGCAGCAAGGTCCAGGTCCACTACCTCATCGGACACGAGACCCACGGCCACCCGCAGACAACGGCCGCGGGCTGCACGGGCACCATCCAGACCGCGCCGGTCAGCGGCCACGACCCGAACGAGATCACGGCCGTCTTCGTCGCGGAGTACGCGGACTCCACCGGCCTGTCCGGCTCCGATCAGGTGGTGCTGAAGCAGACTCCCTGATCACGTCCTGATCCCGACGCACACGGCAGAGGGCCGCACTCCCGCACAGCGGCGGGGGTGCGGCCCTCAGGCCTGTTACGGACGCGTCAGCCGCGGATCAGCGACCGCAGCACGTACTGCATGATGCCGCCGTTGCGGTAGTAGTCCGCCTCGCCGGGGGTGTCGATGCGGACCTTGGCGTCGAACTCCACGCCGCTGTCCGTGGTGACCTTGACCGTCTCCGGGATGCCGCCGTCGTTCAGCGCGGTGATGCCGGTGAAGGTGAAGGCCTCCTCGCCGGTCAGGCCGAGCGACTCGGCCGTGGCGCCCTCGGGGAACTGCAGCGGCAGCACGCCCATGCCGATCAGGTTCGAGCGGTGGATGCGCTCGTACGACTCGGCGATGACGGCCTTCACGCCGAGCAGCGCGGTGCCCTTGGCGGCCCAGTCGCGGGACGAGCCGGAGCCGTACTCCTTGCCGGCCAGCACGACCAGCGGGATGCCCTGGTCGATGTAGTTGCGCGAGGCGTCGTAGATGAACGACACCGGGGCTTCGGCCTTCGTGAAGTCGCGGGTGTAGCCGCCCTCCGTGCCCGGCGCGATCTGGTTGCGCAGGCGGATGTTGGCGAAGGTGCCGCGGATCATGACCTCGTGGTTGCCGCGGCGGGAGCCGTAGCTGTTGAAGTCGCGGCGCTCGACGCCGTGCTCCGTGAGGTACGTGCCGGCCGGGGTGTCGGCCTTGATCGCGCCCGCCGGCGAGATGTGGTCGGTGGTGACCGAGTCGCCGAGCTTCGCCAGCACGCGGGCGCCCGCGATGTCCTCGACCGGGGACGGGTCCATCTGCATGCCCTCGAAGTACGGGGGCTTGCGGACGTAGGTGGACTCGGTGTCCCACTCGAAGGTGTTGCCGGTCGGGACCGGCAGCGCCTGCCACTGGGCGTCGCCGGCGAAGACGTCCTCGTAGGACTTGGAGAACATGTCCTCGCCGATGGCGTTGGCGACGACGTCGTTGACCTCCGCCTCGGACGGCCAGATGTCTTCGAGGTAGACCGGCTTGCCGTCCTGGTCGATACCGAGGGCGTCCTTGGTGATGTCCACCTTCATGGAGCCCGCGATGGCGTACGCGACGACCAGCGGCGGGGAGGCCAGGTAGTTCATCTTGACGTCGGGGTTGATGCGGCCCTCGAAGTTCCGGTTGCCGGAGAGGACCGACGTCACCGCGAGGTCGTGGTCGTTGACGGCCTTGGAGACCTCGTCCGGCAGCGGGCCGGAGTTGCCGATGCAGGTGGTGCAGCCGTAGCCGACGAGGTTGAAGCCGACCTTGTCCAGGTACGGGGTCAGGCCTGACTTGTCGAAGTAGTCGGTGACGACCTTCGAGCCCGGGGCGAGGGTGGTCTTGACCCACGGCTTGCGGGTCAGGCCCTTCTCGACGGCCTTCTTCGCGACGAGCGCGGCGGCGACCATCACGTACGGGTTCGAGGTGTTGGTGCAGGAGGTGATGGCCGCGACCGTCACCGCGCCGTGGTCCAGCTCGTACGTGGTGCCGTCGGGGGCGGTCACCGGGACCGGGTTCGACGGGACGCCGTTCGGCGAGACGGCCGGGGCGTCGGAGGCCGGGAAGGACTCCTTGCCGGACTCGTCGACCGAGTCGACGTAGTTGAGGACGTCCTGCTTGAACTGCTCGGCGGCGTTGGCGAGGACGATGCGGTCCTGCGGGCGCTTCGGCCCTGCGATCGACGGGACGACCGTCGACAGGTCCAGCTCGAGCTTCTCGGAGAAGTCCGGCTCGGCGGCCGGGTCCAGCCACATGCCCTGCTCCTTGGCGTACGCCTCGACGAGCGCGACCTGCTCGTCGGAACGGCCGGTCAGGCGCATGTACTTGAGCGTCTCGTCGTCGATCGGGAAGATCGCGGCGGTGGAGCCGAACTCCGGCGACATGTTGCCGATGGTGGCGCGGTTGGCGAGGGAGGTGGCGGCGACGCCCTCGCCGTAGAACTCGACGAACTTGCCGACGACACCGTGCTTGCGCAGCATCTCGGTGATGGTCAGCACCAGGTCGGTGGCGGTGGTGCCGGGCTTGAGCTCACCGGTCAGCTTGAAGCCGACGACCCGCGGGATCAGCATGGACACCGGCTGGCCGAGCATCGCGGCCTCGGCCTCGATGCCGCCGACGCCCCAGCCGAGGACGCCGAGGCCGTTGACCATGGTGGTGTGCGAGTCGGTGCCGACCAGGGTGTCCGGGTAGGCGACGCCGTTACGGGTCATGACGACCCGGGCCAGCTTCTCGATGTTCACCTGGTGGACGATGCCGGTGCCGGGCGGGACGACCTTGAACTCGTCGAAGGCGGTCTGGCCCCAGCGCAGGAACTGGTAGCGCTCCTTGTTGCGGCCGTACTCGAGGTCGACATTCTGCTTGAAGGCGTCGTTGGTGCCGAACTTGTCGGCGATGACGGAGTGGTCGATGACCAGCTCGGCCGGGGCCAGCGGGTTGATCTTGTCGGCATCGCCGCCGAGCTCCTTCACGGCCTCGCGCATGGTGGCGAGGTCGACGACGCAGGGCACGCCGGTGAAGTCCTGCATGATCACGCGGGCGGGCGTGAACTGGATCTCCTGGCTCGGCTGAGCCTGGGAGTCCCAGCCGCCGAGGGCCCGGATGTGGTCGGCGGTGATGTTCGCGCCGTCCTCCGTCCGGAGCAGGTTCTCCAGCAGCACCTTCAGGCTGTACGGCAGTCGGGCGGAGCCCTCCACCTTGTCCAGCCGGAAGATCTCGTACGACTCGCCGCCCACCTGCAGGGTGCTGCGGGCGTCGAAGCTGTTCGCCGACACGACAGTCTCCTTCGTCACTTTGCGCCTTCCACCGCAATCCTGCCGTTACGCCCGATTTTCTCCAAAAGGAGCGGGGGCGACCGCGGGGTGGCCTTCGGCAGATATCTCGATGTCGAGATAACCCTACTCCATGGGTGCCCGGGGCGGTCGAGTACCCGGGCTCTCGGGTATCAGCCCAGCTGCGCACCGGCCCTCCACCGCGCGGCGGAGGTGGTCCATTCCCGCGGGTGATGGAGCGGGCCGCCGCGGTCGCGAGGCTGGACGCATGGAGATACGGAAGGCCTGGAAGGCCGCCCATCAGCCCGTTCCCGGGGTGCCGCGCTGGGCCAGGAGATGCGCGCTCGCCGTCCCGTTCGTCGTGCTGCCGTCCGGGCTGTGGCGGCTCGGCATTTGCGTGTATCCGCAGCTCGGCGGTGCTGCCGACGCACTCGACGACTCCGGCCCGCTGCCGTGGTGGTTCCCGGTGCAGCTCTACATCGTGCTCCTGTCCGTCGTCTCCGAGCTGCTCGCCTTCACCGCGATCGGCCTGATCGCCCGGTGGGGCGAGGTCTGGCCGCGGTGGGTGCCGGTGCTGCGCGGGCGGCGGGTGCCGGTGGCGGCGGCGGTCGTCCCCGGCGCGCTCGGCGCCGCGGCGCTGATCGCGCTGTGGGGCATGTTCGCCGTCACCTTCATCACCGGGACCACTCTGCAGGGCGACCCGATGGCCGAGGACGACCCGCTGACCAGCGGCGGCTGGCGCACGCTCGTCTTCATCGCCTGCTATGCCCCGCTCCTCCTCTGGGGCCCGCTGCTCGCCGCCGTCACCTGGGCGTACTGGCGCCGGCGGCGCAGCGCGGGCGGCGGTCAGAGCAGCGGCGAGAACGTCTGGGTGTCGCCGTCCGAAGCCGACGTCGCCGACGTCGCCGACGTAGCCGACGACGACGAGTCCGCGGAGCGATCGCGGAAGGCCAGCGCGAGGACGATGACCGTCACCGCCGCCAGGGCGCCGAAGAGGTAGGTGGCGGTGCGCAGGATCTCCGTCGTGTTGTCGAAGGCGATGTCGGTCCAGGACGGGACGCGGGTCGCGTCGAGATTGCTGTCGTACGTGGACCACAGCACCGCGATCCGCGCCATCAGGTACAGCAGGACACCGGACAGCACCAGCATCGCGCCACGCGCCCAGCGGCGCCCGTACAAAGCGATGACCCCCACGGCGAGCAGGGCCAGGACGATCGCGGCCTGGTGGTAGTACGGCGCGAGGACCGACGGGTCCTGCCTGCCGGTGGGGTAGCCGATGGCGCGGAAGAACTCCTCGACGCCGTTCGGCAGGAACGGCACGTTCTTGGTGAAGCGCAGGTCGGTGTCCGGGGCCGCGTAGCCCGGGTCCTGGCGCAGCTCCCAGACCTTCCAGCCGATGGCGGCGGCGGCATAGACCAGCAGCAGCGCGCCGCCGACCGCCAGCGGCCAGCGGCGCGCGGCGACGCCCTCGCCGGGGTCCTCCGTGGCGCGGGCCATGAGGAAGACGACGACGGCGCCGACGATCAGCGCGGCGCCGAAGGTGCTCAGGTACCACTCGCCGATCCGGTGCTCCGTGAAGCTCTCGCGATAGCCGCTGTCCAGCCCGATCGCGATGCCGTCACGGACCGCGAGCCCGACCAGGATCACGCCGAGCACGAGCGCGCCGCCGCGGGCGAGGCGGCGGCGCAGCAGCGCGAGGACGCCGACGGCTATAAGGGCGAGGGTCAGGATCCACTCGTACGGAGAGAGGTACGCGGCCGCCACCGGCTGCGCCGGGTCGACCAGCCCCTGGGCGAGATCGGCGACCGACTGCCGACCGTCGCGCATCGCGTATACGATCCACGCGATCAGTCCGCCGGCATAGGCGAGCAGCAGCATCCCGCTGACGATGTAACGCCCGGAATGCCGCTGCGGAGCGCGGCCCGCCGGGTACAGCGAATCGGCCGCGGGGCCCTCGAACTGCATGGTCATGACACACCTGTCCTTGCGTCGACGTCCCCGTACCCGTGCGTGATCGATCCTGGCCGCTCGAACAGGCGGTGTCTAGAACTTCCCGCAGTTCCCGGTGGTCTGCTTGCCGCGGAAGCGGTCGTCGAGCCAGGCGGCGGAGTCGCGTACCGCGTCCGGCATCGCGGTCGCGTGGCCGCCGACCAGCGGGGTGCCGAGGAGGGTGCGGAACTCGGTGTTGGCGCCCTTCGCGCACCAGTCCTTCGCCATTTGCTTGCCCGTGTCGTACGGGATGACGTCGTCGAAGATGCTGTGCTCGACGAGGACCGGCATGGAGGGCTTGGCCTGGCCGATGCGGTTCTCGGCCACGATCTTGTCGAACGGGGCCTGGCCGAGATACGCGGAGACCGGGCGGCCGTCCTTCGTCAGAGAGCTGGTCCTGGTGAACATGTACTTCGAGACCGCGTCGCCCGTGCAGGTGCTGCGGGCCGCCTCGAAGAATTCCTTGCCCTTGTCGTTCGCCAGGTCGGTGAGGATCTTCGACTCGGGGTACGCCGTGTCGATACCGACCAGCGCGTAGCCGAGGAAGGCCACGTACAGGCCGCCGTCCAGGCTCTTGGCGAGCACCGCCTTGTCGGCGGGCGCGGCGCCGGGGGTGGCGCCCTTGATGTTCAGCTCGGGGGCGTAGGAGGAGGCGAGTTCGGCGGCCGAGGCGGCGGCGCCGCCGCCCTCGGAGTAGCCCGCGATGCCGAGCGGCGCCTTCTTGGCCAGGCCGGTGCCCGGGAGCCGGGTGGCGGCCCGGAGCGCGTCGAGGACGGTGTGGGCCTCCGACAGGCGCATCACGTAGGTGTGTTCCCCGGGGGTGCCGAGGCCCTCGTAGTCGGTCTGGGCGACGGCGAAGCCCTTGGCGAGCAGGGCGTCGACGTAGCTGCCCTGGAAGCCGCCGGCGGGGTCGCCGGAGCCCTGCCCGGTCAGGCCCTTCGACGGCGCGCACTGGTCGCCGAGGCCCGCGGTGAAGGGTGCGTACGCGACGATGGGGCGGTCGCCGGGGCCGGTCCAGGGGGCGTTGGGGACGATCACGCTGCCGGTGACGGGGATCGGCTTGTTCTTGGCGCTCCGGCTCAGGTACATGATCCGGGTGGCCTTGGCGTTGTTGTACGTCGCCTGCTGGGACTTGAGCACGTCGCCGTTCGCGCCCGCGGGGAGCGGCGACGGCGGGGTGTAGAAGTCCTCTTCTGCGACGGCGGCGGGGACGGCGACGGTCAGGGCGGCCACGATGCCGGCGGCCCCCAGGACCGTACCGGCGCGCGCTAACAGGCGATGTCTCATTCCGGGCATGGGCGCACTCCTCAGGGGCGAGCCGGCCCTGGCCCGTAGCTACGGCAACAATGTCCGCGCCAGGCTGGCGGGGCCTCGGAAGGCTGTCAACGCACGCAGGGAAACTCCTGGTCCCGGCGACAAAGCCCGCCGGGACCACCCGCACTTGCGGAGCAATCCGCTACGGCAGCACCGCGATCCCGTCCAGCTCCACCATCGCCGCCTCGTCCCACAGCCGGGTCACGCCGATCAGCGCCATCGCCGGATACGTGTCCCCGACCCGCCGCTTCCAGATCCGCCCGATCTCCCCCGCATGCTCGCGATACGCCTCGGGGTCGGTCGTATAGACCGTGACCCGGGTCAGCTGCGACGGGTCGCCGTCCGACGCCGCCAGCGCCGTGAGCAGATTGCGCAGCGCCTGCTCGAACTGGCCGGGGAGCGTATCCCCGACGATGTCGCCATGCGCGTCGAGCGCGGTCTGCCCGGCCAGGAAGACCAGCGTCCCGCCGGTGGCGGTGACGGCGTGGCTGAAGCCGGAGGGCTTGGCGAGGGACACGGGGTTGATGCGGTGCACGGTCACGGTGGCAAGGGCTCCTCTGCGGCGGGTGACATGAACGTACTCTCGTCGCGTCGTAGGGGTGAGCAGGTCACGCGTACGGCGAGGCGGGGAGTGGGCGGGTGGAGCGACATGGCGGATCCGGCGGATCCAACGGACGGCGCGCCGAGTTCGAGGAGTACGCGAACCTCCGCGGGCCGCAGCTGTTCCGCACCGCCCTGCTCCTGACGGGCGGCGACTGGCACCAGGCCGAGGACCTGGTGCAGACGGCGCTCGCCCGGGTCTACGCCTCGTGGGTGCGGGTGCGGGGCGCCGACAACCGGGACGCGTATGTGCGCACGGTGCTGGTCCGCGCCCACATCGCCCAGCGCCGGCGGAAGTCGAGCGGCGAGCGGCCGGTGGCCGCACCGCCCGACGGCGCGGCGCGCGGCACGGACCCGGCGCTGCGGGTGGCGCTGCTGCAGGCCCTCGCGCGGCTGCCGGCGAAGGACCGGGCGGTGCTGGTGCTGCGCTACTGGGAGGACCGGAGCGTGCAGCAGACCGCGGCCGACCTGGGGCTGCGCCCCGGCACCGTACGCAATCGCAGCATGGCCGCGCTGGCCCGGCTGCGCGAACTGCTCGGCGACGAACGCGAATCACTGACGGCGGGGAGCTGAGCCCATGCGACAGGACCACATCGACGAGCACGAAGCGCCGGAGCTGACCGAGGCCATGAGCCGCGCGGTCGGCGGGCTGGCGCCCGACCACCCCGGTGACCTGGTGGCGGGCGCCGTACGACGCGGCCGGCGGCTGCGCGCACGGCGCTGGGGCGTGGCCGGGGGTACGACCCTCGCCGCGGCGGCCGCGGTGACCGCGGCCTCGGTCTTCGGCGCGTATCTGCCGACGGTGGCGCCCGGCGACCGGGAGGTCACCGTGCTGCCGGGAGCGGAGCAGGCCGGCGGAAAGATCGATTTTCCCGATTACACCCTCCTGCCCAGGCATCCCGAGGCGCCACCGGGCAAGGAGCCTCTGACCGCGCGCGGGGCGGCCTGGCTCCTCAAGGAGCTGGTGGGTGGCGGCACTTCCGGCTATCAGGGACAGGCCTCCCCGACCGAGCGGATGGGCGCGTACGAGGCGTACGGGCGGCTCAAGGCCGACGCGGGCATCGCCGGCGCCGAGACGGACGTCAGCGTCCAGGGCGGCTTCGGGCGGGACATGCAGAAGCAGGGCGGGCTCGCGGGCTTCTACGACTGCGACAAGCGGGAGGGCGAGGGGGAGGTCACCAGCTGCTCGGCCGGCAAGCTCCCCGACGGCTCGGTGCTGCTCGTCTATGAGGACCGCTCGGGCCTGCTGCTGCGCCGCCACGCCGACCTGCTGCGTCCGGACGGCACCCGCGTCTACGTCAACACCTCCAATGGCTCGGATATCGAGGACGGCCCGGTCGTCGCGCCGAACCCGCCGCTGAGCCTCGATGAGCTGCGCCGCATCGCGACCAGCCCGCGGTGGGATGTGTGGGTGTCGCCGTCGGTCAACGAGAAGGCGAAGCGGCTGAAGCCGTTCAAGGATCTGTCGACCGTCGGAGAGGCTGTCCCGGATCAGCGGTAGAGCTCCTTCGCGATGATCGTGCGCTGCACCTCCGTGGCGCCCTCGTAGATGCGCGGGGCGCGGACCTCGCGGTAGAGGTGTTCGAGGAGGTGGCCGGACTGGAGGGCGCGGGCGCCGTGGAGTTGGACGGCGGCGTCCACGACGTACTGGGCGGTCTCGGTGGCGAGGAGCTTCGCCATCGCGGCGCGGCGGGCCACGTCAGAAGCGCCCGCGTCGTACGCCGCGGCCGCCGCGTGTACCAGCAGCCGGGCCGACTCCACGCGGGTGGCCATCTCGGCCAGGGTGTGGCCGACCGACTGCAGGTCCTTCAGTGGGGCGCCGAAGGCCTGTCGCTCGCCCGCCCAGGTGAGCGCGGCGTCCAGGGCCGCCTGGGCCATGCCGACGGCGAAGGCGCCGACGCTGGGGCGGAAGAGGTTGAGGGTGGCCATCGCGGTGGTGAAGCCGCGGTCGGTCTCGCCGAGCACGTCGGCCGTCGTCACCGGGACGGCGTCGAAGCGGAGGGTGCCGATGGGGTGCGGGCTGAGCATGGACAGCGCTGAGCCGGTCAGGCCCGGGCGGTCCGCCGGTACGCAGAAGGCCGTGACGCCGCGGGCGCCGGCGGCCGGGGTGGTACGGGCGAAGACGGTGTAGACGTCGGCCTCGGGGGCGTTGGAGATCCAGGTCTTCTCGCCGGTGAGCCGCCAGCCGTCCTCCCCGTCCCGCGAAGCGGCCAGCTCCAGCGCCGCCGCGTCCGAGCCCGCTCCCGGCTCCGACAGCGCGAAGGCGGCCACCGCCTGCCCGGCCGCCACCCGCGGCAGCCAGCGCGCCTGCAGCTCCTTGGTGCCGTGCAGCGCGATCGGATACGCGCCCAGCCCCTGCAGCGCCAGCGCCGTCTCCGCCTCCGTGCACTCCCGGGCGAGCGACTCGCGCAGCAGACACAGCTCCAGCGCCGATACGGGCGTGCCGTCGGGCGGGAAGACCCGCTCCAGCAGCCCCAGTTCGCCGAGCGCGGCGACCAACGGGCGGTTCACCCGCCCCGGTTCACCGGCCTCCGCCACGGGGCGCAGCCGCTCACGCGCCAGCGCGCGCAGCTCCGCGCACCACCGCTCCTCCCCCTCCTCCAGCGCGAACCGCCTCGCCATCGGACCACCGCCCCATTCTTTGAATATCGCGCACTGTTGACTCCCGTCACACCAACGCTACGCTCGAATCGGCCTGACAAGGCACACCTAGGGGGCGCAAGCATCATGCAGCTGAAGCCTTCGGCCCACGTGGACACCTTCGCCCGCGACCACCTTCCGCCGGCGGACCAGTGGCCCGATCTCACGTTCACCCTGCCCGAGTTGCACTATCCCGACCAGCTCAACGCCGCCGCGGAGCTCCTCGACCGCGGGGTGGAACGGTTCGGCGGCGCCCGCCCGGCGCTGCGCACGCCCGACGGCACGGTCTGGTCGTACGCGCATCTGCAGTCCCACGCCGACCGCATCGCGCACGTCCTGACCAGCGAACTCGGCGTCCTGCCGGGAAATCGCGTGCTGCTCCGCGGCCCGACCACGCCGCACCTCGTCGCCTGCTGGTTCGCCGTGCTGAAGGCCGGCGCGGTCGCCGTCACGGTGCTGGCGCAGCAGCGCTCCGCCGAGCTGGCGACGGTCTGCCGGATCGCCGAGGTGCGGTACGCGCTGTGCGACATCCGCTCCGTCGACGACCTGGCGAAGGCCGAGGTGCCGGGGCTGACCATGCTCGCGTACGGCGGCGACGCCCCCGACGACCTGCTGCGGCGCGCGGCCCGGCAGCCCGAGTGGTACACGGCGGTCGACACGTCGGCCGACGACGTGGCGCTGATCGGCTTCACCTCCGGGACCACCGGGCGGCCGAAGGGCACCATGCACTTCCACCGCGATGTGCTGGCGATCGCCGACACCTTCTCGGCGCAGGTGCTGCGGCCGCGGCCCGAGGACATCTTCGCGGGCAGCCCGCCGCTGGGGTTCACCTTCGGGCTCGGCGGTCTGGTCGTCTTCCCGCTGCGGGCGGGGGCGTCGGCGCTGCTGCTGGAGCAGGCCGGGCCGCAGAAGCTGCTGCCGGCGATCGCGGAGCACCGGGTGTCGGTGCTGTTCACCGCGCCGACCGCGTATCGCGCGATGCTCGCGGAGGCCGGTTCGTACGACCTGAGCTCGCTGCGCCGCTGCGTATCGGCCGGGGAGAATCTGCCCGAGGCGACCTGGCACGCGTGGCACGAGCAGCTGGGGCTGAAGATCATTAACGGCATCGGGGCCACCGAGCTGCTGCACATCTTCATCTCGGCGGCGGACGAGGGGATCCGGCCGGGGACGACCGGGGTGCCGGTGCCGGGATACGAGGCGCGGGTGGTCGGACCCGACGGGGTGACCGTGCTGCCCGACGGGGAGCCGGGGCTGCTGGCCGTGCGCGGGCCGACCGGGTGCCGGTATCTCGCGGATGAGCGGCAGCGGGAGTACGTACGGGACGGATGGAATCTGACCGGCGACACGTATGTCCGGGAGCCGGACGGCTACTTCCGGTATGTGGCACGGGCGGACGACATGATCATTACGTCCGGCTACAACGTCGCGGGCCCCGAGGTCGAGGACGCCCTGCTGCGCCATCCGCAGGTCGCGGAGGCGGCGGTGGTCGGGCGGCCGGACGCGGAGCGCGGGCAGGTGGTCGTGGCGTATGTGGTGACGGCCGCGGACGCGGAGCTGACCGAGGAGGCGCTGACGGAATTCGCGCGCGGGGAGCTGACGCCTTTCAAGTGCCCGCGCGAGATCGCCTTCGTGGACGCCCTTCCGCGCTCGCACACAGGGAAGTTGCAGCGGTTCCGGCTGCGGCAGTCCTGACCTGTGTCGATAGGGTGATCCTGTGGCAGAGCAGCGCACCCCGGGTTCACTCATCGTCAGCTTCTACGGCGCCTACGGACGCGACGTGGACGGCGGACGCGTGCCCGTGGCCGCGCTCATCCGGCTGCTCGCCGAGGTCGGCGTGGACGCCCCCGCCGTGCGCTCCGCCGTGTCGCGCCTGAAGCGGCGCGGCTTCCTGGCGGCCGCCGGGTCGGGGCGCGGCGGCGCGTACGCGCTCACCGCCGACGCCCGGCAGACCCTCGACGACGGCGACCGCCGCATCTACGACCGCCCCGCGGTCAAGGACGACGGCGAGTGGACGCTCGCCGTCTTCACGGTGCCGGAGTCCGAGCGCAACAAGCGGCATCTGCTGCGCTCGCGCCTCGGGCGGCTCGGCTTCGGGCAGGCGGCGCCCGGGGTGTGGATCGCCCCCGCGCATGTCGGCGAGGAGGCGCGGCACACCCTCGCCCGGCTGGAACTGAACGCCTATGTCGAGCTCTTCCGCGGCACTCACGAGGGATTCACGCCGACCGCGGCGGCGGTGGCGCGGTGGTGGGACCTGGAGGGGATCGCGGCGCTGCACCGGCAGTTCCTGGAGGGCCAGGAGCCGGTGCTCACGCGCCTGGCGGACGCGGACCCGCGGCAGGCCTTCCGGGACTATCTGCTGGCCGTCGACGCGTGGCGGCAGCTGCCGTACGCGGACCCCGGACTGCCCCCGTCGCTGCTGCCGGACGACTGGCCGGGCGGGGTCGCCGCGGAGGTCTTCGGGCGGCTGCACCGGGAGCTGCGGGACCGGGGCCGGGAGTTCGTGGTGGAGCAACTCACAGCGTGAGCCGCGGCTTCGGGGCGTCCGTACGGCCCGTCGGGGGCTGCCTGCTGCCCGCCTGATACGGCAGCGGCCACGGGGCCCCCGGGCCCGTATAGCCCTGCTCCGCCGCCGCGTGCAGCGTCCAGTTCGGGTCGTACAGGTGCGGGCGGGCCAGCGCGCACAGGTCCGTGCGGCCCGCCAGGATCAGGGAGTTGACGTCGTCCCACGACGAGATCGCGCCCACCGCGATCACCGGGACGCCCAGCTCGTTGCGGATCCGGTCCGCGTACGGGGTCTGGTACGAGCGGCCGTACGCCGGGCGCTCCTCCGCGACCACTTGGCCCGTCGATACGTCGATCCCGGCCGCCCCGTGCTCCGTGAACGCCCGCGCGATCTCCACCGCGTCCGCCGCCGTGGTGCCGCCGTCCGCCCAGTCCGTCGCCGAGATGCGTACGGTCAGCGGCCGGTCGGCGGGCCACACGTCACGGATGGCGTCGAAGACCTCCAGCGGATAGCGCAGCCGGGCGGCGAGGGAGCCGCCGTAGGCGTCCGTCCGCCGGTTCGTCAGCGGGGAGAGGAACGACGACAGCAGATAGCCGTGGGCGCAGTGCAGTTCGAGGAGGTCGAAGCCGGCGCGGGCGGCGCGCTCGGCCGCCGCCGCGAAGTCCTGCTTGATCGCCGCCATTTCGGTGGGGTGCAGGGAGTGCGGGGTCTGGTTCACGCCTTGCCGGTACGGGAGCGGGGACGGGGCCACCACCGGCCAGTTGCCGTCCGGCAGCGGCTCGTCGATGCCCTCCCACATCAGCTTCGTCGAGCCCTTGCGGCCGGAGTGGCCGAGCTGGATGCCGATCGCCGCGCCCGGCGCCTGCGCGTGCACGAAGTCCGTCACCCGCCGCCAGCCGGCCTCGTGCTCGTCCGCGTACAGCCCGGTGCAGCCCGGCGTGATCCGGCCCGCCGCGCTGACGCACACCATCTCCGTCATCACCAGGCCCGCCCCGCCCAGCGCCCGGGCGCCCAGGTGGACGAGGTGGAAGTCGCCCGGATTGCCGTCCACCGCCGAGTACATGTCCATCGGCGAGCAGACGACCCGGTTGCGCAGCGTCAGGCCGCCGAGCCGGAAGGGCGTGAACATCGGCGGGGTCCCCTCCGGCACCCCGGCCTCCCGCTCCACCGCCGCCGTGAAGTCCGGATCGCGCAGCCGCAGATTGTCGTGGGTGACCCGGCGGCTGCGGGTGAGCAGATTGAAGGCGAACTGCCGCGGCGGCTGGTCCGTATACCGCCCCAGCTCCTCGAACCACTGCAGGCTGGCGCGCGCGGCCCGCTGCGTGGACTCGACGACCGGCTTGCGCTCCGCCTCGTACGCGGCGAGGGCCTCCGGCACCGTGGGCTGCTCCTCGATGCAGGCCGCCAGCGCGAGCGCGTCCTCGACGGCGAGCTTCGTGCCGGAGCCGACGGAGAAGTGCGCGGTGTGTGCGGCGTCGCCGAGCAGCACCGTATTGCCGTGCGCCCAGCGGGCGTTGGTGATCGTACGGAAGAGCAGCCACTGCGAGCGGTTGCCGGTGAGCGGGCGGCCGCGCAGGGCGTCGGTGAAGTACTTGCCGCAGGCGTCGATGGACTCCTGCTCGTCGGCCGTGTCCAGGCCGGCCCGGCGCCAGACGTCCTCGTGCATCTCGACGATGACGGTCGAGGCACCGCTGTCTCCTGCGGAGGGAGCCGCGTACGGATAGCCGTGCAGCTGCATTACGCCGTGTTCCGTCTCCGCGATCTCGAAGCGGAAGGCGTCGAAGGCGAAGGGGGCGGAGAGCCAGATGTAGCGGCAGCGGTGGGTGGTCTCGGCGGGACGGAAGGCGAGGTCCCGGGTCAGGCTGTTCACCCCGTCCGCCGCGATGACCAGGTCGTACGCGTCCGACAGGCCCGGCGGCGCGTCCGTACCGAAGCGCAGGTCCACGCCCAGCCGGCGGCAGCGGTCCTGCAGCACCGCCAGCAGCCGCCGCCGCGACAGCGCGGCGAAGCCGTGGCCGCCGGAGCGCAGGGTGCGGCCGCGGTGCACCACGTCGATGTCGTCCCAGCGGACGAACTCCTCCTGCAGCGCCGCGTACACCACCGGGTCGGCGTGCTCGATGCCGCCGAGCGTCTCGTCCGACAGCACGACGCCGAAGCCGAAGGTGACGTCGGGGGCGTTGCGCTCCCAGACCGTGATCTCGCGGCCGGGGTCGAGGCGCTTGAGCAGGGCGGCGGCGTAGAGCCCTCCCGGCCCGCCGCCGATCACGGCGATGCGCATGGCGGTCAGCTCCCCTGCCACTTCGGCGGCCGCTTCTCGGTGAACGAGGCGTGGAACTCGCGGTAGTCGTCGCTGGTCATCAGCAGCGCCTGGGTGGAGGCGTCCAGCTCGACGGACGCCGGCAGCGGCATGTCGAGCTCGGCGGTGAGCAGCGCCTTGGTCTGCGCGTACGCGAGGGCCGGTCCTTCGGCGAGCCGGCGGGCCAGCGCCTGGGCGGCCGCGTCGGCGCCGCCCTCCTCCGTCAACTGGCTGATCAGGCCGATCCGTTCGGCCTCGGGCGCGCGGACCGCGTCGCCGAGCATCAGCAGCCGGGTGGCGTGGCCGAGGCCGACGACCCGCGGGAGCAGATACGCCGCGCCCATGTCGCCGCCGCTCAGGCCCACTTTCGTAAAGAGGAAGGCGAAGCGGGCGGTCGGGTCGGCGATGCGGAAGTCCGCCGCGAGCGCCAGCACCGCGCCCGCGCCGGCCGCGACGCCGTGCACGGCCGCGATGACCGGGAAGGGACACTCGCGGATGGCGCGCACCACCTGCCCGGTCATGCGGTTGAAGTCGAGCAGCTGCCCCGTCGGCATGTCCAGGGTGGCGCCGATGATCTCGTCGACGTCGCCGCCGGAGCAGAAGCCGCGGCCCTCGCCCGCCAGCACCAGGGCCCGCACGCCGCGGCTGCGGGACAGCTCGGCGAGCAGGTCGCGCAGGTCGGCGTACGCGCCGAAGGTGAGGGCGTTCAGCTTGTCGGGACGGTCGAGGGTGACGGTGGCGACGCCGTCCTCGGTACGGACGCGGAGGTGGTCCCAGCTCCCGGTGGACCGGGCGGATCCGGTGAACGGGCTCATATGAGGGAAGGTATCACCGGTACGTGACTGTCGTCACGAGTACGCGATACCGCAAGACCCGGGCAGAAGGTCCCGTGATCCAGGGCACTTCTGCTCCGCTACTCCCTACGCCCGGCCCTGACCAGGCGGGTGTCCGATTTCTTAGATTTGGACGTACCCACCCCCTTTCCGATACGGATGTGACCCCCCGTGACCGCCTGGAGCATCGAGCTGCCGCACACCGCCGCCGCGGTCCCGATCGCGCGGGCGCTGATCCGCAACGTGCTGCACGAGCTCGACGCCACCGAGACCGACCTGGACACGGCCGAACTGCTCACGTCCGAGCTGGTCACCAACGCCGTCGAGCACACCCGGGGCCCGCACCCGGTGGAGCTGTGGGTGCAGCTGGTGCCGGCCGGCCTCCAGGTCGAGGTCCGCGACCGCGACCCGGAGCTGCCGGTGAACCTGCTCGGCGCGGACATCCCGCCCGCCCCGCTGGTGGACGAGACCGGCCGCGGCCTGCTGCTGATCCGGACCCTGTCCACGGACGCCGGCGCCCGCCTGACGCCGCAGGGCAAGGCGGTCTGGTTCATCCTCAAGAACCACTGACGCCCGGGCAGCTACGCGCTGATCACGAACACCACGTCATACACCTCGTCGTCAGGCCCCGCCGCGTCGTAGTCGTCGACGCAGGCGACCTCGCGGCAGGCGCCCGCGATCTTCAGCCCCTGCCCGCCGATCCACTGCTCCACGGCCTCGTACGCGGACTGCATCTGCGGCTGCCCGATGTCCGCCTTACGCACCCTCGTGTACGCCTCGCGATGCGCCGGCTCGACCCGGGCCGCCGCCCCCTCGGGGACGCCCGTGGACGAGGCGATGGGCACGCACACCTCGGCCGGGCCGTCGCCGTCGTCCGACACCTCGCCGAAGTAGACGACGAAGTCGTACCCGGACTGGCCGCCGTGCTCCTTCGCCGCCTGGTTCAGCCGCCGCCAGGCCGCCGGGATCCAGGTCGGCAGCTCGCTCTGGCGGACGTGCCGCTGCTCGGTGAGCACGATCTGCTCGGGGACGTCGCGGGTCTTGATCTCGTACATGCTGTAGGCCTCCTCCTTGCCCGAGAGCCGGAGGCTGAGGTGCCCGGCGAGCTGCCGCTGGCCGGCGAAGCGGCGCTCCGCCCGCGCCCAGTACGCGTCGAGCACCGCCGCGCGGTCCTCGGCGGCGAGCACCTGGCCGACGTCGGCGAGCGGCATGTCGAGCCGCCGCAGCATCACGATCAGCCGCGCGTCGTCGAGCTGGCCCGCGGCGTAGCGCCGGTAGCCGCTGTCCTGGTCGACCTCGGCCGGCACCAGCAGCCCGAGCCGGTCGTACAGCCGCAGCGCTTTCTGCGACAGCCGCGAGCGCCTCGCGAAGGCACCGATCGTCAGCAGCGACTCGCCCATCACACCCTCATCCTCCGGTCCGGACGCCTGTCGCGCCCGGCGAGGACCACGCTGGGGCCTGCCCTTTGGTCAGGGTCAAGCCAGGGGTCAGGCCAGCGTCGCGACGAGCAGCGCCTTGATGGTGTGCATCCGGTTCTCGGCCTCGTCGAAGACCACCGAGTGCGCCGATTCGAAGACCTCGTCGGTGACCTCGAGCGAGTCCAGGCCGTACTGCTCGTGGATCTGGCGGCCGACCGCCGTGCCCAGGTCGTGGAAGGCCGGGAGGCAGTGCAGGAACTTCACGTCCGGCTTGCCGGTCGCGCGCAGCACGTCCATCGTCACCGCGTACGGGGCCAGCTTCTCGATCCGCTCGGCCCAGACCTCCTTCGGCTCGCCCATGGAGACCCACACGTCGGTGACGACGAAGTCCGCGCCGCCGACGCCCTCCTGGATGTCCTCGGTGAGGGTGATCCGGGCGCCGCTCTCCTCGGCGAGCTTGCGGGCCTGGGCGACGATCTCGTCGGCCGGCCAGTAGGACTTGGGCGCGACGATGCGTACGTCCATGCCCAGCAGCGCGCCGGTGACCAGGTAGGAGTTGCCCATGTTGAAGCGGGCGTCGCCGAGGTAGGCGAAGGCGAGATCGGTGAGGTCCCGGCCCGGGGCGTGCTCGGTCATCGTCAGCACATCCGCGAGCATCTGCGTCGGGTGCCAGTCGTCCGTGAGGCCGTTGTAGACCGGCACGCCGGCATACGCGCCGAGCTGCTCGACCGCGTCCTGCCCCGCGCCGCGGAACTGGATCGCGTCGAACATCCGGCCCAGCACCCGGGCGGTGTCCTTGACCGACTCCTTGTGGCCGATCTGCGAGCCGGACGGGTCGAGGTAGGTGGTCGAGGCCCCCTGGTCGGCGGCGGCGACCTCGAAGGCGCAGCGGGTCCGGGTGGAGGTCTTCTCGAAGATCAGGGCGATGTTCTTCCCGGCCAGCCGCGGGCGCTCGGTGCCCGCGCGCTTGGCCGCCTTGAGCTCGGCGGCCAGCTCCACCAGGCCGCGGAACTCGTCCGCGGTGAGGTCCAGCTCCTTGAGCAGGTGGCGGCCGGTCAGGTCTATCGCCATGGTTCGCGCTCCCGAGAATTTATACGGTAGAGCGTAATACTATACAGGCCCGCGCTCGACCGGGCAGCTCATGCACCGCGGCCCGCCACGCCCCCGCCCCAGCTCGCTGCCGCGGATCTCGATCACCTCGATGCCCTCCTTGCGCAGGAACGTGTTCGTCGTGGAGTTCCGCTCGTACGCGATCACCACCCCCGGCTCGACGGCCAGCACATTGCAGCCGTCGTCCCACTGCTCGCGCTCCGCGGAGTGCACGTCCTGGGTGGCGGTCAGCACCTTGATCGAGTCGAGGCCGAGGGCGGCGGCGATGGCGCGGTGCATGTGCTCGGCTGGGTGGTCGGTGACCTTCAGTTCCTCGTCGCCCGCGCCGGGCTCGATCGTGTACGAGGGCAGCATGCCCAGGCCCGCGTACTTGGTGAAGGTGTCGCCGTCGACCATCGTCATGACGGTGTCGAGGTGCATGAAGGCCCTGGCCTTCGGCATGTCGAGGGCGACGATCGTACGGGCCGAGCCGGCCGCGAACAGGCCGCGGGCGATCATCTCGACGGCCTGGGGGGTGGTCCGCTCGCTCATGCCGATGAGGACGGCGCCGTTGCCGATCACGAGGACGTCGCCGCCCTCGATGGTGGAGGGGTAGTCCTCCTGGCCCCTGGACCAGAAGTGGAACGGGCCCGACTCGGGCCCAGTGCTGCTACTTCCCACGAATAGCGGATGGTGCTTGTAGATCGCCTCGAAGTGCACGGTCTCGCGCTGCCGCGCCGGCCACTTCATGGCGTTGATGGAGACGCCGTCGTACACCCAGCAGGAGGTGTCGCGGGTGAAGATGTGGTTGGGCAGCGGGCCGAGCAGGAAGTCGTCCGGGTGCTTGGCGTGGAAGAGCACGGACGTCGGCTCGGGAAAGCGCTCCAGGTACTCGCGCTTCGTCAGCCCGCCGACCAGGTCCTCGACCAGCGTCGGGGACTCCAGGCCCTCCAGGGAGGTGCGCAGCTTGTCGGTGGCGAGCGGGCCGAATTCCTTCTCGTCGAAGACCCGGTCGAGGACCAGTTCGCGGGCGGCCGGGACATCGAGCGCCTCGGCGAGGAGGTCGCCGAAGAGGTGCACCTCGACGCCGCGGTCGCGCAGCACGCTCGCGAAGCCGTCGTGCTCCTCCTTGGCGCGGCGGACCCACAGCACGTCGTCGAAGAGCAGGTCGTCCTTGTTGGTGGGGGTGAGCCGCTTCATCTCGAGGTCGGGCCGGTGGAGGATCACTCTGCCCAGGCGTCCGGTCTCGGACTCGACGCGGTAGGTCATGCCAACAGGCTCCCATGCGGCGGGCCGCCCGGCAGGATGCCCGGGCGGCCCTCCTGGCCGGTTCAGGCCCCGGCCTGATCCTGCGGGTCGGCCTCGTACATCGACGACGGCGGGTCCTGCGCCTCGACGCCGCCGCGCGGGACGGCCGGCACGGGCAGTGCCTGCGCGTCCGGTACGGCCGTGTCCGCCGCCGCCGTGCGGCTGCCCAGCGCGCGGAACTCCTCCTTCACCACGCCGCCGAGCACGGCGCACCAGGTGCCGTCGTCCATCCGCCCGGTGACCCGCAGGCCGTGCAGGGCCTGCATCTTGGCGACGGCGACGTACGTGTCGCGGTCGTACGTGCCGGAGGCCTGCACATCGAAGAGCTTGGTCTTCAGCATCGACTGCACGGCGAGCACGGCGGGCCCGGTGGCGCCCATGCCGATCTCGGGGGCGAGCGCCTCCCACGTCGGACCGTTCATCGTGCCGTCCGAGGCGGTCGGGAAGCCGTGCGCGGTCTGGAAGGCGTGCACCGCGGCGAGGGTCGCCGGGCCGTACTTGCCGTCCGCGGCGACGGTGTCGTAGCCCGCCGCCTGCAGCAGGTACTGCAGCAGCGTGACGGTCGAGCCCACGCAGGAGGTGTACGTGTCCAGCCAGGTGCGCGCCGGGATGCTGCTCAGCGGCTGCCCGAGGGCCTTGGCGACCTGCAGCCGCAGCAGCGGGAAGGCGGAGTAGAACTTCGCGCCGGGGCACTGGGTGGCGTTCCAGTCCCAGTGGCCTGAGATCTGCTCGGCACCGAAGCCGTACTGGGTGCAGATCGTCGTGCACAGCCGCACCAGGGACATCCAGAGCTTCCCGGTGGGCAGTTCGGTGATGTACGTGCCCTCGTTCTCGATGCCGATGGACTGGGTGTTCTGGCCGACGGCGTGCGCGCTGACGACCTGGAAGCCGCCGTCCTCCAGCCCTTCCAGGCTGCGGTGCCGGCCCTCCAGCACATAGCCGCCGCGGCTGATGGAGAAGTGGTTGCCGGTGTCCGACCAGCCGTTCTTGTCCATGTGGATGTACTGCACCCGCTCGGCGCAGGCGACGGCGGCCTCGAGCGAGAAGTCCATGGTGTTCGGGAACGCCATGTGGTGCACCACGATCCGGCGGGTGGTGCCGGTGCGGATCGACAGCTCGCCCGCCGGGGGCCGGGCGCCCCATTCGTCGCAGCTGAGGATGTAGTCGGTGTCCGACGGGTCGGCGGGTGCGGCCGACGCGCCCCCTGCGGCGGCCAGCTGGCCGCCGCCGAGGCCGAGGGCGGCCGCGGCACCGGTGCCGGCTCTGAGGGCATTGCGGCGGGATATGTACACGGGCTCGAACGACATGGTCATTCCTCTCCGGGAAAGGCTGCCTTCTTCTAACCCGGTTGCCACATCAATGTCCAGGGTTTTCCGGACAGTTGACGACTGCCTTTGGTCTGTTCCTTTGGCGCTGTTACCTTCGCAGGTGAGAGCCGCATTCCCGGCCCGTAGCAGCGAAACAAGGCGATGACTATCAGATGACGACCCTTTACCTCGTCCGGCACGGCGAGACGGTCTGGCACGGCGGCAACCGCTACGCCGGCGTGAGCGACATCGGCCTCACCGAGCTCGGCGAGCGGCAGGCCGAGGCGCTGGGCACCTGGGCGGCGGACGCCGACCTCGCCGCCATCTGGTGCTCGCCGCTGTCCCGCACCCGGCACACGGCCGCGCCCGCCGCCGCGGCCACCGGCCTCGAGGCGCACATCGACCCCGACCTGATCGAGGTCGACTTCGGCATGGGCGAGGGCCGGACGCTGGCCGAGGTCCGCGCCACCGACCCGGCCGTCGCCGATGCCTTCGAAACCGACCCGGTGGTGAACCACTTCCCCGGCGGCGAGGACCCGGCGAAGGCCGCGGACCGCGCGGTGGCCGCGTACCGGCGGATCGCGACGACGCACCCCGGTGAGCAGAAGGTGCTGGTGATCGGGCACGGCACCGTGACCCGGCTGGCCCTGTGCCTGCTCCTCGGCATCCCGGAGCGGAACTACCGCCGGGTCATGCCGGAGGTCCGCAACGGCGCCCTCACCGAACTGGAGCTCACCGCCGAGCCGGACGGCCAGGCCCGGCTGCACTCCTTCAACACGGCGCTGTAGCGCGCGGCAGCGCCGTAACGCGCACCGCCGCTCAGCTCCCGGCGAGCGCGCGCAGTCCCGGCGCGAAGACCTCGTCGGCGAAGTACCGCGAGAGCTCCGCGGCCGCGGCCGGCTCGTGCGGGGTGAAGTCCGCCCGCCAAGTGCCCCGGCAGGAGCCGTCGTCGGGACCGTCCGCCAGGGTCAGCGTGGCGCGGTAGTCGTGCACCTCCATCGGCGACTCGGCGAACTCGTACACGCACTCGTACCCGCCCTCGCTCTCCCCCATCCGCAGCAGCCGCTCGCGGATCACCGCCCCGCCCTCGGTGACCAGGTGCCGCAGCTGGCCGGGGGTGTTCGCCGGCAGCCCCGGCTCGGCCGTCGCCTTCGCGATCAGCGGATGCCAGCCCGCGATGCCGGCGAAGTCCGCGACCAGCGGCCACACCTCGGCGCGCGGCCGCGGCAGTACGGCGGTGGCCTCGGCGTGCGCGGTGGGCGGCGGCTCCAGGGCGAAGTCGGCGTAGTCGAAGGCGGGCGCCACCACGCAGCTGACCAGCGCCTCGGTGTCCGTCAGCGGCCGGGCGGCCTGCCAGACCCCGCCGGGCACCAGCGCCTGCGGCTGCTGGCCGCGCTCGATGTCGGGGCCGAGCACGATCTGCGTCGTACCGGCCGCTCGCCGGTGCCGCCGAGGGAGAGCAGCAGCGGGCCGCCGCGATGCCACAGCCACAGCTCGTCGGAGCGGACGGTGTGCCAGCGCGACTCCTCGCGCGGCTGCAGCAGGAAGTAGATGCCGCTGGCCGCCGCCCGCGGTGCCGGATAGCCGGGCGGGTGCACGTCCGCACCGGCCACCGCCCAGGTCTCGGCGTACCAGCCGCCTTCCGGGTGCGGTTGCAGGCCGAGGGCGTCGGCGAGCGGCGGTCGGGCGGCGGCAGCGGTCTGGTGGTCGGAAGGCATGGTCGCTCCTTTGCCGTGGGGTCCCGGTCACGTTTGTTGCACGCCGGAGCACCGCGGGTCCAGAGCGGCGGGGTCGCCACCGAAGCGCGGGAGGAGCACGGGGGTGCAGTAGGACCATCGGGTGAGAGAGGCGCGTGTGGCTGCGATGGCCCCGTGTGGCGGCCCGCCCCCGTCCGCCGCCCCTGGTCCGGCCCCGGGTCCGCCCGCGCTACGGGCCCGGCGACACTGCCGCGCGCCCCCGGGCCCTGCCATCGGCGGCCCGCACTCCCTGGCGGTGCGGGCCGGGGCGGCGGGGCAATGGGACACATGAATCCCCTGGAGACACGCGAGTCCCTGGAGGCTCCGGGTGACGGCGCCTTGAGCACCCATGTCGACGTACGCTGCGCGCCCGAGGATGCCGCCGGGCTGCTCCGGGCCGCCGCCGCCCGGATCGAGCGGGCCGCCGGGTTCGCGCAGCCGCCGGCCGCCGCGCCCGAGGGGCTGCGGCTGCGGCTGCCCGGCGGGCTGCCGGCGCTGCTGTCGGTCACCGCCGAGCTGCGTGCCGAGCGCCGGGCCCCGGACGCGTACCGGCTGGCCCTGCAGACGGCCCCGCCCGCCGAACCGGCCGATCCGATGCTGCAGCGGGTCGCGCTCGCGCTGCACCAGCAGCCCTTCACCGACGCCGAGTCGGCGCAGATCCGCGACGAGCTGCCGCTGATGAACGAGGTGACCCTGCCGCTGCGCGGCACCCGCCCGCTGGCCGGCACCGCCCCCATCGTCACCGGCCACTTCCTCAACGACCTGGTGCACCTGGTGGACTGCCTGATCGAGGCCGGGGCCCGCCCGGACGCGATCACCGTGCTGCGCAAGGACTACGCGTACCGGCTGCGGCACCGCGTCGAGGGGCATCTGCTCGCGCAGGGCATCCGGGTGGAGCCGGTGGACCGGGCCGCCACCGCCGTCGCGGAGCACGGGCTCCGCGCCGCGGCGGCCGGGCTGCGCCCGCTCGCGCTCGACGACGGCGGCTATGTGCTGCCCGCGCTCCTGGACAACCACCGCGACCAGCTGGCGAATTGGGCCGGGGTGGTCGAGCAGACCATGTCCGGCATCTACAAGCTGGAACGATTCGGCAGCGATCTGCCGGTCCCGCTCTTCTCCGTCGCCCAGTCCCGGCTGAAGGGCACGCTGGAGTCGTACTGGATCGCCGACAACGTCGTGGAGGCGGCGCTGTCCATGCTGCCGCCGATGATCCTCGAGGGCCATCCGGTGCTGGTGATCGGCTACGGCCAGGTCGGCACCCAGATCGCCCGCCGGCTGCGCGCCCGGCAGCTGAACGTCGCCGTGTACGACATCGACGTGGTCCGGCTGATCGCCGCCCACCAGGAGGGGTTCTTCACCGCCAACACCCTCGACACGATCCTCTGGGACCACGAGCCGCTGCTGATCTTCGGCACCACGGGCCGCGGCTGCATGTCCACGGGCTCGTATCAGCGTCTTGCCCGGGACTGCTATCTGGCCAGTTGCACCAGCAGGGACGTCGAGTTCGACCTGCCGGCGCTGCGCAAGCTCGCGGTGGACGTGCGCCGGCAGCCGGCCGACGGCACGCTCTCCTGCACGCTTCCGCAGGGCGTGACGGCGCATGTGCTGGCGGAGGGCAGGCCGGTCAACTTCCACGAGCGGGACAGCATCACCAACCAGCGCGCGGACCTGGTCTTCGCCGGCATGCTGCTGGGCGCGGCGACGCTGGCCGCCGGGGACCCGCGGTTCGGGCCCGGCATCCGGCGGGCGGCGGCCGACATGGTGCTGGAGGACGCGCGCATCCTCGACCGGCATTACGAGCTGCACGGCCCGCGGGCCCAGTCCGGCGCCCCGGCGGACGACACCGCGACGCGGCGGGCGATGGCGGCGCAGATGCGGCAGGAGTGGAGCGCCGCCCGTAATCCCGGCTGATCAGGCCCACGCTGCCGGCCGGCCGGGCGGTCCGGTCAGGGCGCCGCCCACTGCCCGCCCCACCCCTCGTACAGCCGGGTCAGCAGCGCCCGCCAGGAGCTCGGCGTCCGGTACGGCGGATACGGCACCGGGTGCACCACGCCCTCGCTCTCCCAGACGACGTCGAAACCGCCGTCGCGGCGGAGCTTGCCGATCCGGACCGGCTTCCAGAGGTGCTGGTTGCGCTCGTCGAGCCAGACCTGGCCCTCCGGCGCGGCGAAGCGCAGCCCGCGGGCGGCGGCCCGGACGGCGGCCGGGTCCGTGGTGCCCGCGGCCTCGGCCGCCCGGGCCCACAGGTGCACGCCGGTGTAGCCGGCCTCGATCGGGTCGTCGGTCACCCGGTCGCGGCCGTAGGCGCGCTTGAAGGCGGCGACGAAGCGGCGGTTGGCGGGGGTGTCGACGCTCTGGAAGTAGTTCCAGACCGCGTAGTTGCCGGCGAGGGTGCCCGGGTCGAGGTGGCGGACCTCGTCCTCGGCGATGGAGGTGGAGACGACGGGGGTGCGGTTCGGGTCGACGCCGGCCTTGCGCAGCTCGCGGAAGAACGGAACGTTGCTGTCGCCGTTGAGGGTGTTGAGGATGACGTCGGGCTTGCTGCGCTTGATTTGGCGGACGACGGCGGCCATGTCCTGGCTGCCGAGCCGCCGGTACGCCTCGCCGACCACCTTGCCGCCGAGGCCTGCCAGGGCGTCCTTGATGACGGCGTTGGCGACGCGCGGGAAGACGTAGTCGGAGCCGACCAGGAAGAAGCGCGGGCCGCGGTTGTCGAAGAACCACTCGGCCGCCGGGATGATCTGCTGGTTGGGCGCGGCGCCGAGGTAGACGACGTTGTCGGACTGCTCGACGCCCTCGTACTGCACCGGGTAGAAGAGCAGCCCCTCCCGGTGCTCGACGACCGGGACCACGCTGCGGCGGCTGGCCGAGGTCCAGCAGCCGAAGATCACCGGCACCCGGTCGCGGGCGAGCAGCCGGTCCGCGCGGCGGGCGAACACGGCGGGGTCGGAGCGGCCGTCGGCCTGCACCGGTTCGACGCGGCGGCCGAGCACGCCGCCGGCCTCGTTGATTTCCTTGATGGCGAGCAATTCCGCGTCCACCACGGAGCGTTCACTGATGGCTATGGTCCCCGTGAAGGAGTGCAGAATTCCTACGCGGATCGGCGGCTTGGTATCCCGCTTCCCGTGCGCCGAGTCGACCAGCAGCGTCGGCGAGAGCAGGACCAGCAGGAGGGCGAGGAGTACGCGGCGACCGAAGGGCTGCACACTGCAGAACTGCGCGCCGAAACGGTGGATCAAACCCGCCGGCCTGTTTTCACCCGCCGTGCGATGGTGAGGATGTGGGGGATACGGGAGGTCGCGGCCGTTGCGTTATCACAATCTCGGTGTTTTCTGGCTGCTCTTCACGGTGGCCGCGGTCGGTCTGGTCGTCGTACGGACGGTGACCATCGGCCTGTGGGTCGAGGCGGCGCTGACGGTGGCGTTCACCTTGCTGCTGGTCAACTCGGGGGTGCCGCTGGCCCGCAGGCTGGTGCGGAACGCGCTGGTGGAGCGGAACAGCCCGTCGCAGGGCGCCGTATTCGCCTCCATCGGCGCGGTGTTCGCGACGCTGGTGGCCTTCGCCGTGGTCGTCGTATGGGAGCACTACGCCGAAACCCAGACCACCGTCGCGCAGGAAGCCAATGCCCTCGCCAATATCGAACGGCTGTCCCGCGGATTTCCCGTCGAAAAGCGCCGCCAGGTGCAGGAGGCCACCCGCACCTATGCGTACGTGGTGGTGGACGCCGAGTGGAAGAACATGGCGGAACACGGGCCCGATCCCCGGGCCCAGTCCCAACTCGGCGACATTTGGTCGGTGTACATGAATGTCAAACCGGCCGACCGCGACGACCCGCTCTACGAGGCGTCCGTGGCCAACCTCCAGGAGCTGAGCGACAACCGCCGGCTGCGGCTGCTCGCCGCGGAATACCGGGTCCCCGGAGTGGTGTGGATTCTGCTCTACTTCGGCGGCGTGGTCACCATCGTCATGGTCTATTTCTTCGGGGTACGCCGGGACTGGATGCAGCGGGTGGTGGTGTCGGTCGGGGCGCTCGTCATCGCGCTGTCGATATTCCTGGTGTCGGCCCTGGAAAACCCGTTCAAGGGTGAAGTGGCCATCCAGCCCGATGCCTTCACCCATGTCGTCGACCAGATGCAGAACCTCGAACGCTGAGACCGCTGAGACCGCTGAGACCGACAAGGAGGCCGCACGCCCGATGCAGCTGCCACTCCCCCTGCGGCGCGCGCTGCGCCGCCCGGACGCCCTGCCCGTACAGGACTCCCGGCTGCTGCGCCGCAAGCTCGGGCACTGGTTCGACTGCCTGGACGGCGACCGCGACGGCCGCCTCACCCGGCACGACTTCGAGGCGGCCGCCGAGCGCACCGCCGACCGCTTCCGGGTGCACGGTGACAGCCGCGACGGGCGGCTGCTGCACCAGCGCTTCAGCGCGCTGTGGAGCGCGGCGGGACTGGGCGCGGGGGCGGCCGTGGACCGGGAGGCGTTCACGGAGCAGCTGATCGTCTCGCTGCGCGACCGTCGCCGCGCGCTGCACGCCGTGAACGCCCTCGCCTGCATCCTCGCCGACCTCGCCGATCTCGACGGGGACGGCGAGGTGACCGAGGACGAGTACATCGGCCTGCTCGCCGCGGCCTTCCACCTCCGGTCCACGCCCGACCTGCGGCTGTCCTTCGAGCGCCTGGACCGCAATCACAACGGCGTCCTGGAGCACGACGAGATCCACCAGGCCGTGGTGGAGTACTTCTCCAGCAGCGATCCTGAGGCGCGGGGCAACTGGCTGCTGGGGCCCGCGCCGCTGCGGCCGAGCGCCTAGAGCCGCGGGTCCACCGGCTCCGACTCCAGCGCCAGCACGGCGAACACCGCCTCGTGCACCCGCCACAGCGGCTCGCCCGCCGCCAGCCGGTCCAGCGCCTCCAGGCCGAGCGCGTGCTCGCGCAAGGCGAGCGAGCGCTTGTGCCCGAGGAAGCGCTGCCGCAGCCGCTGCAGCTGGTCGGGGCGGGTGTACTCGGGACCGTAGATGATCCGCAGGTACTCCCGGCCGCGGACCTTCACGCCGGGCTGCACAAGGCGGTTGTTCGCGTCCCGTACGAGCGCCTGCAGCGGCTTGACGACCATGCCCTCGCCGCCGTCGGCGGTGAGGTCGAGCCACCACTTGACGCCCTCGGCGACCGACGCCTCGTCCTCCGTGTCGACGACGAGCCGGCCGGTGCGCCGCAGCAGCCCGGAGCCGTCGTGCTCGGCCAGCCGGTCGAGCAGGGCGAGCTGCTGGTCGTGCGGCAGCGCGGCGTGGCTCGCGCCCTCGGTGGCGAGCAGCTGGAACGGCGCGAGCCGGACGCCGTCCAGGCCGTCGACCGGCCAGCAGTAGCGGCGGTACGCGTCGGTGAACGCGGCCGCGTCGGCGGCCCGTTCGCGGTGCCGGGCGAGCAGGTCCGCCACTTCTGGGACGCCACGCGCGGCCGCCTGCTCCAGCGCCGTGACCGCGGTCGGCAGCGCGGCGCCCGCGGCGGCGCCGACCGCCGCGTACTGGCTGCGCAGCAGCCCGCCCGCCTTCAGCGACCAGGGCAGCAGCTCGGCGTCGAGCAGCAGCCAGTCGGTGGCGTACTCGTCCCAGAGCCCGGCGGCGGTGGCGGCTTTCCGCACCCGGTCGAGCAGCGCCTCGGTCTTCTCGGCGTCGTCGAAGAACGGGCGGCCGGTCCGCGTGTAAAGCGCGCCGGAGACGCCGGTGATGCCGAAGCGCTTCGCCGTGGCCGCCTCGTCGCGGCACACCAGCGCCACCGCGCGCGAGCCCATGTGCTTCTCCTCGCACATCACCTGCCGCACTCCCGCGTCCCGGAACTCGGCGAAGGCCTCCGCCGGGTGCTCGAGATAGCCGTCCTCCTTCGACGTGGCGGTGGGCGCCATCGTCGGCGGGAGGTACGGCAGCAGTCGCGGGTCGAGGGCGAAGCGGCTCATCACCTCCAGCGCGGCGGCGGCGTTCTCCTCGCGGACGGAGATGCGGCCGTGGTGGTTGGTCTGGATGATCCGGCGGCCCTGCACGTCGCCGAGGTCGAGCGGACGGCCTTCCGCCCCGCCGGGCGCCTCGGTACGGAGCGGCTTCACCGGCTCGTACCAGACCTGCTCGGCCTCGACGTCGACCAGCTCGCGCTCCGGCCAGCGCAGGGCGGTGAGCTTGCCGCCGAAGACGCAGCCGGTGTCGAGGCAGATGGTGTTGTTGAGCCAGGTCGCGTCCGGGACCGGGGTGTGGCCGTAGACGACGGCGGCGCGGCCGCGGTAGTCCTCCGCCCACGGGTAGCGCACCGGGAGGCCGTACTCGTCGGTCTCGCCGGTGGTGTCGCCGTAGAGCGCGTGGCTGCGCACGCGGCCGGACTGGCGGCCGTGGTACTTGGCCGGCAGGCCGGCGTGGCAGACCACGAGGCGGCCGCCGTCGAGCACGTAATGGCTGACGAGGCCGTCGATGAACTCGCCCACCCGGGCGCGGAATTCATCGGTCTCGGCGTCCAGCTGCTCGATGGTCTCGGCGAGGCCGTGGGTGTGCTGGACGTTACGGCCCTTCAGGTAACGGGCCAGCTTGTTCTCGTGGTTGCCCGGCACGCACAGCGCGCTGCCCGCCTCGACCATGCTCATGACGCGGCGCAGCACCCCCGGGGTGTCCGGGCCGCGGTCGACGAGGTCGCCGACGAAGACGGCCGTGCGCCCGGCGGGGTGGACGCCGTCCTCGTAACCGAGCTTGGTGAGCAGGCTCTTGAGCTCGCTCGCGCAGCCGTGGATGTCGCCGATGATGTCGAACGGTCCGGTGAGGTGGGTGAGGTCGTTGAACCGCTTCTCCAGCACCACCTCGGCGGCGTCGACCTCCGCGGCGCCCTTGAGGAGGTGCACCTTGCGGAAGCCCTCGCGCTCCAGCCCGCGCAGGCCGCGGCGCAGCTCGCGGCGCTGGCGCGGGATGACGTGCTTGGGCATGCCGGCGCGGTCGGGGCGCCCGGCGTTGCGCTCGATGCAGACCCGCTCCTCGACGTCGAGGACGATGGCGACGGGCAGCACGTCGTGCTCGCGCGCGATACGGACGAGCTGCTTGCGGGCCTCCGGCTGGACGCTGGTGGCGTCGATGACCGTGAGCCGGCCCGCGGCGAGGCGCTTGCCGGCGATGTAGTGCACGAGGTCGAAGGCGTCGCCGCTCGCGGACTGGTCGTTCTCGTCGTCGGCGACGAGGCCGCGGCAGAAGTCCGAGGAGATGACCTCGGTGGGCTTGAAGTGCTGGCGGGCGAAGGTGGATTTGCCCGAGCCGGTGGTCCCGATGAGCACGACGAGGGAGAGGTCGGGCACGGCGAGGGTGCGGGGGGTGGGGGTCATGCCGCGGCCTCCTTTGCGGGGTTGCTTGGGGTGTTGCTTGCGTTCTCGCTTGCGGTCTTGCGGAAAACTGCCATCTGGGTAGGCGGCCCCACCTCGGGGTCGTCGTCGCCGACGGGGGCGTATGTCACGGCGTAGCCATGCCTGGCGGCAACGGCCTCCGCCCAGGTACGGAACTCCTCCCGACTCCACTCGAAGCGGTGGTCGGAGTGACGTACGTGCCCGGCCGGGAGGGTCTCCCAGCGGACGTTGTATTCGACGTTCGGCGTCGTCACGACCACGGTGGCGGGACGGGCGGCACCGAAGACGGCGTACTCGAGGGCGGGCAGCCGCCGCAGGTCGAGGTGCTCGATGACCTCGCTCAGCACGGCGGCGTCGTAGCCCTTGAGGGTCGCGTCGGTGTACGTCAGCGCGCCCTGCCGCAGCCGGACCCGGGCCGCCTGCCGCTCGCCCATCCGGTCGAGCTTGAGCCGGCGCGCGGCGACGGTCAGGGCCCGTACGGACACGTCCACGCCCACGATCTCGGTGAACCGGGTGTCCTTGAGCAGCGCCCCGACCAGCTGCCCCTGCCCGCAGCCGAGGTCGAGCACGCGGCTCGCACCGGCGTCGCGCAGCGCACCGAGGATCGCCTCGCGGCGCTGCACGGCGAGCGGAACCGGCTTCTCCTCGGTGTCGCTCTCCTCGTCGACGGCGTTGTCGATGGCCTCCGGCTCGACGTCATCGGCCTCGGCGAGACGGGCCAGCTCGAGCCGCTCCCGGGCCTCGCGGGCCAGGGACCAGCGGCGGGAGAAGTAGCGGGCGGTGATGAGCTGCTGCTCGGGGTGGTTCTCCAGCCAGCCCTCGCCGGCCCGCAGCAGCTTGTCGACCTCGTCGGGGGCGACCCAGTAGTGCTTGGCACCGTCGAGCACCGGCAGCAGCACATACAGATGCCGCAGCGCGTCGGCAAGCCGCAGCTCCCCGTCGAGCGTGAGCCGCACGTACCGCGACTCGCCCCACTCGGGGAACTGAGTGTCCAGCGGCACGCTCTCAGCGGCGACGGTCCAGCCCAACGGCTCGAACAGCCGCTTGACGAGCTCGGTCCCACCGCGAGCAGCCACCGCGGGCACCTCAATACGCAGCGGCAGCGCCTGGTCGGCGCGTCCGGGCAGCGCATCGCACACCCCGCGCAGGGCGGTCCGGAAGACGGCGGCCAGGGCAACGGCGAGCAGCGAGGAGGCAGCGTACGGCCGATCATTCACGTACTGCCCCAGCGCGGAGTCCGGCGCCCCACCGCGCCCTTTCCCCCGCCCCTTACGAACAAGCGCAACCGGATCGACCTCGAGCAACAGCGCAGCCGTACACCGCCCCGCACTCGCCTCGGGATAGAGGACATGCGCAACGCCGTGAGAGGTAGAAAAAGCCTGCACCTTCTCAGGATGCTTATGCAGCAAAAACCCCAGGTCGGTGGCGGGCCGCTCGGCTGTGCCGGTAGTCGAGATCGTCAGGAACATGTGGCCGAGTATCCCCGCGAGACCACACCCGTGGCGATGGAATTACCGTCACGGACGGCCCGGCCGGGGCAGTCGCTGGAAGGTCTTCCATCGGTGCGCTGTTGCTACGGGACATGACACTCTTCGATGGCTTCGACCCCGTCACCGCCGGCCTCCTCGACGGCAAGAACTTCGCGACGGCGACACGCTGCTCATCTCCGTGACCGCAGGCCGCAGGAAGACCCGCAACATCGAGCTCGACCCACGCGTGAGCCTCACGGTCGCTATTTGGGCGAGGACCCGCCGAGCGAAAAGGCGACGGAGACCCGGCTGATCGTCCGGGTCACCCCGGAGCGGGTGAACGTCTTCCAGGTGTAGGGACTTCTTCCGGCTCCTGTGGTGGCTCTCAGCAAACGTGCGGCCCTTCCACCCCGTCCGGCGGAAGGGCCGCGCGCCTGCTCGACTCTGCGAGGTGCAGGTCAGTACTCGGAGGAGAAGCGCTCGACCTCGGTGACCTTCACCTTGGCGACCTGGTCGACCTTCTCGGATTCCACCGCTGCGCCGACGGTTTCCTTCGACGTCTGACCGGGGGCGAGCGCTTCGGTGGACGCGTAGTCCTCGGCGATCCGGTTGCCGCTCTTGTCCAGGAACTCGAGCGTGATGAAGTAATCCGACTTCTTCGCAGAGTGGTTGACGATGGTGACCGTGGCCTTGCCTTCCTTGAAGCCGTAGCCGTGGTCGGTGGCCTCGAACGGGCCGACGGTGACGTCCTTCTCCGGCGGGTTGGCCCTGTTGGCGGAGCTGGAGACCGGGGCCTCGTGCTTGCTGCCCGTGGCTGAGGGCTTGTCCTCGGCGTCGGCGGTGTCGCTGCCGCCGGTCATGGCGGAGATGATGCCGATGCCGATGAGGCCAGCGGCGGCGATGGTGACGATCTTGCCGAGCGTGCGCTTCGTCTTCGGCTGCTGCGGGTGGGCGGGGGCAGGAGTGGGGGTGTTCATGAGCGGGTCGTTCGTCCTGGCTGTTGAGTGGGTGCGTGGAGCCTCAATTGGCAGGCGATTTCCTGCACTCTGAGTGCGATACCCCAAGACCTTAAACAGAATGTAGAGAGCGTCATGCAGGCGAATGTCCTGGACGGGCGGGACTTTGGTCCCGACTTTCCCAGACAGGCATGATTGATTACGAATGCGTCACGAGCTGAGCGGAAATATCGCTCAGGCGTCCTCGTCCAGCACCGCCTCCGGCGGCACTCGGTCGGCGTGGACGGTGAAGATCGCGGCGTATGGGCGGGGGTGGTGGCAGTTGGCGCCTCCCACCTCTGCGGAGGGGACCGGGCGGAGGCGTTCCTCGGTGAGCTGGAGCACTGCGCTGGTGCCGCAGCCGCGGTTGATGAAGGCGAAGCGGCGGACTGCGCCCGAGTCGCTGTCCAGCTCCCCATCGAGTTTGGCCGCCGTGGGGGCCGGGAGGGTTTTGAGGAAGTCTTCGAGCTGGTCCGGCTGGCTTACCTCCACCGCCCTGGGATCGTGCTTGCCCGTCAGAGGCTGGAATGCCTGCAGTTCGCTCGGTCCTGGTGGCAGTGGCGCCTGGCCCATCAGGCGGGTGTCTTCCGGCACTCGGCTCTTCGGTACGGAGAATACGGCCACCGCGTTCCAGGGCGCGTAGCACGTGTCCGAGGTGGAGGTGTCGAGGAGTTGCATGGAGAAGTCGGGCGGAACGCCGCTGGAGACGGTCAGTTGTGCGCTCTCGCCTTGCGTGCACCCGCTGCTCCAGCCGAGCGCTACCAGTGAGTGCCGTTCGAAGTCGCGGGCGGTGAGCTTGCGCGCCAGTTCCTCGCCGTCCTCCGGGAACCAGCCTGCGAACGCGACGGCGTCCGCCGGTGATCGCAGCACGGTGTTGAGCTTCGGGACGCGGTCGGTGTTCTGCTCGTAGTGCACCAACTCCGCCCCGACCACCGGCATATCGATCACCCGACTCGGCCCGTGTGGTGCCGATGACCGCTGGTCCACCAGGATCCACAGACCTGCCGCCAGCACCGCGCCCGCCAGAATGGCGATCAGCGCGATGCGGCCGCTCCCCCAAGCTGCCGTTCTCCCCGTCATGGCCGGTTCGACGTGGCCCCCGGGAATGCGGTTCCCGGTCCGCGCCGGAGCTAGGCCGTCCCGTGCGTCACCGCCTCGATGTTGTGGCTGTCCGGGTCGCGGAAATAGACGCCGTAGTAGCCCGGGTGGTACTCCGGCCACTCGCGCGGAGCGTGCAGGATGGCGGTGCCGGTGGCGCGGGCGGCCGCGTGGACCGCGTCCACGGCCTCGCGGTTCGGGGCGGTGAAGGCGATGTGGTTCTCGCGGGTGATCGCGGTGGTGGGCTGGTCTCCGGTGTGTGGGCCCAGCCAGAAGACCGGCGCGCCGTCGGGCCCGGCCAGGCCGACGACCAGGCCGCCGTCGCGCTCGAAGCGCATCGCCTCGACGATGCCCAACGGCGCCAGCGCGGTCGTGTAGAACTGCGCCGACTTCTCCGGGTCCGCCACCTGGATCGCAAGGTGATCGAGCATCTGCCCTCCCAGCACTGGGGATTCGGCAGCGTCATCGCCGCCGCATGCGCAGCCTAGGCCGCCGGTCCGGCAACACCGCCCCCGTTCAGTCACCTCCGGCCCGCAGCCGCCGCCCCAGCGCGGCTATCTGCTCCGGCCCCACCCGGCAGCAGCCGCCGATCAGCCGGGCCCCCGCCTTGCGCCAGCCGTCCGCCGGCTCCGGGGCGTACGCGCTGCCACCGTGCCATGTCGCCGAGGGCGCGTCCCAGGTCTCGCCGCTGTTCGGATACGCCACCGCGGGCAGGCCCGTGACCGCGTGCGCCACCTCCACCGCCGCCTGCACGTCCTGCGGGGCGCAGCAGTTGACCCCGGCGGCTATCACCTGCGGATGTCCGGCGGCCACCGCGAACGCGTCCGCCAAGTCCTGCCCGGCACGGGTGCGGCCGCCCGCCACGGTGTACGACAGCCAGACCGGCAGGTCCGTGCCCTCCACCGCGCGCAGCAGCGCCTCCGCCTCCGTCGCGTCCGGGACCGTCTCCAGCGCCAGTACGTCGGGCTCCGCCTCCACCAGCGCCGCCACCCGGGGGCGGTGGAAGGCGGTCAGCTCGGCGACGCTCAGGCCGTAGCGGCCGCGGTATTCGCTGCCGTCGGCCAGCACCGCTCCGTACGGGCCCACCGACGCCGCCACCCAAGCGCGGTCGCCCGCCGCCCGCCGCGCCAGCGCGACGCTCTCGCGCAGCAGCCGCGCGGCCTCGGCCCGGCTCACGCCCCGGCGGGCGAAGCCGGCGAAACTCGCCTGATAGCTCGCGGTGATCAGCACCTCGGCGCCCGCTCGCAGATACGCGGCGTGAGCCGCCTCGATCTGGCCGGGGGCGTCGGCGAGCAGCCGGGCCGACCACAGCTCGTCGGACAGGTCGCAGCCCTGCGCCTCCAGTTGGTTGGACAGGCCGCCGTCCAGCAGCACCGCGCGCTCTGCCAGCGCCTCGGCCAGTGTCTGCTGCCTCATCGCGCTCATTCCTCCTCCCCGGTCTCCCCGGAATTCCCGATCTCCTCTATCTCCCCGATCTCCTCTATCTCCCCGGTCTCCTCTATCTCCCCGGTCTCCCAGGTGTGTCCGCCCGCCCCAGTCGCCCGCAGCGCCTCCACCACCCGCTTACGGGATTCCCCCGCCGCCTCGATGGCGTCCATGCACTCCCAGTACAGCGGCTCCGCGTCATCCCCGCACGCCACGCCCACCAACGCCATCCCGACCTCGCCCAGCAGCTCGGCGAGCCCGGTCAGCGCGGCCCGCGGGTCGGCGACGGCGGTCAGCTGGCCGGCCCGTATCACCTCGGCCTCGTCCACCTGCGGCGGCTCCGGGCCGCACGCCGCGAGATGGGCGCCGACGGCGGCCGCGAGCGCCTGCGCCTGCCGCGCCTCCGCGAGGACCTCTGCCACGCCGCCCGCCCTCGCCAAGGCGTGGTGGCCCGCCTGGATGAGCCGCATCGCGTCCATCGCCCGTCCCCCTCCCACCGGTCTCCCTCCGGTTCTCTGATCAATCGCTACTCAGCGTGACCCCAACCGGCCGGAAAGGAAAACGAGTCCGGGCTACCTGTGCACAACTCCCCGGTTGTGCACAACCGCGTCACTCCCCGGCGTCGCCCGGCACCGGAAACCGCCGCTCATTCCGCTCGATCTTCGCCGCCAGCGCCGCCAGCGGATCGACCCCCAGCACCGTGCAGAACTGCAGCAGATACGCCAGCACATCCGCGACCTCGTCCGTCACCCGGTGCGCCGACTCCGGCTCCGCCATGATCCGCGCCGACTCCTCCGGCGTCAGCCACTGGAAGATCTCCACCAGCTCGCCCGCCTCGACGCTCAGCGCCGCCGCCAGGTTCTTCGGCGTGTGGTACTGCCCCCAGTCCCGCGCCGCGGCAAAATCCGCCAGCCGTTTCTGCAGCTCAGCCACCGTCACGCCGGCAGCACCGCTCTCGGCACCGCCCTCGACACCACCCTCAGCGCCCACGTCCTCGCTCATGCCCCAGGTCTACCACCGCGCCCACCCCGCCAGGACCACCGATCCCCCGCACCACCCCCGAGTCGCTCACCCCACCCAGCAGCCGGATGTGCCCCCGCTCGCACATCCGGCTGCTGGGTGGGGTGAGCGACTCGGGGGTGGTGCGGGGG
>NZ_JAAKZV010000489.1 GCF_011044975.1 Streptomyces coryli | reverse complement strand
CGGTGAGGGGGAGGCGGGCTGGAACTCGCTGTCGTCGGTCGGGGTGCGCTCCACCGCGGTCGCGATGGTCCCGTACAGGCCCTGCCGCAGCAGGAAGTACACCAGCGCGATCAGCCCGCCCCCGGCGAGGAGCAGCAGTGCGCTGTACAGGGCGGTCAGCCGGGCCCGCTCGCTGCCGAGGGCGAGGCGGCGCATCAGGCGGCCACCGGCGTGATCCGGTACCCGGAGCCCGGCACCGTATCGATGACCGGCGGGTCCCCCAGCTTCGTACGCAGCTTGCTCACCGTCACCCGGACCGCGTTGCTGCGATAGCTGATGTCCTCCTGCCAGACCTGCTCGATCAGGTCCTCGGCGCTGAGCACGGCGCCCTCCGCCCGCAGCAGCGCCTCCAGCACGCCGAACTCCTTCCGCGACAGCGCCAGCGCCTCCCCGCCCCGGGTGGCCGCCCGGGCCGCGGTGTCCAGGGCCAGGTCGCCCATCCGCAGCACCGGCGGCAGCGCGGGCGTGGTCCGGCGCCCGAGCGCCAGCACGCGGGCGAGCAGCTCCTCGTACGCGAAGGGCTTCCCGAGATAGTCGTCGGCGCCGAGCCCGAGCCCCTCGACCCGCTCCTGCACGGTCCCGGAGGCGGTGAGCATCAGAATCCGCGTGAGCAGCCCCTCCGCCACCACCCGCCGGCACACCTCGTCGCCGTGCACGCCGGGCAGATCGCGATCGAGCACCATCACGTCGTACGCCCCGAAGCGCAGCTTGCGCAGCGCCTCGCGCCCGTCACCGGCCACATCCACGGCGAGGGCGTCTCTCCGCAATCCCTCGGCGATCATCTCCGCGAGGAATTCCTCGTCCTCCACGACCAGTACGCGCATGATCCCTCTCTACCGGAAAGGGACCTTTCGCCGCTGTAAAGGGCCGGGCGTTAGGGAAAGGAAACACCGCCCGCTGCCAGCCTGCGCCGCATGACGCAGACGAAGCACATGATCCGGATGTCCGCGGCGGGCGCGATATCCGCGCTGGCCCTGTTCACTGCCGCCTGCTCGGCCGGGGGCAGCGGTGACAGCGGTGACAGCGGCGACGCCGCCGCCGACAAGAAGCGCACCGACGCCGCCGACCAGGCGAAGAGGTTCGACTGCCTGCGCAAGAAGGGCGTCGACATCAAGGAGCCGAAGAGCAAGGGCGACACGATGGGCATCGCCGCGGGCGGCCTGTCGCAGAAGCAGCTGCAGGAGGCCATGAAGGCCTGCGGCATGGACATGGGCGGCCCCGGCGGCGGCAAGGAGCTGAGCCAGGCCGACAAGGACAAGGCGCTGGCCTTCGCCCAGTGCATGCGCGACGCGGGGCTCGACTACGAGGACCCCGAGTTCGAGGGCGGCGCGATGAAGGCGCAGCGGGTCCCCGAGGGCGACCAGGAGAAATTCAAGGCCGCGGGCGACAAATGCCAGAAGAAGATCTACGAGAGCTGATCCGGCATGCGGCGCAAGAAAGCAATCATCGCCGCGGTGGCCGCCGCCGTCCTGCTGGGCGGCGGCGCCGTCGCCGCCACGGCCCTCGCCGGCGACGAGCGCGACACCCCGGCCGCGGGCCGCGACAGCGGCCTCCCGCAGGCCACCGCCACCGTCGAACAGTCCACCCTGACCAGCACCTCCACCGCCCAGGGCACCCTCGGCTACGCCGCGGAACGCAAGGTCAACGCGGGCAGCCAGGGCGTCCTCACCTGGCTGGCCAAATCCGCCTCCGACGTCCGGCGGGACGGCAGGCTCTACGAGCTCAACGGCAGCCCCGTGTACCTGCTGTACGGCTCCCGCCCCATGTACCGCGAGCTCAAGCAGGGCGCCGAGGGCGAGGACGTCCGCCAGCTGAAGCAGAACCTGATCGCGCTGGGATACGGCTCCGGCCTGACCGCCGACGACGAGTTCACGGCCGGCACCTCCGTCGGTGTCAAGGCGTGGCAGAAGGCCCACGGGCTGAAGCAGACCGGCCGCGTCGGCCCGGACCGGATCGCTTTCGCCCCTGGTGCCGTACGGGTGCAGTCGGCCGAGGCGGCGGTGGGCGAGCATCTGGCGCCCGGTGCGCAGGTCATGACGACGACCGGGTCGGAGCGGCAGGTCACCTTCGAGGTGAAGGTCGAGGAGGCGTCCGGGACTGAGCAGGGGGATGCGGTGACCGTGGATCTGCCGGATGGGTCGAAGGCGAAGGGGCGGATTACGGGGGTTGGGAAGACAGCGGAGTCGGGTGGTGG
>NZ_JAAKZV010000488.1 GCF_011044975.1 Streptomyces coryli | reverse complement strand
GGTGGGTGCGTCCGGGCGGACGGGTCGGCGGGCCATGTCGGCAGGGCTCCACCGGAGCCGGCGCGCGTCCGACCGATGAATCCGGGTGCTCGGGCTGGTCCTTATCTGCAGCAGCCCCCTTTTTCGCCTCACCGGAGGTGCATCGCATGCCGGACCGCGACGAGTTCGCTCGGCTGGCCGATCCGTATCGGGAAGAGCTCCTCGCTCACTGCTACCGGATGCTCGGCTCCATCCACGACGCCGAGGATCTCGTGCAGGAGACATACCTGCGGGCCTGGCGGGCGTACGACCGTTTCGAGGGGCGGGCCTCGCTGCGGGCGTGGCTGTATCGGATTGCCACTCGCGCCTGTCTTACCGATCTCGAGCGACGGGGGCGGCGGCCGCTTCCCGCTGATCTCGGGGCGCCGGACGGGCGGCCGGAGGGGCGGCCCACCGCGGCGCCGGAGGTGCCGTGGCTGGAGCCGTATCCCGGCGGCGGGCCCGGTGATCCGGCGCTCGCGGTGGCCTCGCGGGAGAGCGTGCGGCTGGCGTTCGCCGCGGCGCTGCAGCATCTGCCCGCCAAGCAGCGGGCGGTGCTCCTGCTGCGCGACGTCCTCGGCTGGAACGCCGCCGAGGCCGCCGGCATCCTCGACACCTCCCCCGCCGCCGTCAACAGCGCCCTGCAACGGGCCCGCGCCCAGCTGCAGGCCGTGGCACCGGCGGAGGAAGACCTCCCGTACCGGCCCGAGTCGGACGATCAGCGCGCCTTCCTGGAGCGATACGTCACCGCCTTCGAGAAGGCCGACCTCAACGGGATGGTGGAGCTGCTCCGCGAGGACGTGGTGCTGGAGATGCCGCCGCACCCCGAGTGGTACGCGGGCCGCGAGCACGTCGGCCGCTTCTTCGCGGCGCACATCTTCGCGTCGCATCACATCGAGCGGCTGGTGCCGGTGGTTGCCAATGGGCAGCCGGCGTATGGGTCGTATGCGCGGGATGGGGATGGGAATGGAGGGCTGCGGCTTCGGGTGCTGCAGGTGCTGACGCTGGGGCGGGGTGGTGGGGTTGCGCGGCTGAGTGCGTTCCTCGACCCCGACCTGTTCCCGTATTTCGGATTGCCTGCCGTCCTGCGATGAATCCGGGGGTCGGGGCTGGTCTCGTTCCCGTCATGCAGTGACGGATGGAAGGCACAGCCCCATGACTACGGAATCATCCCGCCGCACCTGGACCCTGGTGCTGGCATCGCTGGGCGGCTTCATGGCCACCCTCGACACGCTGGTGGTGGCCACGGCGCTGCCGGTGCTGCGCGTCGACCTCGGCGCGAGTCTGGCCGATCTCGAGTGGACGGTGAACGCCTACAACCTCGCGCTTGCCTGTCTCATCCCGACCGCTGCCGCGCTGGGCGATCGCTTCGGCAGGCGCCGGATGTACGTCGCCGGGCTCGCGGTCTTCACCGCGGCCTCGGTGGCGGCGGCGCTGGCGCCCGGCGCCGGGGAACTGGTCGCGGCGCGCGCGGTGCAGGGCGCCGGGGCGGCGCTGGTGCTGCCGTTGTCCCTGACCCTGATCAGCGATGCCTTCCCGGCCGCCAAGCGCGGGGCGGCGATCGGGCTGTGGGGTGGCGTGAGCGGGGTCGCGGTGGCGGCCGGGCCGGTGGTCGGCGGGGTGATCCTGGAGGGGCTGGCTTGGCAGTGGATCTTCTGGATCAATGTGCCTATTGGGGTGGTGCTGATTCCGTTGTCGCTGCTGAAGCTGCGTGAGTCGCGGGGGCCGCGGCCGCAGTTGGATCTGCCGGGGCTGGTGCTGGCCGGGGCCGGGCTGTTCCTGCTGACGTGGGGGCCGGTGCGGGCGCCCGAGCGCGGGTGGGACAGCGGCGAGGTGGTGGTGGCGCTGGCCGGTGGGGTGGTGCTGATGGCGGCGTTCGTGGTGCGGGAGCGGCGGGCTCCGTATCCGATGGTGCCGCTCGGGTACTTCCGCAATCGGGTCTTCGGCGCGGTGAACGTGGTCGCTTTCCTGCAGTTCCTCTCGCTGTTCGGCGCGCTGTTCCTGTTCGTGCAGCTGATGCAGACGGCGCTCGGCTATTCACCGCTGGAGGCTGGTGTCCGCATTCTGCCGTGGACGGCTACGCCGGTGCTCGTGGCGCCGATTGCGGGGGCGCTTGCCGATCGGTATGGAAATCGGCCGTTCTTGGTTGGGGGGATGGCGCTCCAGGCTGTTGGGCTGGGGTGGGTGGCGGCTGTCGCTGATGTGGGGGTTGGTTACGGGGAGTTGG
>NZ_JAAKZV010000487.1 GCF_011044975.1 Streptomyces coryli | reverse complement strand
GTGGTGGTCGGCTGAGGCGGTGGGGGCTGGTGCGGTGGTGGTCGGCTGAGGCGGGGGCGGCTGGTGGGCGGTGGTGATCGGCTGACGCGGCGGCGGGCCAACTACCCTGCGTCGTATGGCAGGTGCGTCTCGTCCTCGCCGGAGGGTCGTGTTGGCGGCGGCCGCCGCCGGTGTCGCGGCGGGCTGCACCGGCGGCGGCGAGCGCCCGCGCCCGCGGCGCGCGTCATCGCACAGCGCCGATCCCGACCGCCCGGCGACCTCCGCCCCGGCGGCCCGCCTCCCGCAGGTGCTCGCCGTGCACCCGACCCGTACCGGACTGGCCGTCTCGCGCCGCCTGGCCGAGGCCGTCATCGCGGGACGGGTGCACCGCTGGCGCGAACTCGGCGGCGGCGCCGGCACGCTGCGCGTCGTGCGCGGTCGCGACGCCGTCGCGGCGGTGCGGCGGGACCCGGACGCCCTAGCGGTGATACGGGCCGACGCCCTCGGCCCCGGCGTGGCCGCCGTCCCGGTCGCGGGCGCGGATCCCGTCACCGAGCCGGCCCGCTATCCGCTCACCGCCGCCGCGCCGCGCGGGTCCGCGCCGGGGCCCGTCATCCGCACGCTCTGGACCGGCGACATCATGCTCGGCCGCCGCGTCGGCGCCGCCATGGCAGACGCCCGCGACTGGCAACTACCCTTCTCCCGCACGGCGGAGCGGCTCGCCGCCGCTGACCTCACCGTCGGCAACCTCGAGTGCACCCTGTCCCGGGCGGGCCCGCCCACCCAGGGCGGCGACTCGTTCGCCGCCGACCCGCGCGCCGCGGCCGGCCTGCGCCGCGCGGGCTTCGACGTCCTGACGCTCGCCAACAACCACCTGGGCGACTTCGGAACGGAGGCGCTTCGCCGCACCGTGCGGACGCTGCGGCGGGCGGGCTTCACCACCACCGGCGCGGGCGACGGCCTCGCCGAGGCCCGCCGCCCCGCCATCGCCGAGGTGCGCGGCGTCCGCTTCGGCATCCTCGCCTTCAACGCCATCGGCGAGACGCCCGCCGCCGGGGACGGCCGCCCCGGTGCGTATTCGCTGCGGATGCCGCCGCGTACGGGCCCGCTGGACAGGCCCGGCCTGGACCGGCTGGCGGCGGAGGTGGCGGCGCTGCGCGACGAGGCCGACGTCGTGGTCGTATGCCCGCACTGGGGTGAGCAGTACACGCACCGTCCTGTGCCCGCCCAGCGCACCGTCGGCCGGCGGCTGGCGGAGGCCGGCGCGGATGCCGTCGTCGGCGCGCATCCGCACTGGGTGCAGGGGATGGAGCTGCACCGGGGGCGGCTGATCGCGCATTCGCTGGGCAACTTCGTCTTCGACATGGACTTCGCGCCGCAGACCCGGCAGGGCGTGGTGCTCGAGCTGGTCTTCTGGGGTGCGCGGCTGATGAGCGTACGGCCGATGCCGGTGGTGATCGGCGATGGTCACGTGCCGCGCTTCGCGGCGGGGGACGCGGCCGCCGGAATCCTGGAGCAGGTGTGGTCGACGGGCAGCGGGCCCTTCAGTCGTCGCGGTTGAAGGCGATGTGCAGGTGATCGCGGTGCACCCGGTCGCTGAAGTAGCTGCCGCCGGACAGCTGCCGCGGCCCGCCCACGTTGTACGCGCCCGCCGCCACCGCCCGCCGCAGAAAACCGTCGATCAGCCGGCCCGGGGTGCCCGCGTCGATCACCCGGCGGCCGTTGACGGCCCAGACGTCGAAGGCGCGCATCCGGGTGTGGTCGCTGAGCCGGGTGGTGCCGAAGACGTTGCGCGGGTGGCCGGTGTGGACGATGCTCACGTCGATCTCGTAGTCGTCGGCGAGCGCGAGCAGCACCCGCATCGGATACGGGCGCAGGGTCCCGGCCCGCACATCCGCCGCGGCGGCGGGCGGCAGATGGATGCGATCGTGCGCCAGCACCCGCTGGGCCAGGTCCCCCGGTTCGCGCTTCGCCCGGCCGGGGCGCGCCGGATGGAGCGCGGTCACCTCCCAGCCGCCGGGCCCTTCCTCGAGTCGTACGTCGAATGCCGAACCGCCAGCTTTTATCGTGCCGTTGGGCCGCCGGACCCACTGCCGGTAGGCGACGAGCACGCTGGCGCGGCCGCCCTGCAGGCCGCCGTATTGGGCGGCGATTACGCGGGCGGTGGCTTCTGGCTCGTCTCCGAGGACGGGCGCGGCCTGGGCGGCGAGTCGCGTGGGCGCCTTCATTGCCGCGAGCCGTTCCTGTGCGCCCTGCATCCCGGCCCCGCCTCGTGGCCAGCCCGCGACTGTTTCGACGATCCGTACCGCACGCTCCTTGGCCTGCGGCTCGACTTCGGTACGGACCAGGGGCCAGGGGGTGGCGGACGGG
>NZ_JAAKZV010000486.1 GCF_011044975.1 Streptomyces coryli | reverse complement strand
GGGCGGGGGCTGCCGGGGGCGGTGCTGTACGAGCTGCACGTGGGCACGTTCACGCCGGAGGGGACCTTCGACGCGGCGGCCGAGCGGCTCGGGCATCTGGCGCGGCTCGGGATCACGCATGTGGAGCTGATGCCGGTCTGTCCGTTTCCCGGGCGGCACGGATGGGGTTACGACGGGGTGGCGCCGTGGGCGGTGCACGAGCCGTACGGCGGGCCGGAGGCACTGAAGCGCTTTGTCGACAGCGCGCACGGGCACGGGCTCGGTGTCGTCCTCGACGTGGTGCACAACCACCTCGGGCCGTCGGGGAATCATCTCCCCGCGTACGGGCCGTACTTCACCGATGCCCACCGGACTCCGTGGGGCGCGGCGGTGAACCTCGACGGTCCCGGCTCGGACGAGGTGCGTGCGTACTTCATCGGCAGCGCGCTGGCCTGGCTGACCGACTACCGCATCGACGGGCTGCGCCTGGACGCCGTGCACGAGCTGCGCGACGATCGCGCGCTGCACTTTCTGGAGGAGCTGTCGGTGCGCGTGGATCTCCTGGGCGGCGATCTGGGCCGCCCGCTGTTCCTCATCGCCGAGTCCGACCGCAACGATCCCCGCGTCATCACCCCGCGCGCGGCCGGCGGCCTGGGGGTGCACGCCCAGTGGAACGACGACCTGCACCACGCCCTGCATGCCCTTCTGACCGGCGAATCCCACGGCTACTACGCCGACTTCGCCGCCAACCCCCGCGAGGCCCTGGCGAAGACCCTGTCCGGCGGCTTCTTCCACGACGGCACGTACTCCTCCTTCCGCGGCCGCTGCCACGGCCGCCTGCTGCGGCCCGACATCCCGCGGCACCGCCTCCTCGCCTACGCCCAGACCCACGACCAGATCGGCAACCGCGCCACGGGCGACCGGCTGGCCGCATCCCTCTCCGCCGGCCGGCTCGCCGGCGCGGCAGCGCTCGTGCTGCTCGGCCCGGCCACGCCGATGCTCTTCATGGGAGAGGAGTGGGGGGCGCGCACACCATGGCAGTACTTCACCGACCACACGGATCCCGAGCTGGCGCGGGCCGTGCGGGAAGGGCGGCGGCGGGAGTTCGCGGATCACGGCTGGGCGGCGGCCGACGTCCCGGACCCGCAGGACCCGGCCACCCGCGACCGCTCCTGCCTGGACTGGTCCGAGCCGGAGCGGCAGCCGCACCAGGCGCTGCTGGACTTCTACCGGAAGCTGATCGAACTGCGCCGCGAGGAGCCGGCGTTCAGCTCGGCGGAGCTGCGGATCTGCGGGGAGGGCGACTGCGTGCAGCTGCACCGCGGCCCGTACGTGGTCGCCGTGAATCTCGGCGACGAACCGGTCCCGCTCCACCGCGGCTGCGACACCCTCATCGCCTCCTGGGGCGAGGTCTCCCTTGGACGCGATCTGCCCCCGGAATCGGTGGCGGTGCTGAGGTAGCTTGATCTCCCATGGAGCAGCTACGGGGGGATGATCCAACGCACGTCGGCGGCTATCGGCTGCGGGCGCGGCTGGGGTCCGGGGGCATGGGTGCGGTGTATCTGGCGTACTCGCCGGGTGGGCAGCCGCTGGCGGTGAAGGTGATCCGGCAGGAGTATGCGGCCAGTCCGGACTTCCGGCGCCGGTTCGCGCGCGAGGTGGCGGCGGCGCGGCGGGTGCAGGGGCCGTATACGGCGCCGGTGGTGGACAGCGATACCGAGGGGGCGCAGCCGTGGCTGGCCGGGGTGTATGTGCCGGGGCCCGCGCTGGACGCGGTCGTGGCCGGGCACGGGGCGCTGCCGGTGCGGACGGTGCTGCAGCTGGTCGCGGGGGTCGCCGAGGCGCTCGGCGCGATTCACGCGGCGGGCGTGGTGCACCGCGACCTCAAGCCGTCGAACGTGCTGCTCGCGGCCGAGGGGCCGCGGGTGATCGACTTCGGCATCGCGCGGTCCGCGGACGCCACGCAGCTCACCGAGGCGGGCGAACTCCTGGGCACCCCGGCCTACATGGCCCCCGAACAGATCACCGGCGACAGCCCGCCGGGACCGGCGATCGACGTCTTCGCACTGGGCCTGCTGACGCACTACGCGGCGACCGGTGCGCACCCGTACGGCGAGGCCGCCGGCCACGCGCTGCTCTTCCGCATCGCCACCGGCGAGCCGGACCTGAGTGGCTGTCCGGCGGAGCTGCGGGACCTGGTCGCGCTCTGCCTGTCCAAGGACCCGGCCGCGCGGCCCTCGCCGGCCGAAGTCATAGAGCACTGCCGGGCGTCGGGCGAGGCGCTCCTGGAGCGGGCGACGCACGGCTGGCTGCCGCCGTGGGCAGCGGCGGAGGCGACGCGGCAGGCGGAGCTGACGGAGCGATTGCCGCGGGGCGGGGCAGTCGCTCCGTC